>CP166960.1:1380518-1718646 GCA_041447175.1 Candidatus Bathyarchaeia archaeon | reverse complement strand
GTATCGTGATATAGGTGACATGGAGGGACATGTTTACGCGTGGTGATTACAAATTAATATTTTACCATGGACCATGGAAAATGAAGTTTTTTAAACAACTGAGAAGTATTTTAGCTAAAATAGACTGAGCGTATAACAGATGGCTGTTGTAGATGTATTTGCCAATCCTTTGTTTATTCCTCTTTTGGCTGCTAGCTTGACTGTTGTTGGTAACGCAGTTTTTCTGTTTATGGTTAGAAAGTGGGAATACCGGTCTCAATACATTATAAGTAATGTTAAGGAGACATATATTCCTCTTCTATCAGAAATTCACACCAAGAAGGAAACGTTTGAAAATTTTTTAGAAAGACCTGATATGTTGCGAACAGACTTTGTAGAATTAGAAAGAATCAGAAAAAGTGGGTTATTTGAGTTTATGATGGCTCATGACAAGAGACTCTATGAGAAGATAGCTCTTTTTTCCAATCAGATATGCCCTAGATTTAGAGAATTATCCAAATTAAATGCTGAGACTAGGCGTCACATTTACGAAGATTGGAAAACCTACATCACACAATTTTCTATTGATGCTCATGATGCGGGTGTGATTGCTAATTGGATACTTGACCATGGAGTATATAGAGACCTTCTTAATGAGCGTAAACTAAATCTTTCAGAAAAACTGTTTGAAGCAAAATTTGATATGTTTGAAAATGGGTTGCATCCAAAGGGTCCTTTTGGATATCCAAATCAATGTGATGAGCTATTGAGATTATCAGCGCCTCATATTCAGAAACTGCGTTTATACTACATAGATACTGCCAAACTAATTGAGATAGAAGTTACTAACGGATTAATTCCACTTATGCAGAAATACATCAGACACCCCATATAGCTCTTAACTGAATTTTTTTTGCTTATGTCTGCCTTCAATTGAAATTCTAGACCAACGCTTATAAGTTACGTTGTACCTATTATATATTACAGATTACGACAATCGTTTTTTGGAAAAGTTGGGAGAAATAATGGGAAAATATGGTAAACCAATATCCTCAGATAAAATGCCTAAGTCTAAGGTTAAAAGACTTCCACAATATGATGAAGCATTACGAGAATTTTTAGCTTCTGAAAGTGATTATTACGAGGTAAACTTAGCAGCCTTTCCTAGTCAAAATGTTAGGGTTATTTTATCTTCTCTTAAGTGGCGTGTGAAGAATAATGCTGATTTTAAGAATGTCAGAGTTGTAATGAATAAAGGTAAAATATTTTTGGAAAAGGTGAAAGGTAATAGTTTATAATCAAAACAATGAAGCGAAAGGTAAGATTGCGGAAGACTTAGTTGCGTATGCATTTACTTCACATGGCTATTTTGTAAAATCGCATGATGTTAGTGAGCGTGGCTGTGATGGCATTTTTAAAAAAAATGGAGTAGAATTTGGTGCCTACGAAGTGAACTATTGGCAACCTAATACCTATTTTAGTGATGAAAGAATAACCAGCATAAATAGCAACCTATACAATGGATTAGAATGGGTAACTGGGAATTATGTTAAACATGGGGACAAAATTCAGTTTAGATTACACTTCAGTTTTGGAGCTACTAGAAGTGAATCACAGATAGAAGAGGCTAAGGAGTTGGGCATTATCTATATTCACACAGAAACTCTTCCAACTTCGGATGAATTATGGGCGCTCATTGCATCACTCATAGAAGAGAATCCTCACCTTAAATTCTATAAAATCAACTGTGTCGGAAACACTCACTTGCAGAATGACCGAACTAGTAGTATGATGGTGTTGTTAACTCCAACTAATGATTCCTGTAATATAGTGTATTTAAGAAATTTTAGATTAAGAATTAGAATAAATAAGCTGAAAAGCTGTATGTTGAGGTTGAACTATTCTTTTATGGTTAGACTCCTTGCTTCCATACAGAAGGGTGATTGCCATGACTAGTTTACAGACTAATTTCTCTAAATGTGGCAACGCATCCAAGCCCAAGATAGATGGGGTTTATGAGTGGGATGAGTTGATGTCTGCTTTGCAAAAGGATATTAGAAGAGGGAATGAGTATGAGGCTGTGTTTTGGGCAACCAAGATAGAGACTGCAAATCCTAAAGGATTATGGAATAGGCTTAGAGTGATAGCGTCAGAAGATGTTGGTTTAGCTAATCCCAATGCGACTTTGCTTGTGGATGTGTTAGAGAGGCAATATTTTGATTTTAAGGGAAGAGAAGATGATGGTTGCAGATTATTTCTAGTTTATGCTGTTTTGTTTTTAGCTAGGTCTCCTAAGAGTAGGGTAGTTGATAATTTGTTGATTACTGTTTATGCTGACAAAAGAAAGCTGGAGATTCCCGATTATGCAAAAGACAAACACACTTTAAGTGGTAAACTGTTGGGCAGGGGTTGGAAACACTTCTTTGAAGAAGGCGTAAAGATTTCCAACAAGGCAATTGATGATATCTATGAAGAGAAGGCTATGCAAATAAAGTTAAGGGAAAAACTATCTCTTTCCCTAAATTCTACTTAATAGCCCTTTCAGAAGGTGTGAAAGTTAGATTAAGAAAAACCGTACGGTACGGCTTTTTGGTGTTTCTTATTATTTTCTCAGCCTATTCTGCTTTTTCTACAATTAACCTTTTGTTGTTGGCATCTATTTTCACTTTAACTTTCTCATTGGTGTCAAATGGAAATAATCCGTCTCTAGCTACTTCTGTTGGCACGTAAATGAAGAATTTATCGTAAAGTTTCCCACCCGTAGATGTTGGTCTGTTAACAAATCTTCCTTCTGCTTCAAGCATTGTAGTTACCTAAATTGGTGTTACCAAACCAAACAAAGATTATTTCCGAACCACAAAATGGTGCCACAAATTATAAAAAGGGAACAAAACAAATACAGAGCGCTACGGGAGAAATATGAGAACAAACAAATACCTCATATGCTGCCTGACCACCGCATTAGTCTGTGTCATATTTATTGCCCCATCCATTAAGCCAGTTGAAGGAAAAACCATTATGGTTGATGCAAACATTATCATTAGAGCAGATGGCAGTATAGAAGGAACAGAAAATATTCAACATTTTGGAGACACCTATGTTTTTACGGATAACATTTACAATTCTCACGGAATAGCTATAGAAAAAAGCGATATTGTTATTGATGGTTCAGGCTTCACCATTAATGGTACTGAAACGCGGAACTACCCCACACCTTTTGATGATTATTATGCAGTTACTGGACTTACCCTAAATGAACTGAGCAACGTGTCAATCAGGAATTTAGTCATAACCGACTTTAATGTGGGTATAAGAGGAAGTCTTACAAATGGCTGCATTTCTGGAAACAATATAACTGGTAATGGGGTTGGTGTTCAATTGGAAAGCCTTAGCACCACGAACCTGATTTCAAACAACAGCATAAACGGTTTAGGACTTATTGGATCTTACAACAAAGTGATAGGCAATAACATAACAAACAAAGAAGGGGATAGAGTTCAACCGAGCCTTTGGCTTGCACATGGAGAAAACTCGTATTTTGCTAAAAACCTCATCAGTACTAGCGCTTCAATAAATGGCAGCAATACTCAGTTTATACATAACAGTTTTGGACTTGTCTCGTCTCTTAGCGCTTATGGCAATAACTTAACTATTAGTGATAATGATTTTGTTGAACTTGTTGCTAGTGGCAAAAACCTATGCATACTTGATAATCGCTTGGCTTTCAAAGGAACAATCTCAATAAATCAGTGCAGTTCTTGTATTGTGATTGGAAATAATTTGACAAGAAGCTTTGATGACAACTATGCATCTGGAAATGCCATTGGAGATTATGGTGGGCAAAACAACATTATTTCCAATAATACAATAACTGGAAAGTTTGATTATGGACTTTACCTCACGGCTCAAAATGACCTTATCAGCGGAAATTATATTGCAAACAATGAGGGAGGCATCAAAATGGAAAATGCCACTAAAAACACCATAACGAACAACACTATTACCTTCACCCCTTATGTACAAGGGCATTATGCTATCAAGCTATCTAACTCTGGCGACAATCTCCTTTACAAGAATATTTTGTTGCCTCGCGATTCAGATATTAAAAATCCTCCTGGATGTTATGTTAGTGCTGGGAATGAGTCTAATTTATGGGATAACGGTCAGGTAGGAAACAACTGGAGTGATTATATGGTGCTGTATCCCAATGCAACTGAAGTTGAAAACTCTGGCATAGGAAATGCACCATATGTTATCAATGGAGCAAACATAGACCATTACCCAATATACAAAAGTGCAATTATTTCAGTCTCTCCCTCACCTTCTTCAAGTCGCGAACCACAAACCACAATCACAACAGCAAACCCATCAGACATAACAAACCATAGCGTTGAACCGTCGCCTACAATACCAGAGTTTCCCTCAACTATATTCTTGACTCTGATAATTATCTCAATAATAGCTGGAGCGTTAATCTACAGAAAACGAATTGGGAAACTTCAGTAGAGATCTATTAAAGAATGAAGTTGTGGCACAACAGAGCACAGAAGCCGCCTATGGCGTAGTAACTGTCTCAGCAATATCCTAAACTTTTCTCTCTTCCTAGAATGTTGAAATGAAAGCAACTACTGATTAGCAAACCCTTCTTGTTCGTTAGCCCACATGATATCAAGGTAGCCCTCTATTCCTTCTAGGTCGTCAATAACTTTGGTTGCAATGTCAGCAAATTTCTCAAACACAGTGATGGTTTCATAGAGCCACGGGTCCATCTTTTCAGCCAACTCTGCAAAACTTTCTCCGTCAACAGTTTCTGGGTATCTGAAGGCTTCACATTTCGGGTCAAAATTAGACAAAGCTAAAATGAATTTTTCAACTTCAGGATTAGCCTGCCCTATTTGGTCAGTTCCGTATTGTTTTTTAACATTGCGCATCGCTTCTTCATAGAGAGACTGAATGTTGTGAGTCCTCCAAACAACATGGCACTCTTCATTAAATGCTATAATTCCCTTTAGTTGCAGCTCAATATACTGCCTCAACAAATAAACAACTGGCGCTAATGAATGGCTATGTGCTGTTGATTCCTCGGAAAAAGCATCCAGTAGCAGCTCTACTGCTTGTTTGTTTACATCTGCATACACAAAGTATTGTTCAGATTTAGGAGTTCCATCAAAGAAAAAATCTATTGGATAATATTTCGTCATGTTTCACGACCTCTTTTTTGTCTACAAGACTGTGTTTAATTCTTTTTTGAACTGCATGATGTCATATTGGGCAAATGGTCTTACGTCTCAATGTCCTTCTTTGACACTTTTTGGTCATTGACCCTGCGCTTGCCTGCTGTGGCGTGGCTTTTAAGTTGAGAGGACATAGAACAAGAGTGGTCAAGAAAAAGACCTATTCCCATAAAAACTATTTTCCATGTTTCTGTGCCAACTTATCAAAAAAGCCATTGAATGCCTTAGCCCATATCCCCCTGTTCTCTAACTTAAAACGACTGTTAGCAGTCTCAAGAGCAATTTGTAACTTAGACTCTAACATCTCTAATTCAAAAAGTACATCTGTATATTTTACTTCCTCGTCTAAGGGCATTTCAAAATTATCCTTCTCTGAATCGAAATGTAATGATATTCTGCTCACCGCTTCATTATCCAAGGCTCTGGCTTCAATCTTAGCTATTTGCTCTTCCAACTTTTCTTAAATTCAGCAAAGGTAATTTTTTTCAGAGACTTCAGAGATAGATCACTCTACACACTTACATTTCTGCTTAAACTCTTCAATCTGTTTTTCAGAGACATCTATTAACTCAAGTCGGTCTATGAAGCCAGCAACAAACTCTAACGCTTTCTGACACTCAAAAGGAGTATTAAGTTTGCCTGAGTGAATTCTCTGAGAACCTTCATCAAAATAGTCATAAAGCATAGTATATGTAGGGAGGGGTAAACCTGATTCCTTAGCAGCTAACAAGAATTGTTTCATCGGGTTTATTTTCTTAAAACTGAACTTTTCTTTTATAGACAAATCAATCGCAGGTCTAAGATGATTTAAAACTTCATCCCAATGATTATCCTTTACCGCTTGCTTTGCTTTCTCAAGTTCCTCTCTGGCGCTAACATATGAGTTACGTTTTGTAGGTAAAACATAATCTTCAACTCTAACATTGGCCATCCTTTTCCATTCTGTACTGTAAAGAAAACTGCGTATTTCTACAAACAATCTCTCAGCATTGACCTCATAACTCTCTAAATTAAAATCCAGCTTCTTTAAACCGATTTTAACTTCCTCACTACTCATGCGCAAAGTCTGAGAAAAAGCAATGCCTTTGAGGTGTTCTATTATTTCTCCAGATGCTTTGATAAAAGCGTCAAAACAATAATGTACACCAAGAGATAGGTCTTTTAGCAGGTTTTTAACTTTCAAAGTTGTCTCAAATATTTTATCTATAAAAATGTCAGTTATCCACCGCCTTAGCTTTAAAATACGAATCTTGTCTAGAGGTGCTGGAACAGGGTTTTCTGCGTGACTTAGGTCAGTTATTAATCTCCCATGTAATTCTCTAATGTATTCTAAGTCATTCCTTATTTCTTGAACAATGTTTTGATACTTCTGTTTTCCGCTCAAAGCAAGTCAAATAGAGTAGTAGTTTTTAAGATTTAAGATTATTTAACCAGTTTAGAAAGCAATTTCGTTTCTAATTCTTTTTCTATAAACAAAACTTGGTTGCTGAATGCATTCATTTCCTCACCTAAGTAGTGTCTAACAAATACCGTCTTAGGCACTCTTCCAGCCAATACATCTACCAGCTCTGAGATTATGCCATGCTTTCGTAGGTAGCTGTTGTGATAGCTTCTTAGCTCCTTGAATCTCATCTTCAGGTGCTTTCGATCTAGCCTAGAATGAATGGCATAATTAGAGACTGGCTGACTTCTACAAATCTCTTTTATCAGGGCTTTAGTTACAAAGCTGATGTAGGCATTTTTGGTGTCTCTTAGAAATAGCTTACCATATTTGAAGTGCTCCAGCACGTTTAGCTCTTCATTGTAGTATTCGCAGAGTTTCCCAGCTGAGTTAAGCTCTATAACCATATTGAAAGAAGTTATACCCTCGTTCTTCCTTAGCCCAGTGGTTGCAAGGAATCTTAGAAATAATCTCTCATTATCATGCAGAACTCTTGTGGCTTCTTTTACCCATTGGGGCAAGGTGTCATGTTGCTTTGAGAATATGCTTAGAAAGCCGTTGAACGCTGTATCTTCATTAGTCCACTTAATTCCGTGACTTTTCAGCTTGCCTTTGTACTCTTCATAGCATCCAAGGTACTTGGCTAAACAGACCATTGACTTGAGTGCATTGCCTCTAACTGAAGGCTTAATGGTTAACAGCTTTGAGGGGTTTTCTAAGAAGTCTTTACCGTTTTTGCAGACAAAGTTTAGTATTTGGCTGGCATATGACCTGCAGTACTTGTTGTATAGGTATTCTTTGAATTGGTCAACATCCAAGCCATCTATTTTCTTTCCTCCTAAGTTGGGGGTCGAGGGTTCAAATCCCTCCCCGCCCGCCATAGTTAACGTTATTTCCCTTTCCTTTTGGCTTTCCAAAATTTGCGCGCCCGTTTTTTATCTGCGTATTAACTGAGCGATAAAGCTCTGAATTTTCTCCCTGAAAAGATTAACCGCGAAAACCATTTGGACGAGCTTGATTTTGAAAAGACATCCTGTTTGATAGTTTGGTGTTGTCTTGATTGAGGAAGGTTTACTCGCGGAAGAGGAATGCGAAGTGCGTATATACAAAGTGAACATCAAATAGTCTTTTTCCAGTTTCTATGGTTTGTGCTTGCTAAGTAGACCAGTAAACCCGTGACGGTTAGAAATGGCAGAACAATCCCGACTGGCAACTCGGGTATTGTTGGAGAAGGCGAAGGGGGCGGTGAATCTGTGTGCATTGTAGGGCGCGGACCGGTTACTGTTTGGGTTGGATATGAAATGGTCACTGTGTGGGTTGGAGTCCAACCGCTTGTTTGGTCAGGAAAAATGAAAGTGCCTGATTCTGTTTGGTGGTAGTGTCCTGCAATTGCTTGCACTTGAAAGTCAATTTGGGCATCGTCTGCAGGTTGTGGAATGCTAATTTCTTCAACCAATAGCCAGGTGGTGCCTGAATTTGACTGTAGCGGATAACTATTGTTCTGAGTGTAAGGGGATTTTTCCCAGTTCTGTGCCGAATGGGCTTTGTAGCGGTAATCATAGCACAAGACGTAGGTGGTGCCATTAAAGGAGTAAGAAAAAGGTTGATTGATAACGCTGATTTTAATTCCGTTAACAACAAGCTCTGTTGAAGTTGCTCCTGTAGTTGAGTCTGTTGTAGTCGCCCCCTGAGCGGTAGTGACGTCCGCTAAAGAAGCTAAAGCGGAAACTGGCACGGATGGCTTAGGAATATTCTGCGCATTAATTACACTAATCATTGCTAAAGGTAAGAGCATTAGGGTTACGATTATGCATGCTTTCTTACCCATTGCCATCAGGTAACTACTGGTTTAACTTGTTTAAAGAGTTTTGCAAGAGACCCTCTGATGCGTGACAACGACCGACAAAAAACCTAATCCCCTGCGCGTTCCCTTTCCCAAATTCTTGTCTTCAGCTCGTCACAGGCCAAAAATTGGAGCTCTCGGGGCTTTATCTGTGCAGAAAATAAGTAAGATTTACTAACAAGCTGCCGTGCAAAGTGTTGTAGTGTGGTCGAAGTCACACAATCTTATTACCCTACTTTCTACTGTACCTGTAGCAGCAGAGTATACATACATTTTTTTTTAACGGAACGCGAAATAAATGAGCGGAACCAAACAAAAAATTACTTTTATCCTACTTATTGCCGCTGCGATAGCTGCTGTGGGCGGCGTTCTTTTTGGTTTTGACACGGGCGTCATATCCGGAGCTATTTTGTACATTCAGCAAGACTGGGGGCTCTCGTCAACTCAAGAGTCCATCGCGACTAGTGCAGTTTTGGTTGGCGCCATATTTGGGGCAATACTTGGTGGGGTACTGGCGGACCGTTTGGGGCGTAAGAGGTCCATTATTGCGGGGTCAATCGCCTTCATACTTGGAACCGTTATCTTGCTGTTTTCCAGCGGACTTGGAATATTTGTTGTCGGAAGAATACTCATTGGGGTCGCCATTGGATTAGCCTCCTTTATTGTCCCCATGTACATCTCGGAGCTTGCCCCCGAACACATACGAGGCGCGTTAGTTTCATTAAACCAGCTTTTTGTAACCCTAGGCATTCTCGTATCCTATGGCGTTGACAACATTTTTTCGGCAAGCGGCGACTGGAAGGCCATGTTCGCAGTTGGGTTGATTCCCGCAATGATTCTCCTAATCGGCATAACACTCATGCCTCCTAGTCCTAGATGGCTCATTTTCAAGCACCGAACAGAAAAAGCGCAAAACGTCTTGCAGAAAGTCAGAGGACAAACTAACGTTAATTCTGAAGTGAAGGAAATTGAGCTTTCGGTAAAGACTGAAGCAAAAGGCTTAGGCTTGTTCAAAACTGGCGTAGTCAAATATCCTTTGATGATTGGGCTTGGGTTAGCCATTTTTCAGCAAATCACTGGAGTAAACACCATCATCTATTATGCCCCTACGATTTTTCAGTTTGCGGGGTTATCTTCAGCAAGTGCCGCCATTGCTGCAACAACTGGCGTAGGCATAGCCAATTTCATCATGACAGCCGTAGCGTTGGTTCTGGTTGACAGGGTAGGACGCAGGCCTTTGCTTTTGGTGGGCATACTTGGGATGGTTGTTTCCTTGGTTGTTCTTGGTGCAGGTTTTGTTTTTGCTTCCGGAATTGGTGGTTCTGCCGTTGGGATCATAACGGCTGTTAGCCTTATTGCTTACATTTCATTTTTCGCCATTGGTCTTGGACCCGTTTTCTGGCTTTTAATCTCTGAGATTTTTCCCCTTCAAGTGCGTGGAACCGCAATGAGCTTTGCAACAATAGCTAACTGGGCGGCTAACTTTGTTATCACACTGGTCTTTTTGGGTCTGGTTGCTGTGCTGGGGCAGGCGGGAACCTTTTGGCTCTTTGCTGTAATTGGCGTGGTCGCGTTTGTTTTCACCTTGCGTCTGGTTCCAGAAACCAAAGGGTTGACTTTGGAACAGATTGAGAGTCACTTCAGACGGGGTGGTCACCCAAGGCATCTTGGGAAGAAAGACACAGAACAGAAAAGCTAGGGTATGGTATGACGTTTTACCCAAAATTATAGCACAATCGCGTCGAAAACTGGGCATGTTCAAATCGAGAACTAAGTTGGTGAATGTGCCTTCAAAGCTGCCTCTCCTGAGTACGTTTAATCTTGTCCACTCAATTCTTGCAATGCACCACTATCTGAGAAAGAAGTGCTTTTCAGGGAAGTCTGGAGGCTCCTGCAACCTGGGAGTTTTTTTACTTATTGATGCAGTTAAGGGCGCAAATGACCGATTATCCGCGCGCTACTGCGCCTCACGTTTCCGTTTGATGAAACAGACACACCTTATTCTTTGATGGGGCAGGTTGTATGGCTTCACAAGGCAGGGTTTGAGGTCTTTGATGTGGCTTGGAAACACTACAAACTTGCCTGCCTCGTCTATTCAAGACTTGGCGAACTGAATCTGTTTACCGAAAGAACTTGGCTTCATTCACAGGAGTTCGACGGGGTGCCCTTTTGTCTGAAGTTTTTTGTACTGCGTCTTTTCGTCAGCTGTGATGCAGACAGTTTTTTTGTTTTCCGCGATGACAACAGGCAAAGCGTCATAAAACGTTACTTCGCATTCGTAGCCTATCTCCCCTGTCCTCAATGCAAGATCTTGGGTTAGTTGGACAACTTTCATGTTCAGGTTGAATAGTTGGGTGAGGGCTTTTTTCCATTTTTGGGCATCGAAGTCGGGTTTGTATCGAAGGGCGTTGCCGACTTCGCAGAAAAGAATCTCTGCGACGACTAATTCAAGGGAGCCTTGTGTGTAGGCGTCTAACAGGTTTAGGGCTTCAACCGATTTTGACTCTTTGCTGAACCATTTAACCACCACTGATGAGTCTACAACTATTTCGTGGCGTCTCGCCATTTGCGTATCTCCTTAACGCCATCCCATTCTGCCTTGCTTTCTTGCCTGAGATTTTTGATTGCGTCTGCGGCACATTGCCGTTCCTCTTTGCGTGCGGCGTCTTCAAAGGCTCTTCTTGCAACTTCGCTCCAGTTAATGCTTCTGCAGTGCTTCATGCGCTCTTTTAGTTCTTCAGGGACTCTTACCGTTATGTTACTGTTACTCATGCACACCACTTTTTGCACATATTTATTGCACATAATACTCTGTTCTGCTGCATAAAAAACTTCCCACGAAAAATAACAAACCTAAAATCTCTGGAAAAAGTGTGGTCGCAGCTTCAACCTCGCTCTTGATACGCCGCAGATTTTTGGCATCTCTCACGTCGTAGCAAATCCTCATTACAACCAAAATATCACTTGGCATCCTCTTGTTATTGGTGATGAGGTGGTGCCTTGGAATAATTGCCTCTGACGTGAGAAAGAAACGGGTAATTTCTAACAGCGTTTCTACCAGCCACGAATTAACCTCCAGTATAATCATGGTTACTTGATGAAAATGGTGTGGCTGTTTGTGCAGTTATTTGGGCGCTTGTTTTCTTTGCATAATTATTGCCGATGCAACAGCAATTACCACCACGGTCGTGATTGCTGCAACCTCAAACGCTGAAGACGGCTGTGAGTTGGTGCGTTCTTTTCCTTGTGTTTGCAGGTCAATGCTTACTTGGTGCGTGCTGTGCGAGTATGATAAGGCTACCATCCAGTTTTCATCCACCGACGTCGCAGTGAAGTTTACCTCTTCTCCATCCACCAGTGTCCTGATTGCGTTGATGTCGGCTACTAAGGATTTGGCGACTGCGACTCTGGTGTAGCCAGTGGTTCCTGAGGGTCCGCTGACTGTAAAGCCCAAAGTGAGGTTTGGGTCATTGAACGCTAAGCCTGTGACGGTGCTGTTGGATTCCACACAGAAAACCTTCTGGTTCTGGACGGGCAGAAAACACACTGTCGTCGAGTTACAGGCTCCAGTGTAGTTTAGGTCTCCGTTCCATTCTGCTTTCAGCATGAATGTGCCTGACGCCCAAGGCACCCACTGAATACAGTACTCTCCCGCCGCGTTTGTTTCCCCTGAACCAAGCGGAACCCACGACGCGTTGCTACCCACCGCGTAGGATAAGACCACTGTTTTTCCCGCTCCCAACGCATTGCACTCTTCGTTAGAGATTCTGCCGTTAATGTTCACGGTTGAGCCGACTTCAGAGGACGACGCGTCAGCTACGATGGAGAGCGTAGAGGGGAACCGTGTTGCGTTGACTGCGTTTGGGCGGGTTGGCGTTAGGGGTGGCTCCGTAACTGTGTTGGTTAGAGTAAAGTTGTCTATCAGATGCCAGTTTGTTGCGCTTCCAGTTGCGCCGGTGAAGCCAAACCAGCCGTAGGTTTTGTTGAATGTTCCGTCCCAGCGGAGCACGAATTCGTTGTCCACAAAAACCCCTACGTAGGATTCGCCAACCACAACCGAAACGTCGTGCCATTTGTTGTCTTCGGTTCTGCTGTCGTTGACATAGACAAGGTGGTTGCCCATCCAATTTTTAATCAAAGCGATGTGGTTGCTGGAGGGGTCGCCGGGCTCGTTAGGTGGGGATGGGTCTCTGCCAATGTTTTGCCATCCATCAAACTCGATTGCGTATCCTGGGATGGGTGCGGTGTCATCGTTAAACCCTAAACTGCCTCCTTCACCCATGGTGGTGTAGTTTTGTTTGTAGAAAAACATGGTAAAGCCGTCTCCGCCGCTTCCGCCTCCCACACTGAAGCTAAAGTTAGCCGTGAAAGCGTTGGTGAAGGGAATTTTGAAGTACGCCGCACCAGCTAGATTACCGTTAGGCTCGGTTAAGACAAGATACTGGTTTGTGGGGTCACGGTATGCGTTGCAATACAGCGTCCACAGTGGGGAGTCGGTGCTGAAATCGTCCACGTAGGTTTCCTCTGTGAGGCTTTGAGCTTCAAAACCCAAATCGGCTGAATATGACCTGAGGTCAACTACGGTGTCTGTGGCATTAACCAACACATTACCATTGGAAAAAACCAGCAACGCTCCCATGAAAAAAACGAACAACCCTGCGTCAATAGTTTTTCTCAACCTCCACACCAAATAACAAACGGGGTGTGTTTTCATAAAAGCTTGTTTGTAAATGTTTCTTGACACAAAAAACCTGCACAAAAACTTTTGCTTTTCCAGTAACCTTTGGAGTGTGTCCTTGCGTTTATTCAGCAATCTGCGTTTTGTGTACCAGTTTTATTATTTTCTTTTCGCTATACCCTTGCATCTTCGTCTTCAAATTTTGCTCACCCGCTGCTACGACTGCCTGCTGAGCATGAGGCAAAACTTTCCAGAGCATCTTGGCTTTAGCTTGAACTGATGAGTTGTCTGGCGAATTCTCTTGCCTGCGCTATCTCTTCCTCTGACGGGTGCCCTCTTTTTGTTAATCCCGCGAATTTTCCAAAACAGCTGAAGCAGTCAACCACTGTGTAGCCTTTCGTGTTCAAAATTTCTTTCATGGCTGCAAGTGTTTTTGTTGCGTCTCCTGCGCAACTAGAGAAACACGCAGCCCGCTTCCCAGTAACTTGCTTCAAGTTTTCAAGGTATGCGACAAGTTCTTCGCCGGGTTTTCCTCCGTAGGTGCCACTTCCTATAATCAACAAATCGGTATTGCTTACGTCAGGGGTTTCTTTCTTCACATCAATTGGCCTGATTTTGAGTTCCTCAGCCATAGCCTCTGCGACTTTGCGTGTGTTTCCACCCCGAGAAAAATAGATTATAACCGGGTTCATTTGGTCTCCCCTTCTTTACTTCAGTGAAATCCCTCTTTAAAATTTTTGTAGGTCGACAGTTTTTGGGTTACTTACTGTAGGGTTGGGCGTAGCTTTTCTCTGTTTTCTCTTTGGTGTGGTCGTGGATGTAGTGGTTGTCGTAGTCTTGTCTTGAGGAGAAGCCTTGGCCACAAATGATGCAGCGGTAAACACCCTCCGAGTCTACGGTGGGTTCAGGTATGGCTACGTCGCGTTTGTCGTAATCACCGCCGACTATGCCTCCGGGCCATTCCGACATAAGCTCACCAGTTCAAGACTAGCGGTTGTGGGCAATAACTGTGTGTGGCTGCCCGACTGCACCAACAGCGCAACAATTAGGTTATTGTGTTTTTCCAAAAGTTTCTAATAGCACGCTCTGGCAGTATGGTTGCGGGTGAACATGTGGTTGAATTGAGGGAAAACCATCAGGTGTTTTCTAAGGAGCGAGACGCGTTTGAATAAGAAAATCATTACGGCGGTTGCCGTTATGGTGGTGGCGATTTCCTTGGGTGCGGTTGTTGGCTTTGGTCCTTCTTTGTTTAGTGTTGAGCCAGAGCAGCAGGAGTTGGACTTCACGGTAACCGGCTCCAATGAGTGTTTGCGGTTTTTGGAGCGCACGGTTAAGGAGGTTTATGTGCCGTTTCGAACAGGCGCAAATGAGCAGTGGCAGCTAACGGTGGAGTGTCTAGAGATGCCGGGTCAAGGCGGCTGGACCGACCTGTACTTTTATGAAGGCTACTGGGATGAAGGCACAAACCACACTTGCACCGCTCAAGACATGTACCCCATCCTAAGCGACATCCCCGCGTCAGAGAACCGCATGAGCACCGAAAGCCCCTACTCACAAGTGTTTGGCGGACCAAACCCCCAAAGCCACACCGTCTTCTTTGTGTACCCACCCGGCGGGAACGCGACTTTTCACATTAAACTGGAAAAGCTCAGCTAAATCCGCTTCCCTTTTTTGTTGTTACGTTTAAAATACAGCCAGTACGGTATATTGCAGCTGGCATATCGTGTTGTAGCGGTGGTTTTTATTCAATGTCGCCTGCAGCTAAGATGAACCCCAACCCGTTGGGTTTAGTACCCCCAAGAAGGGCATAAAAAACAAAACAGCCCAGCCCCAACTACAACTTCTAACAGTTGTCTTTTCCGCTTTGTAGGGTGGTGGCTATTTTTTCTTTATCGGTTGCCTCAGGATGGTTTTCATTTTTTCAGGCGCGGCTTTTCGGGGGTCGCCAAGGTAGATTTCGTGGTGTTTGCCGTTGAATTCGTAGCCGTTGGTTTGGATGTAGTTGTGGATTTTTTCGATGGTGGTTTTCTCCGCGGAATATGGACCAATATGCATGATTTGCGCTGATAGACCCTCTTTGAATGCTTCAAACCGCAGCTTACCCACAGCAGGAAGGTCCTTCTTTTTCTTGGTCTGTTTAACTGCCTCACGGAGCAGTGAGTTGGTAACGAATTTGGGTTGCATTATCATGGCTGTCCACATCCAAGACGCCTTATCTCCAGTGGCGAAGCTGTTCATTTCCTCAGCCCACCACAGCCCCTCAAGCGGTAACACCCCATAATCCACGGCAGGCTCACCTTTCTTCACCATGAACTTGAGCGCATAAGAAACGGTGAACAAGGCTTCGACGGCTTCGCGATACTCTTGTGAGGTGTTGGGGTCGCCTTTGCCGTCCACCATGATAAAGTTGAAGGCGGGGACATCAACCGCCGCAACCTCTTTCGAAGGCGGGCTGTAGAGGCTTTTGAACTCTTTCTTGTAGTCAATTTTATCCAACGAAAACCCTCAATAGCAGTTGGACACTCTGGGGGTTTAAGGATTATGCAAACCTCCATGTAAAACTGCGCGCTGCTTCGGAGTAGGTAACCTACCTTTTCGACCTATCCCTTCCCCTCTACGCTTTTCCACAACCGCTATCCAGTGAGGGCTACGCGCGTTTTTATTTCCTTGAACATTTTCCTTTTTGCCTTGCAGACTGGACAAACCATCGGCGGGGCTTCTCTGTAGGCGATGTAGCCGCACTGGAAGCAATACCAAAGCCTCCTTTTGGCTTCGTGCGTTTCTGCAGGTTTTCCCGCCTCACCTTTTTCTTTAATTTGGAATCGCCCGTCTCCTAAATATTCAAACGCGCCGTGCAGTTTGCGAGTTGAATGCCAATGCTCACTGAACGGGTGATTGGGTGCCATAGCAAGAACGTAAGAACGTATCGTAACAGATGGAATTTCGGGATTTGTCTCATGCACCTTTGCAATTATGTCATTAGGCGAGAACGTCGGCATCTTCAAATCTTTGGCAGCTTCAAAAACATGTTGCCAGACTGGCTTACCAAATTTGGGCACTATTTCACCAACCTATTTTTCCATGTGACCTTAAAATGTTTTCAAAAACTGGTCCGTATTGATTGGTCGTGATTTTCTGTCTAAGACTGAGAACGATGAGCGGTAAAAAAAGGAGATACGAACATCTGAAACGCTCCCTAACTAAATGTTTAACAGCCAGACGAATGTTTGGAAAACATATGTTGAGATTTCAAGATAAACTGAGACCGACAGACAATTGAAGCGTTGGTGGCTGAAAAAGAGTTGCTTTAGCAAAAAAACACAGGAGGCGAGATTACCAATTGAATTCCAAGAAGCGTAATAATGTAAAACAAAATGTTAAACCAATAAGTGCAGAAGATGTTGCAGAGCTGTTTTTACGGAGAGAACTAGTGAAAACATCTCAGTGGATTGTTTTTTCCTTGAAAAACAAGTTCTCAACTAACCAAGATTTGTTTGACTTACTGGACACACTGAGAATAGAAATACGAACGTATAGGGAAGATTATTATCAAGATTCAGGATTTAAGGATAGTTGCTTTTTATTTATTTGGGAGATAGTAACAAGTGCACTTGCTACTGATGCTTCGAGATTTAACAAATTAACAGAAGATTTGATTCCTGTTATGGAGCGAACAATCCAAACTAACCAAGTATTGGAAGATATTGTAAAAGTGGCAGAAAAGCTAGAAAATAAGCCCAAGTATTACATGACTTGCTTCTATTTCTTAATATTAATGGAAGGAAGTTTCAAAAATGTCTTAAAGAATCTCCTGGCAATGAAAAGAATAAGTGAAGGAAAAGATGTCTCAATCACTGAGACTTTGGGAATACAAATTGGGGAAAGTTTCGAAAAAGAAAAAGCGTTCCTAAATACTTTGCCTGATAAGTTTAGCCATGGGATTCACAGCAACCTGAGGAATTCAATTGCACATGGCAATTTCAAATATTACGATATGGACGATAAAATTGAGTTTTGGGATTTATTTCCCAATACTCAAAGGTACTCCTTAAAACCTACAAAGCTTACATTCAAAGAATTCTCAAATTCTCTAATAGAAGTGACTCTTTTTTGTGAAATTTTCGGCTTTATAAATATGATTCTGATAGCTATTGATGATATTAAGAAACGGCGTCGCTTTAAGTGACTAAGAACAAGATAGAATTAGGTGCAGGAACCCTATTTTTTAAATTCGTCCCGTAGCTTCATCTCCCTGCGCTTCAGGTTGTAGCCTAGGCTGTAGCGGTGGGTTTCGTCGCGGACTTTGCGCAGGAAAAGCATCATACGGCTGTTCTTGTTAAACTGCAGCGGCGCGGGGTCGTCGGGTACGTAGATTTCTTCGTGCTCTTTGGCTAACCCGATAAGCGGCACCTGTAGCCCAAGCGTGGTGAGGGCGGATTTGGCGGCGGCAACCTGCCCCGGGCCCCCATCCACAACCACCAAGTCAGGCAAAGAAGCATTCTCCTCCTGCAACCGCTTGTATCTTCGGGTGACCACTTCTGCCATGGAGGCGAAGTCGTCTTGTCCGGTGACGGTTTTGATTTTGAATTTGCGGTAGTTTTTGCGGTCAGGTTTGGCGTCGGTGAAGCGTACCATGCCTGAGACGACGTGTTCTTGTCCAAGGTTGGAGATGTCAAAGCACTCCACCACATGCGGCACCGTCGGCAAGTTTAGCGTGTTTTGCAGGTCAACCAATGCGCTGTCCTCTTCCAGCGTGGATTCAAGGTTCTTCTCCGCCAACCGCACCAGCCCCAACTTGTCCCCCCGCTTAGGAACCGTAAGCGAAACTGCGCCGCCTCGCTTTGAGCACAAAAACTCCTCTAACGCCGCCTTCTCCACTGTCCCTTCCCAGCAGGGTGCGTTGAGCAGGATTTCGCGGGGAATCTGATTCGATGCATAAAACGCCTTCAAAAGCTCCTGCTCCACCTGCGGCTGCAAATCCACCGAAAACTCCTTCTTACCCAGCAAAACGCCTTTGCGCACCCCCATCTGCACCGCCCGCACCTTCTCGCCAACCCGCCGAAAAACCATCACATCCTGGTCAAACCGCCGCTCGTTATCCACGATTTGCCGCTGCGTCAGGAGCCGAATGGAGGCGATTTGGTTGCGAAGCTCCAGTGCCCGCTCATAATGCTGGTTTTGGCTGGATTGCTGCATCTGCGCCAAAAGCACCTTGATGGTGTCCTCATAGTTGCCGCCCAAAAAAGCCCGTGCCTGCTCCACCTGCCCCGCATACCCCTCCAAGCTAACGTTACTGATACAGGGCGCCGAGCATAAACCGATGTGGAAGTTTAGGCATGCCCGTTTTGGCATTTTGCGGCAGGTACGCAGCTTAAAAACCCGAACCACGAGGCGCTGGAGGTCTTGGCGGGTGTAGCCGTCGGTGTAGGGACCAAACGACTCCAGTTTGCGGCTGACTTTGCGGCTGGTCAAAACTCTGGGGTAGGGTTCACGGGTGAAGGCGATGTAGGCGTAGGTTTTGGCGTCTTTCAAGTTAATGTTGTATTTAGGTGTGTGCTGCTTGATGAGCTTGTTCTCCAACAGTAGCGCTTCGACCTCATTGTTGACCAGCACCCAGTCAATTTGGCGAATAAGCGAAACCAGCCGCCGCGTTTTGGCGGGCTTATCGCCGTTGGAGAAGTAGCTTTTGACGCGGCTACGCAGGTTCTTGGCTTTGCCTATGTAGAGAATTTCCCCTTGCTCGTCGCGGTACAGGTACACCCCTGGGCATCGGGGTATGTCACTGCTTTTGAACTCGGAGGCATCAGCTATAGGAATCATGAGGCAGCTTCGCCACTGCTTCCATAACTTGCACCACGGGCGGATTTAGAATTTTCTGTAAAAACTGCCCCGTAAACGACTCCTCATTCTCCGCCACTTCCTCGGGGGTGCCCTGCGCGATGAGCCTGCCGCCTGCTTCGCCGCCTTCAGGACCCAAATCCAACAGGTAATCACAGCTTTTTATGACATCAAGGTTGTGTTCGATGACGTAGACCGTGTTGCCCTTCTCCACCAGGCGGTTGAGTACTCGGATGAGACGTTTGGTGTCGTCAAAATGCAGCCCCGTCGTCGGCTCATCCAACATGTACACCACGTGTCCACTTTTGTTTTTGCTGAGTTCGCGGGTGATTTTGATGCGTTGGCTCTCCCCGCCCGACAACGTCGTGCTGCTTTGTCCCAGTTTAATGTAGCCCAGCCCCACGTCCAGCAGCGTCTGTAGCCGCCGTGCCAGGACGGGCATGTTTTCGAAGAATTTGGCGGCTTCCTCCACCGTCATGTCCAGCACTTCGGCGATGTTTTTGCCCTTATACTGGACGGCGAGGGTCTCCTTGTTATAGCGCTTGCCTTTGCAGTCACTGCACTGCACGTAAACATCGGGCAAAAAGTTCATTTCGATGCGCAGAACGCCGTCGCCTTGGCAGGTTTCGCATCTGCCTCCCTTCACGTTGAAGCTGAATCTGCCGGGGCTGTAGCCGCGTGCTTTGGCTTCTTTGGTTGCTGCGAAGAGTTTGCGAATTTCGTCAAACAGTTTTGTGTAGGTGGCGGGGTTGCTGCGTGGTGTTCTGCCGATGGGGTCTTGGTCGATGACGATGACGTTTTTTACGAAGCTGGGGGTGATGAGGTAGTCGTGTTTGCCGACTTTGTCGACGCGTTCCCCAAACCGCTCCCTAAGCCGCGGCATAACGGTTTGGTTCATAAGCGTGCTTTTGCCTGAACCCGAAACCCCCGTCACCCCACACAAAACACCCAAAGGAAGCTTAAGGGAGAGGTTCTTGAGGTTATTCTCTGCGGCACCCGATAGAACCATGAAGTCCACGGGGTTGCGCCGCTCGGAGGGCACCTCGATTTGCAGCTCTCCGCTTAGGTATTTGCCGGTTAGGCTGCGTTTGTTTTGCATGATTTCTTGTGGGGAGCCTTCGGCGACGACGTGTCCGCCGTGGACGCCCGCGCCTGGGCCAATGTCGACGACGTAGTCGGCGCTGCGGATGGTTTCCTCATCATGCTCCACCACGATGAGCGTGTTGCCCAAGTCTCTTAGCCTGTGCAGGGTGCTGATGAGTTTGGTGTTGTCACGCTGGTGCAGGCCAATGCTGGGCTCGTCGAGGATGTAGAGGACGCCCATGAGGTTGCTGCCAATCTGGGTGGCAAGACGAATGCGCTGCGCCTCCCCACCCGACAATGTCCGTGCTGCCCGTGAAAGCGACAAATAACCCAACCCCACGTTTTTGAGGAAGCCCAGACGTTCGTTGATTTCTTTGAGGACTTGTTTGGCGATGGTCATTTCTTTCTCGTTCAAATACTCGGGGAGCGTCTTGAAGAACTCCACCGCCTGCTCAATCGACAAATCCGTCACGTCGATGATGCTTTTGCCGGCTATGTGCACTGCCAGCACGATGGGTTGGAGGCGTTTGCCGTGGCAGGTGTTGCAGACGCGGCTTTTCATGAATTTCTCGATGTCTTCTTTGCGCCATTCACTTTCAGTCTGCTTGTAGAGCCGCATTGTCTGGGGGATGACGCCTTCCCAGCCTTCCCGCATCCACATGTTGCTGCCGTTGGACCAGTTGCCGTTGATGGGTTCGCGGTCGCCGTAAAGAAGGATTTGCAGTTGCTTCTCTGTGAGGTCCTTAATGGGCGTGAACAGGTCAAAGCCGTACTTGTCGCCGACCACCATGAGTTGCTGTGCCCGCCAGGTGAGCTCCATTTTGCCGTAAACCGCCAATGCGCCGTCCATTATGGATTTGGTTTTGTCGGGGATGACGAGGTCAGCGGAGACTTCGCTGATTTCTCCCAGTCCGTGGCAGGTTGGGCAGGCACCCCAGGGCGAGTTGAAGCTGAACATGCGGGGCTCAAGGCTTTCGAACACGATTTCAGGGTGGTTGGGGCACGCGCCAAAGGTGCTGTAGAGGTTTTCGCCTTGGAACCGCTCCAGCTCCCGTTTCTGCTCCGCGTTTGCGTCTGCAGCGTCAATGACAATCATGGTGCCTTTGCCCGTTTGCAGTGCTTGTTCGACGGCTTCGGCTATGCGGCTGCGTTCCTCATCGTCGATTGTGACGGTGTCGATGACGGCTTCTATCCAGTGCTTCTCGTAGCGGACCAGCTTCACCTCATCCTTGACGGTGTCGGAGTCGTAGATTTTTTGGTCCACGCGGATTTTGGTGAACCCCTGCTTCTTAAGGTCATCCAAAACCTGCTCATGAGTGCCTTTCATGCCGCGGATGACGGGCGCAAGGAAAACGAGGGTTTTGCCTTTTTCTGCCATGATGAGGCTGGTGATGTTTTCGGGGCTTTGGGGGCGGATGCTGCTGCCACATTTGGGACAGTGATGCGTGCCCACACGGGCAAAAAGCAGGCGGAGGTAATCGTAGATTTCAGTGACCGTGCCCACGGTGCTGCGGGGGTTCTTGCTTGTACTCTTCTGCTCAATGCTGATGGCAGGCGACAAACCGTCAATGGAGTCCACATCGGGCTTATCCATCAAACCCAGAAACTGCCGAGCATACGCGCTGAGGCTCTCCACATAGCGACGTTGCCCCTCCGCATAAATCGTGTCAAACGCCAACGTACTTTTCCCTGAACCCGACAAGCCCGTAATCACGATTAGCTTGTTGCGTGGCAGGTCCAAGTCGATGTTTTTGAGGTTATGCTCTCGCGCACCTCGAACGGATATGCTGTCTCTCATGGCATTAACCTAAATTCGAGTCTCTTTAAGGGGAATATTGAGTTCCAGCCTAGAGATTAGAACTTTATTGTATTGTTAGTGGCATTTTCTTGGGGGTTATCTTTTTTGCGGTGTGCAGGTGGTGTTGCGTCGGCTTGTTTTCTGGGGGAATATGCTTTTGTTGTAGGTGGTTTTTTTTGCGTCACTATGAGGCGAGGCTTAGGTGAATGAAAATAGCAAAAGAAATAGGATACTTCCATTTATTTAGAGTTCATGAATAAGAAAACAAACGGATACGTTGCTGGCATAGGCTGTGGTTTTGGCTTTGTTATTCTTTTGTTTTTAGCTATTAATAATGCGTGGAATACCACTGGTCAATTACTCTGGGGTTTTACTGCTGTTTTTGGCGGGTTAAGTGTGGGCTGCTTTTTTAAGCCAGAGACGTTTGGGGCTGCTGTATCTAAATATTTTGAACAGTTATCTGAAACCAAAGGCACATCAGATTCACATGATAAACAAATTCAGAAAAAATCCTCCGGAATTCAAGTTATGTCTCATGACCAGTCAAGCGTCAAAATATTTTTGAATCAACCCGACAAGGAACATTTTAAGAATTCGAAAACTACTGAAGGCGAGATTGCTCGTCAAGTAGTTTCTTATCTTGAAGATAGAAGAGTCCTATATCTATCGTCGGAAATGGAATGCCCAAACCATTGTGTGCAATCAGTTCTGCAAATTAGGGAATTTTTGACAACAAAAATTGGTGAACTCCCTGGAAAAACAGACTTATCTACATCTTTAAAAGCCATGAGGGCGGCATGTAGAAAATTTCTGAGTGCTATTGGTGACCCAGATGGCGATATTATCCGATTCGGTTCTCACCAAGGGCATTGGGCAAGCTGGGAATTCAATGGTGCAATTGGTGAATTGAGAGGTGTCTTTGGAATCCACTTGGAGAAAATTGTAAATACATACAATATTCAGGTTGAAAAAGACTTGGCCTCAATAATGCCTTTAGACGACAAAGATTAGCTTTAACTTTTGGAAAAAGTAACACACACCTACTTCTCTTGATGCGCCTTGTTGTTGAAAAATGACGCTTTTTTCTGCCAGAGCTGTATATGGATATTCTAATATCTAAGAATGTTTGTATTGCTTTAAGATTCTTGGGCACGATATCTCTCATTAAACCCAAGCTGTTTTTCTTCTTGCCGCTCCAGTGTACGCTGCAATTCCTGCATTTGGTCGCGTAGTTGGATGGCTTTCTCGAAGTCCAACTGCTCGGCGGCTTCCCGCATTTTCGCGTCTAACTCGATGATTTGGCGCCGCACATCAGACTTGGCAAGGTGCTTGATGCCTTTGATGGTGCCTTCTTTGTGGGAGACGCTTTTGACGATGGTTTTGGGGGTGATGTCGTGGACTTTGTTGTAGCGGATTTGGAATTTGCGGCGGTACTGGGTGACTTCCATGGCGCGTTTGATGGATTGGGTTTTTACGTCGGCGTAGAGGATGACTTTGCCGTTGACGTTTCGGGCGGCGCGTCCGATGGTTTGAATGAGACTGCGTTCATCACGCAGGAAACCTTCCTTGTCCGCGTCCAAGATACAGATGGTTGCCACCTCGGGGATGTCCAGTCCTTCCCGAAGCAAGTTAATGCCAACCAGAATGTCAAAGTCACCCACGCGCAGTTGGCGGATGAGTTCGATACGGTCAAGGCTGTCAACGTCGCTGTGCAGGTAACGGACGCGAAAGCCCTCTTTCACAAGGTAGTCGGTGAGGTCCTCAGCCATGCGCTTCGTGAGCGTTGTGACTAAGACGCGGTCGCCCCGCTCGATGGTTTTCTTTGCTTCTTGCATGAGGTCCTGCATTTGTCCCTCAATCGGACGCAACTCCACCTCAGGATCCAACAACCCAGTTGGACGCGTAATCAACTCCACCGCAGGACCACTTTTCTCCAACTCGTACTCAGCTGGCGTGGCGGACACAAAGAGGGTTTTGCCCATTTTCCCCTCAAACTCGGGAAACTTCAGAGGGCGGTTGTCGATGGCGCTGGGCAAGCGAAACCCGAAATCCACAAGGTTCTTTTTGCGGGAATAGTCCCCGTTATACATTGCGCGTGCCTGCGGAATGGTTTGGTGGCTCTCGTCGATGATGAGCAGGTAGTCTTTGGGGAAGTAATCCATCAAAGTAAACGGCGGCTCCCCCGTTTTACGCCCGTCAAAGTGGCGGCTATAATTCTCGATGCCCGCACAGAAACCCAGTTCCCGAATCATCTCCAAATCATAATGCGTCCGCTGCTTAAGCCGCTGCGCCTCCAACGGCGGCAACTCCAACAGCCGCTGCTCCAGCTCCGCCTCAATCTGTCCTAAGGCGCGTTTCTGCTTCTCCTCAGGCACCACATACTGTCTTGCAGGGTAAAGTGTAACTTGGTCCAAAGCGACTTTCATGTCGCCTGTGATGTGGTCAACTTCCTTAATTTTCCGCACTGTCCCGCCTTCGAGTTCGACGCGGAGGATGTCGCTTTCGTAGGCGGGGATTACGTCAATGGTGTCGCCTCGGACGCGGAACCTACCTGGCTCTAGCACCATGTCGTTACGTTCGTACTGCATGTCCACCAAAGCGTTGATGAGCCGTTGCCGCACCATCGGTTTCCCAACCGCCAAATCCACCGCAAGGCTGCGAAAATCATCTGGGTTGCCTAAGCTGTAGATGCAGCTTATGCTGGCGACGATGATGGTGTCGTTGCGGCTGACAATGCTGCTGACCGCGTGCATCCGCATTTTTTCAATTTGCTCGTTGACATCGCTATCTTTTTCGATGTACATGTCCTGCGCAGGCAAATACGATTCGGGCTGGTAGTAGTCGTAGAAGCTGATGAAGTATTCCACACGGTTATTTGGGAAAAGCTCCTTGAGTTCGGCGTAAAGCTGTGCCGCCAACGTTTTGTTGTGGGCGATTATGAGGGTGGGCTTTTGGAGGCGCTGGACAACGTTTGCCATGACAAATGTTTTGCCGCTGCCCGTGATGCCCAGAAGTGTCTGTTTGTCCTTTGTTGTGAAGTTTTTGACTATTTGATCAACTGCTTTTTCTTGTCCAGGTGAAGTTTTGAAGGGGGCGGTCAGCTGGAACTGCATCAGCATTCTCCACGAAATAAGTAAGGAATAATCTGTGAAGGTTGCTGGGTGTATAAGGTTTTTTCGGCAAAAATATAGCCATTTTTCTCATATTCGCCATGGTTTAGATGATTTGTTTTAATACTTCTTAGCTCACTTTCTGAAAAAGGGCAGTTCATGATTGGCGTAGTATTGGCTCTGCTTTCCGCCTTAGCTTCAGGCATCTCAATTGTTTTGGTCAGACGTAACTCTGCCTCATCCACAGCCTTCAACGTCAGCCTCATTGTAACAGTCGTAGGCATGGTTATCCTGTTTCCCCTCGCCATTTTCCTCACTGACTTTAACCAACTTACTTGGGCTGGGTTTGCTTTTTTCGCCATAAGCGGTGTCCTCTCTCCTGGGCTTATCCGGCTGCTGTACTATCAGGGCTTAAAAAAACTGGGCGCCACCGTGAATTCCAGTGTCTACGCTGCCTACCCCCTCTACAGTGCTTTGCTCGCAGTGTTGCTTCTCGACGAAGCCCTGTCCTTTTTGAACATGCTGGGTATTGTTGCAATTGTGGCTGCCATTGTGGTTGCAGACCTCAGCCTCAACAGTAACAGAAAACGAAGTTCGGCATGGAAGTACCTGCTGTTTCCCATACTGGCAGGGGTGACCTTTGCGGTTTCACATATAATCCGAAAACACGCACTAAACCTGAGCAATGTACCCGTTATGGGAGTTGCGGTGGCATATGCGTTTTCTTTTCTGCCCTTTGGCATACTCTTGTTTTCTTCAAGGGCAACCCGAAAAAATCTGGCGTTCAAACAGAATTTCCGTTGGTTTTGGGCAGCAGGCGTTGGGCAGGCTGCGGCGTGGTTTTTGGCTTTTTACGCCTTTAGCTTGGAGAAGGTTACAGTTGTTACGCCGTTGATTTCGATTGAGCCGTTGTTTGTGGTTCTTTTTACTTTTCTCTTCCTTAAGGAACTGGAACCGGTTTCTCCGAAGCTTTTCATCAGCATAGCTTTAACGGTGTTGGGCGTCACGTTGGTGACTTTAGGGTAATATCGTTGCAGCGTTCGGATTTAAAAGCGGTTTATAGCTCGTTCATTTTTTTGGTTGGTTTCTGCAGTTTTTTTGAACAAACTTCCATTTAAAGCGGCTAAAAAACTGTTTTTGCCGTTTTGTTTTTCGTATTGCGGAACTTATATATGCGATAAGTTATACCTGCAAAACAGCGATAAAAGTGTAAAGAACAAGCTCGCAGGCTTTGGGACAGCCTACTTTTGCTTGCTTGTGTTACTTGGAGTTGTAATTATGAACCCTCAAAAAAACAAAACCTCTGCTCGTAATCCTCAACTTATGACAGTAAATGCGCCCAAAACAATTTTGGACAGCAATTGGCGGGATTACAAGTGGCAGTTGGAAAATTCAATCAGAACAATAGCTGCTTTTGAGAAGCTAACTGGCATCACTTTCACCGAAAACGAACGCAAAGAACTCGAAGAAACCGTAAAGAAATTTCCGATGAGTATAACTCCCTACTATGCTTCGTTGATTGACCGAGAAAACTACGTTAATGACCCTATTTTTAAGCAGTCTTTTCCCAACCCCGCGGAACTGATTATCTCTAAATGCGACATGGCTGACCCCTTGCATGAAGATAAAGACAGTCCTGTCGCGGGCATCACTCACCGTTACCCTGACCGCGTGCTGTTCTTGGTCAGCAACCGATGCTCCATGTACTGTCGGCACTGCACTCGCAAACGAAAAGTCGGCGACCCCGACCATATCCCCTCTAAAGAACAAATCCAAGAAGGCATACAATACATCAAAGAAAACCATCAAATCCGCGATGTGCTGCTTTCAGGCGGCGACCCCTTCCTTTTGCCTGACGAGTTTTTAGACTGGATCCTTACCGAACTGCGAAAAATCCCCCACGTAGAAGTTGTGCGCATCGGCACGCGGACCCCTGTTGTTTTGCCGTACCGCATAACCGACAAACTTGTCAACATGCTCAAGAAACACCACCCGCTCTGGTTGAACACGCATTTTAATCATCCTCGCGAACTCACCCACTCAGCGCAGGAAGCTCTGCGAAAACTCGCCGACGCAGGCATACCCCTGGGCAATCAATCTGTGTTGCTTGCGGGCGTTAACGACTGTCCCCAAATCATCAAAAAACTAAACCAAAAACTTGTCCAGAACCGTGTGCGTCCCTATTACTTGTTCCAGTGTGACCTTTCTGAAGGGTTGACTCATTTCCGAACGCCCGTTGGAAAGGGCATCGAAATTATTGAGAGCTTGGTTGGGCACACCAGCGGGTTTGCTGTCCCCACATACGTTATTGATGCTCCCGGCGGTGGAGGAAAAATCCCCGTTATGCCGAATTATATCATTTCGTGGTCTACTAACAAGGTGGTTTTGCGCAACTATGAAGGGGTTATCACCACCTATAAGGAACCTGACAGCTACGAGCCCGTCTTTTGTGACCGCAACTGTCGTGATTGTGTTCTGCAGTTGAAACTAGATGAAGCCGACGAGCGACCCCCCATAGGTATTGAAAGGTTGCTGGCTGACACGGAGCAGGTGATTTCCCTCATACCGCAGGGAAACAAGCGCCTTAAACGGAGAGAAAAAAAGACGCCTAAAAGTGTTGTAGATGTCTAATAGTGACGAAAACTTGCAGTTCCATGTGAGAAGCTTCACCCGTAAAGATGTTAAAGATGTTTACGCGTTGCTGATTGCAAATCGCCCCTACGTCGGGTTGAATTCCCGCTACACCTATTTTCTTTTAGCCAAAGACTTCTCCGACACCTGTGTGGTGGTGGAGCACAAACATAAAATTGTGGCTTTCTCTTCGGGGTATGTCCCGCGAAATCGTCCTGACACTTTTTTCAGTTGGGAAGCAGTTGTCAAAAATAATTATCGCGGCTGCGGCTTGCAGAAACGTATGCTTCTGCACCAGATTAGTCAGGCGCATGTTTCCTATTTTGAAGGTACCGTGAACCCCTCCAACAAAGCCTCTGAAAAAAGCTTCTGTTCCCTTGCCGAAATGCTCAAAGCTAAATGCGAAAGAAGCATGATGTTCACCGAGGAAGACTTTGAGAATGACGGGCACGAAGCAGAAGTCCTCTACCGTATAGGTCCCTTCGCGCCGGATGAAGCAAACAAGCAGCTCTCTCTTTTATCCCCTAAAAATTAACATTCAACCACGATGGATGCTAACGCATTGCTGTCACCGTTAACGCAAGGGTTACGGCGATAAAAGGCAACAACATCAGGGGACTGCACTCAAACGCCACTCCTAAAAGAAAACAGCACACGGAAACAGCTACCAATGCTAAAACTGTAGCCTTTTTGCCTTTTTCGTCGTTTTCTTGGGGTTGGTCTGGTTTGAGTATGTCTTGGTAGCGTAGTTTATGGTTGCTCACGAAATTATAGGATAACGCCAAGACTAATGCACCTACAGTGACGACCCAGAGGGCGTTGGTCAAGGCAATTATGGCGGCGGTGGGCATGAACGGCGTGAAACCCAGCCAGAACAGCCCCCAACCAATCGTGAGCCCACATACGGCACATGCCAAAACCCCGCCGCCCATAAACAGGAGCAGTTTCTTTACACTGCGCAAGTCAGGTTTTTCCTTGGTCAACATACCCCACAACTTGAACGGCAAGTAGCCAAGAATCAGGTTTCCAAAGAACCCGAAAACGCTTGACGCGTCAAGTTGTGCTTCGGCGATGTCGCGTAAAACGGTGCCTATTGCTGCTCCCCACGCCGCGGCTGGACCAAACAGGAAGGAAAACGCCACGGGTATGCCTACACCCACGCGTCCAAAGTCAGCGTATCCGCCAAACGCTGTGAGTCCCCGAAACGGGAAAAGAGAGCCAAAATACAGCAGGGCAGTTATGGCGACGATGGCAACCATTTTCGGGTTTTTCCACATTACCAGTAAGTCCCGCATGTCCCGTCGCCTCATAACGTGCACAGTTAAACTTAAAAATATTCAATGTTAGCAGTCTACCTTTCTTTTAAACGGGGTTTTGGGCTGCCTTAAGTTGCCGCTTCAAGAAACAAGATGCTTAACAAAAATGGGTCCCCAAAAGGGGAGGGGTGCGGGTTTATTCGCTTTCGAAGTATTCTTCGGGTTTTGGCGGTGTCGGTGAGAGTCCTCTGCGTTCGCGAATGGCTTTGATTGTGTCTGCCTGCATCTGTTCTGGGACAGGTGCCCAACGGCTGAACTGGGTTGCCCAGAAGGCTCTGCCTTGGGTGCTGCTGCGGAGAATGTCAGCGATGCCGAAGCTTTCGGAAACGGGCATTTCGGCTTTGACAGTTATCATGTCTTCTTCGCTGGGCATGTCGATGATTTTGCCGCGTCGTTTATTGAGCAGTGTAATGACGGAGCTGACGAATTCGCTTGGAACCTTGCATTCGAAGCTGAGCAGGGGCTCAAGCAACTTGGGGTCGCTGAGCAGAATGCCACAGTATATGGGGCGCCAAGTCATGGGTATGGCTTGTGCGGGGCCTCGGTGGACTGGGTCTTCGTGGAGGGTGATGTCTTCCAGGTTTATCTTTAAGCCGTAAGCTGGCTCCTTTGCCAGGGGCGAGGTGTGGACGGCTTCGTGGAACCCAGTTTTTATGTGGTCAAGAATTTCTTCTACGTACTGGCGTCCTTTGATGCGGTTAACCAGGATGTTGTTTTCTTCCACTGCGACTGCGCCTTTGGCGTCGTCGGGTGTCCAGCCTAACTCTTTCAGAGTCTTGGTTCGTTCATCTTTGCTTTGCATGTCCGTTATTTTCTCGGCTTTGATGGCTTCAATGACTTCGTCAGAGAGTTTGTCGATGGTTATCCAGAGTTTGTTGTGTTTGTTGGGGCTTTTGCCCATGATTGCTGGGCCTTTGTAGTCGTGGCTGATGGTTTCGCGGTAAATCACAATGGGCTTGCTAAGCTTCACTTTTAAGCCTGCTTCTTGCAGACGGTAAGCAGTGATTTCCAAGTGAAGTTCACCCATACCTGAGAGCAGGAATTCGCCGCTTTCCTTGTTCATGACAAAGTGCAGGTTCGGGTCTTCGGTGGTCAGTTTATGCATGACCTTGTCAAATGCTGGCAGGTCTTTGACGTCTTCAGGTTCAACGGCTACGGTTACGACTGGGTCAGAAACGTAACGTAAGCCTTCAAATGAGTGGACTTCGATGCCGTCTTCGGCGATGGTTTCGCCTACATGAATGGCTGGTAGTCCTGAAATGGCGCCGATGTTGCCTGCTGGGACACGGTCGATGATGACTCGGTCGGTTGCCATGCTCATGAAGACCTGCTGAATTTGGCCCTTACTGTGACCGCTGACTAGCTGAACGGTTTTGCCTTTGACGATTTCACCGCTAAAGATTCTGCCGATGGCGACTGTGCCGCTGTGGGGGTCAACTTCGATGGTTGAGATGCACATGAGCAGAGGTGCTTTGGGGTCAACTTTTGCCATGCCTTGACCCGTTGGGCTATTAACGTCGCCTGGCCAAATCTGAGATTGTCGGTATGGTTGTGCTTGAAGTGGGCTTGGAAGGTGTTCGCAGAACATGTCCAGAATGGGTTCTGGCAGGGGCGCTTTTTTGCTGAGGGCGTCCACTTTTCTTCCGACTTCTTGATATTCGCCTGTGTATGCGTCGATGATGTCTTGGAAGCTGACTTTTTTGAGTTTCATGTGGTTAAGGTTTAGACCCCATTTGTGGAGGGCTGAGCCGAATGCTACGCGGCTGTCTTCAATTTTGACTTGCCAGTCCTTTTTATGTTCGGGGGGTGCGTATTTCTCGATGAGGGTGTTTACGCGGAGTAGAATCTTGGCGAATTTGCGTTGAATTTCTTGGGGGGTGAGTTTGATTTCTTTTATGAGTCTGTCGACTTTGTTGATGAATAAAAGTGGCTTGACGCGTTCTCGTAGTGCTTGCATGAGCACAGTTTCGGTCTGTGTCATGGGTCCTTCAACTGCGTCGACAACCACCAATGCCCCGTCAACGGCTCTTAGGCTTCTGGTGACTGCGCCCGAAAAGTCGATGTGTCCGGGGGTGTCGATGAGGTTGATGAGGTAATCTTCGTTATTGAAGGTGTGAACCAAGCTGACGTTAGATGCGAAAACGGTCATTTGACGTTTCTGTTCCAAATCCCATGAGTCCAAAAACAGTTTCTGGCCAGCAGTCTGGGTGCTGATGATGCCTGCATGTGCGAGAAGGCTGTCGGAAAGAGTGGTTTTTCCGTGGTCAACATGCGCAATGATGCTGGTGTTCCTTATGATTTTTGGGTTATTCATCAGTTTGACGATTTCTTCGGTTTGTCTATAACGTGCCATAACTGTGTATTCTCCTTTTTTTATGAATCATTATCAACCTGTAATGTACCATTTTTAACTGGTTGAAGCATTTATGCCTCTCTTAAAGTGGTGAGCTACAGGGAAATTGAGACTGTCACCTATTAACTTTATGGCAACTGTTCAACCAACGCTTTGGTCAACAAAACCCCCGGTTTTTGCCATTTAGCCCCCTACTTCAGCACTCAAAGCTGGCAACACACCTGAGGTGAAAAAGGAACGACATATAATCTAACATGGTAACGCGATTTATGGTCGCTCAATCGTCGTGTTGAATATGAAATTGAAAAGTCCTGAATAAATTACAACTCAATTGTCTGTTGGTGTTTAAAGATAAACTTTTAAGCTAAATGTGCTGAATGTTGATTTATGAAACATCATGAATAGGTTGTTGGCTATCCTTTTGGTCTGGAGGCAGGTTGAGTTTTTGGTTAATGTGGACTCTGCTCAGTGTGATAGCGTTACGGTTTTCTTGTTGTTGCGAGATGGTTGGATTGCGCATTGGATGGTTGGTATGTGGGATTTTGTGGAGATTAATTCGGGGAGTGGGGGCTCTGGAAACATTGCCAGGGTAGATTTTACACAGTCTTTAGGATTGATAGAGTATTGGGGTTATGGCGATTATGGGTTAATGAGAAAATACGTATCTCCTGAACCTATCCATGGCAGTTGGGGTGCTGAGGAGAGAATGGTTGCGGCTGCTCCTGTGTATGTTTCTACTTATGATCAGGGCTATGAGTCGAATCTTGCTTCCGCAATAGCTGCTTCTAGCATTGCTGGTTCTTTCGGGCAGCAATCAACTGTATATGCCTATGCGCCAAACGAGTATGGAGGGAGCACCGCAAAGGCACGTGTTTATCAAAATGCCAGTTTTTATGAGGCAACTTGTGCCTATGTAACAGTATTCCATTATGGGCATTATAACTTCACTAGTTTACCTGACGTGCCTGGGGTGCCTCAAACAAAGCACTGGGGCTACTACGATAGTCTCGGTGACTCTGTTTGGGATACTGAGTTGTTTTGTTCGACTTCTTTAGGAAAGCATTATTTTGTTTTTCTTTGGACTTGTGTGTTGGCAGAAGAGTTGGGTTATTGGGATTCAGTTAGTGGTACTGGTGCGGTTGGGCTGCCTTATGCTTGGACGCATCATGGTGAAGAATATGGGTGGACCATTGATGGCTATGCCAATGATTCACCGAATGACTATTGTTTCATAAGCTTCCTCAACCACTCAAGATGGCTAAACGGAACAATCCCGGGAACAGCCTACACCTATACTGACTTCCTCATGAAATTCTACCAAGAAGCCTTAAGCGATAATCATTCAATAAACGACGCTTTAGATATCGCTTCACAATATGTACTAAATGATTATGAGAAAAGCTTCAGTGATTTGGATTTATATCAAGGGTATGAGGTTTATGATCCTGAGCATCCGCTTCCAGGTGATGAGACTTGGAAGTGTAAACTGCTTGTATTAGGTAATGGAGATATGGTATTACCACAAGAAGGAGGGTATTGATTGAAACAAATTGTTAAACTGCTTTCAACTGTAGTCATTTTTGTTTTACTCCTATCTTTCTCGGCAATTTCTCCTGTGAATGCTGACGAATGGAACGCTCAGCAGCGGGCGTTGTTTTTTATAGGGGACGTGGTTGGTCTTGACCTAACAAAATATGACATAACTCTAATGGCTAACCGCATTGAGTATCCCTCACGGCTGGGTGGTCTAGCTGAAGAGCGCATAGAATACCGTTTTAACCATGAAGATTCAAGTGAATTAGACATACTTTGTACCTTTGTAAATAAAACATTATGTGGCTGCATTGTCTGGTTGAACAAAGGTTCGCCTATTCTAAGTGCTGCCCAAGCCGATAACACATTAGCTATAGCGAAGAATGCTTTACGTCAGAATCAGGATTTCTCAAAAGCTGATTACGCCCAAACAATGAACACGATGTTGGATATGCTTAACAATACCTCACCAATCGAACTAAAAAACGACAACATTAAGCTCACTATATCCACTATTCAAGGCAACGCAACACGATTTGAATGGGTAGCTTCAGTTGATGGCGTAGACTTTTCACTAAAAAAAGTTAGTTTCAAAATTGAAAATGGCTTCTTATCCTCATTTGGTAATAGTTGGGGTTTGTATTCGGTTGGTTGTTCTGATGTGAATGTTTCTAGGGAGGATGCGGTTGAGATTGCTAGAAAGCAGGCTGGTGAGTATGTGTTGCGGATTTTTCAGGGTGGTGAGTATGTGGCTATGAATTTTTCGTTGCGGGAGGAGCTGGTGGGTGTTGAGTTTTTTGATTTTGTGAGGGAGCCTTTGGTGTTGTATCCGTTTTGGAAGGTGCAGCTTTATTTTGATAGGCTTTATGGCACGGCAGACGGTATTGAAGTGGGTATTTGGGCGGATACTGGTGAGGTTAGTTTCTGTCAGGCAACGGGTTTCTCTGGCATTCCCGAGGTTGAATCAAACTTTTCAAGTGTAGTACCTGCCCAGCCGTCTGCTTCTGTACCCCCCTCCCCGGTGCCAACGGCGGTTCCGTTGCAGTCTGTGCCTGCTTCTTTGCCAGCGTCTTCTGCTTTGCCTTGCTTGCCTTCGCAATCGTCTTTGCCTGCGTCACCTGCTTTTGCTTCGCAGGCGCCTGAGTCGAGTCCATCTGATGTTTTTGTTTCAGTTGAGCCGTCTGGGGTGCCTTCTATGCAGCCTGCGGGCGAGAATGTGTCCTTTGTTGATGCGTCTGTCGTTGGTGTGTTGGCTGTTTTGGTGGTGGGTTTAGCTGCTATTTTGGTTTTGGTGCTAGTTGTCAAAAGAAAATCAGGTATTAACAAAGTGTTCTAAATTGGATGCGGGTTATGTATTGCTTTATAGGTGAAGGGTTATTGTTTTCCGATTGATTTAAATCTCAGAGCGGAACCTTTAGGGAGAACAATAAATCTAAGGCATAACTTAAGGCGAAAATAGTCATTGTCAAAATCGGTGTCAATGGATTTTCGGTGCGCTCCAACTTGTATGCACCACTTAATGCTCATCAAGGAGACGGCAAATTCTATTATTATCCACTGCCTACTAGATGTATGTAGGTTTGTCTTAGGTTAACAAGATTCGGCGGAGTTATTTTGGAAAAAGCTGCTTCTCAAGAACTCAAAGACGTTATGGCTGACTTGAATACGTCGCCTGACGGACTTACCAGCGAAGAAGCCCAAAACCGGCTAAAACAGTATGGCTTCAACAGCCTCATCGAGAAAAGGCAAATTCCTCTGGTTCATAAATTCGTCAGGCACCTGCGGGACCTGTTTGGTATCTTGCTTCTTTTTGCTGGTTTTCTCTCTTACATAAGTGGAAACCCAGAATTAACCCTCATCATCCTCGCAGTTGTTTTTCTAAACATCTTCGTTAGCCTCTTTCAGGAATCCCGCGCCGAAAAAGCTGTAGAAACATTGAAAAACTGGATGCCTGAGTACGCTAAAGTTCTAAGGGATGGGGAACTTGCAAAAATCTTGGTGAAGGAGCTGGTTCCAGGCGACATCATCCTTTTGGAGGAAGGTGACCGGGTTCCCGCGGACGCCCGCTTAGTTGAAGCTTTTGACTTGTGGACTAACAATGTTCCTTTGACTGGGGAATCTGAGCCGCAGCCGCGTGTGGTGCAGACTGTGAAAACCGTGGAGAAAGCATACCTGTACTCTCCTAACTTGGTTTTCATGAGTACCAGTGTGGCTAAGGGTCAGGGGAAAGCGGTTGTTTATGCAACTGGCATGAAAACGCAGTTTGGAAAAATCGCCAGTTTAACCCAAACCATACGCGAGGAAGATAGCCCCCTGCAGAAAGAAATCGCCATAACCGCAAAATACGACTTCATTATCGCAGTAATTGTGGGTGCAGTTTTCTTTTTGGCAAGCTTTTTCTGGCTGCACGTTGAAATCGGAAACAGCATCCTCTTCATGATTGGAGTTATGGTTTGCTGTGTGCCTGAAGGTTTACAGGTCACCGTTTCCAGCGCGTTAGCAATCAACGTTGTGAAGATGGTTAAGCAGAATGTTTTGGTGAAGCGGCTGTCTTCGGTGCAGACACTGGGTAGCGTAACCGTGATTTGCACGGACAAAACGGGAACCATAACCAAGGGTGAAATGACCGTTAACCGCATGTGGTTTTACGACCATGTGGTGAGGGTTGCGGGTATAGGTTACAAGCCTGAAGGCGACTTCACAATAAACGGTGAACCCCTAAAAGAAGGACAAACCGCTGCTTTAGATAAGCTCATTGAAATTGCGGGGCTATGCAACGGCGCTAAACTTGATCCTCCTTCCGACCGAAACCGCAATTGGAGCGTAATTGGCGACCCCACCGACGGCGCGTTGCTTGTTGCTGCCCTTAAATCAAGTGTGAACTTGCAGGATGCTTCCGTTGAGAAGCCAACGGTGGATGTTTTGCCGTTTAGTTTTGAGCGCAAACGGATGACGACCCTCCACAAGTTCGAGGGCGACCTTTACGTTTACACCAAAGGTGCCCCTATGGTAATTCTTGACTTGTGCACTCGGCTCTATATTGACGGCAAAGTTGAGGATTTAACTCAGGAAAAGTACGACTTGGTTGCAGCCCGAATTGACGAGTTCGCCAAAAAAGGTTTGCGTGTTATCGCGGTTGCTTACAAGAAGCTTCCCGACGGCGAATACAACAAAGACCAAGATGTTGAGAACGACTTGATTTTTGTCGGCTTAGCAGGTATGCGTGACCCACCCCGAAAAGAAGTTAAAGACGCCGTTTCCAAGGCAAAACAGGCAGGAATCCGAACAGTCATCATAACAGGCGATTACGGTCCCACTGCGGAAGTTGTCGCCAAAGAGGTAGGCATTGTTGAGCGCGAATCCTGCAAGATCATTCGCGGCGTAGACCTGACCGAGTTAAGTGACCAAACCGTCGTTGACGAGGTTAAAAAGGGCAACGTGATTTTTGCTCGGGTTTCGCCTGAACAGAAACTCCGCATCGTGAAGGTAATCAAAGGCAGCGGGGAAGTTGTGGCGGTCACAGGGGACGGCGCCAACGATGCGCCTTCGCTGAAGGAAGCTGACATTGGCGTTGCCATGGGGGCTTCTGGAACAGATGTGGCTAGGGAAGCAGCCGACATTGTCCTGTTAAACGACAGCTTCGCCTCCATAGTGAAGGCAGTCGAGTCAGGCAGGGCAATTTACGAAAACATCCGCAAATTCATCGTTTACGTGTTCTCGCACAACTGGGCAGAGCTGATTCCTTTTATGCTCTATGCGGCTTTGGGGATTCCGCTGCCGCTGCTGGTGCTTCAGGTTTTAGCCATCGACTTAGCCATCGATGTTATTCCGTCGTTGGCTTTAAGCCGCGAACCCCCCGAAGCAGGCATCATGCAGGAACCCCCCCGCAGCACCACCGAACGACTGTTTACCCGGCGTGTTCTGCTGCGGTCAGTTTTCATAGGCGTAATCATCGCTGCTGGAGCCATGATTGGGTGCCTAAACGCGTGGGCAGCTGGCGGCTGGACCATTGGCATGCCCGTTCCAGTTGACTGGCACTTTGGACAAAGCTTGCCCAACAACAACCCAATCTACCTCAAAGGCGTAACCATGGCGTTTGCAGGCATCGTTGTGGCGCAGGCAGGCAACGTTCTGGCTTGCCGAACCAGCAAACAGTCCATCTTCAAAACCAGCCTCAAACAAAACAAATGGATAATCATAGGCATCATCGCGCAACTCTCCATTTTGGCGGTGCTGATCTATGTTCCCCCGCTGCAGGCGGTTTTTGGAACCATGCCCTTAGGTTTGGGCGACTGGGCGTTTCTGCTTGGACTGGCAGTGGTGGTGGTTTTGGCAGAGGAAATCCGCAAGTTCTTCAGCCGAAGATTCTCCAAAGCCACAACCAAAAGCCTCAAACAACACGACCACACCTAAGCCTTCGGTGTGCTATCCTCCTCGTTTTTTGCGGGGCCCGTTTCTTTTTGCTTTTTTGATTTAGGCACCGCTTTGGTTTCTTCTCGCGTCTTAAAAAGGCGTAGAAAGGTAGCGTTTGGCGCCAGATGGCAGGATACGGTTCTGGTTCGCTATGGCGTGAGTTGTGAAATCGCCTGCTTTACTGCGTTTAGCGAATTCTCGAACCGTTGCTGCGACTCCGCCGACAGCTTCAACTCCAAAATCCTCTCCACGCCGTCCTTGCCCATAACGGCAGGCACGCCGATGGAGTAGTCGCTGCAGCCGTATTCCCCGCTTGGACAGGTGGAGACGCTCATGACCCGTTTACGGTCCTTCACAATGGCATCTGCCGTTAACGCGATGACTGCCGCGGGAGCGTAGATGGTTGCGCCTTTGAGTTTGATGACGTCGGCGCCGCTGGTTATGGTCTGGTGGATGATTTTGTCGATTTGCTCTTTGCCCAGCAGGTTTGTGACGGGTATGCCTGAGACGCTGGCGTGTTCAGCAAGGGGGACCATGCTGTCGCCGTGCTCGCCAATGACTAATGCATGAGTGTCTTCGCGGGAAACCCCCAACTCCTGTGCGATGTAGCTGCGAAACCGCATCGTATCCAAAATGTTGCCCATGCCGAAAACGCGGTTTTTAGGCAGCCCCGATTCTTTGCGGGCGATGTAAGTCATGATGTCCACAGGGTTGGTGACCACCATGAGTTTGCAGTTAGGCGCGTATGTGGCGACTTCTTTGACGATGCTGCGGATGATTTTGGCGTTGACGTTCATGAGGTCAATGCGGGTCATGCCGGGCTTGCGGGCTTGCCCCGCCATAACAATAACCAGCTCGCTGCCTTCCATGTCCTTGAAGTCGCCTGACCCACGAACGAAACCATCAAACTCGATGGCGGGCGCCGCCTGCATCATATCCAACGCCTCACCCCTCGCCAAGTCCGCTTGCAGGTCGATGAGGGTTACGTCGCCGATGGTGTCTTGCAGGATATTGTAGGCATATTCGCTCCCTACCCGTCCTGCACCAATAATTGTAATCATAAACTCACCAAGAATATTCTTGTGAACCTTTCTGATAAGAGTAACCTATGTAGCAACTTTGTCTTGAAAGGTTTTTATCTGCAGCCCTCCAATGTACGGGTTGATGTCTGGCAAAGAATTTTTCGTCAACCGCTACCGACAACTCGGCTGGCAATACAAACCAACAAAAGCCAGACAAGCCATCCGCATAAACCAAGCCAACGCCAAAACCAAAAACCTTCCCGAACGCCTCCGCAGCATAGGCGTAGAACTTGAGAAGGTACCCTTCCTTGACTCGGGTTACTGGGTCGGCAAATCCCGCGTCTCAGCAGGCGCCACAGCAGAATACCTCTTGGGGTTGTACTCTATTCAGGAAGCCGCCGCCCAAATTCCTGTCACCCTGTTTCGGGGCTTAAAAAACAAAACCGTGCTGGATGCGTGTGCGGCTCCGGGCGGAAAAACCACGCAGCTCGCCGACCAAATGGACAACAAAGGCGCCGTGGTGGCTCTGGACGTTAACAAAACGCGGTTAACCGCTTTGACTAATCATTTGGAGCGTTGTCATGTGCGTTGCTGTGTGGTTTACGCTTTGGACGCGCGGAAGGCTTCCACGTTGGACACAAAGTTTGACAGGATTCTTTTGGATGCTCCCTGCTCGGGCAACTTTGCCTCTGACCCCCAATGGTTTAGCCGTCGAGCCCACACCGACATCAAACGGAATGCTCAGATGCAGCGGGAAATCCTCACCCAAGCCGCCAAATGCTTAGCACCAAACGGCGAGCTTGTTTATTCGACTTGTTCTTTGGAGCCGGAAGAGGACGAGTTGAACATGGATTGGGCCGTGCAGAACCTTGGCGTGCAAATTCAAGCCGTGGACTGCGCCGGCGAAGAAGGGTTGACGGAGGTTTTTGGGCAAACCCTTGACTGGTCCGTTGCGTTTTGCCGGCGAATCTGGCCCGAAAGTACGCAGGGCTTTTTTGTTTGTAAGCTTAAACTGAAGGCGGAGCAGCCATGAAAGTGTTGGTGGCGTTTGCGTCGCGGTTTGGCGGAAAAATCGCCCTTAACCCCCAATTCATTGTGGAGCGGGCGCATCGGTTTTACTTTCTGAGCCCTGCGCTGCAAAAGGTTGCTAAGGGCGGCTTTTTTTATGCTGGGTTGTACTTGGGCAAAGTGAAAGATGGGGTGTTTTTTCCAAGTTTTAACTTTTTGAATATGCTGGTTCCTGTTGCGGCGAATCAGGTGGTTTTGAAGCGGAAGGCGGCTTGGCTTTTCATATGTGGCAGGGACATTTTTCGTGAAGGCATTGTGCAGGCGAGGGGTGGTTTGTGTAGTGGGGATTATGTGTTGGTGATGAATGAGTATGGGGAATGCTTGGGTTATGGCGTGGTTACGGGTGGTCTGGTTGGTTTGGAGGGTAAGGTTGTGGTTAGAAACGTTTTGGATGTGGGCGATTTTCTGCGTCGCGAAGGTTGATGAGTCTTTTTGGGCTTTTCGTTTGTCTTAACGAAAGGTTTTTGCGTTTTTTCTTGCACAGGTAACCCTTAGGAAGGCAGCACACAGTTTCAGAGTTTTAAAAATATTCTGAACGTTTATCGAAACGATTCAGCGATAAACTTAAATATGTTTATGGGAGATGTGTTTTCTAATAACATATGAAAAGAAAGATTAACAATTTAATGTGAGGAATGGGCAAAATTGAAAAATTTCAAAGACGCAGTCTGGAATAAGAACGTAACCGACGTCGTCCAGCAAATCCAAGAAAACGAAATCAAATTCGTAAGACTGCAATTCACTGACATAAACGGCATGATCAAAAACCTTGCAGTTGCCTCCAAAAACATTGAAAACATCTTCGAAAACGGTCAACCCTTTGACGGTTCATCCATCACCGGATACCGACCAATCGAAGAATCCGACATGGTCCTGTATCCTGACCCCACAACTTTTGCTGTGCTTCCTTGGCGACCAAAAGAAAAATCGTCATGCAGACTCATCTGCGACATATTCACCCCACAGAATAAACGCTTCGACGGTGATCCAAGGTACATCTTGGAGAGGGCAATCGGTAAAGCCAACAAAGAAGGATTCTCATACCTTTGTGCTCCTGAACTTGAATTTTTCCTAGTCAAAGAAAGCGAAACCGGCGGCTTACCCACACCCATCGACATGGCTGGCTACTTTGATTTCCACCCTGGAGACGTAACCGACGACCTCCGACGTGAAATCGCCGACACCGCTGAACCCTTCGGCATAGAAATCGAAATCAGCCACCACGAAGTCGCGTTAGGTCAAAACGAAATTGACTTCAAATACGACGAAGCCCTCGTCACAGCTGACCGTGCGGTAACCATGAAAATGCTCACCAAAGTTGTGGCTGCCCGAAACGGCTACATCGCCACTCACATGCCCAAACCTTTTGGCGGCATCAACGGCAGCGGCATGCACACTCACCAAAGCCTCTGGAACAAAGAAATGACCCAAAACCTCTTCTACGCCGACGACGCCAAAAACGACTTCCTCTCCGACATCGCACGACACTTCATCGGCGGACAACTCGCTCACGGACGCAAAATGTGTGCCGTCCTCAACTCTTGGCCAAACAGCTTCAAACGCTTGGTCCCAGGCTACGAAGCCCCAGTGTACCTTGCGTGGGCACACAAAAACCGCAGCCCCCTCATCCGCGTACCCAACTTCGGCGGACGCAAAGGCGCAGCCAGATGCGAAATCCGCTGCCCCGACGGCGCAGGCAACCCCTACCTACAGTTCGCGGTGCTTCTGGCAGCAGGCTTGGACGGCGTGAAGAACCACATAGACCCCGGCGACCCAGTGGAGCTCAACGTTTACCACATGAGCTACGAAGAACGCAAAGACCGCGGCATAGTCTCCCTGCCTGAATCACTCAAAGAAGCCCTCGACGAAATGGAAACCAGCGAACTCATGAAGGAAACCCTCGGCGAAGTCACCTTCGAGAACTTCCTTAAAGAGAAACGCTCAGAATGGGACCTGTACCGAACACAGGTTACCGAATGGGAAGTCGAAAGATACATCAACCGACTCTAAACCCGAAAAGAAGCCTCTTTTGAGGCTCCAAAACTTCTTTTTCCCTTTAAACCTTGATTTCCTGCGCTAACTTTGAAATCTCCGTTTCTGTCTGGGTACGTTCCGCCAAGTTCTTCAAAACCACTTTGCCCGCCTTCAGCTCCCGCTCCCCGACTATAACGGCAAAATCCATCTTCCGCTTATCCGCATCTTCCAATGCCTTAGCCATTTTCCTGCCCATAACCTCAAACTCCACCGCAACACCCGCATCCCGAAGCATCTGTGCAATCTTGAGCGCCTCGGCTTTCTGCTCGGCTTTAATGGGCACAACCAGCACCCTTTTCTGCACGGGCTTGTTGAGGGCAGTCTGTTGCGCCTGCAACGCCAAGGCTGTACGGTCAATACCCAACGCCATGCCTACCGCGGGGGTGGGTTCCCCGCCAAACGCCTCGATAAGCTTGTCGTAGCGTCCGCCGCCTCCCAACGCAATATCCAACTGCGGCACATACAACTCAAAAATCACGCCCGTATAGTACTCTAAGCCCCGCGCAAACGCAGGCTCCACAGTTTCAATGGGACAGCCGCTTTCCGCAGCCAGCTTCAAAACCGCAGCCAAGTTCTCTACGGCGGCAAGCGCTTGTTCGTAACTCTGCACCTGCACCTTCATCTTCTCCACCGTATCAAACACGTCGCTGCCTTTCAGGTCGATTAGTCCCTGCAGGGCGGCTTTGCATTTCTCGGAAGCCACCAACGCCAACGCCGCGTCGTACTCTTTTTTGTCCATCTTTTGCAGAATCGCATTCTGCGTTTTGTCGTCGATGCCTTCCTGTGTCATGATGCCTTTGAGCACGCCTACATGCCCAAGCTTTAGCGCGTAGTCTTTCAGCCCCACGTTCTTGAGCAGGCTGTTAGCCAGCAAGATGACTTCAGCGTCGGCTTCAGGCTTGGCTGAGCCCATAAGCTCAAAGTTTGCCTGCCAAAACTCCCGGTACCTGCCCTTTTGGGGTTCATCGTATCGGTAGACGCTGCCCACGCTAAACAGCCGTAGCGGTTTAGGCTCGTTTTTTAGGGCGGTGGTTGTTAGGCGGGCGATGGAGGCGGTGAATTCGGGGCGCAGAGCGACTTTTCTGCCGCCCATGTCTTCAAAGATGAACATGCGCTGGCGGATTTCTTCCCCAGACTTTGCGCTAAGCAACTCTAAGGGCTCGACGACGGGGGTGATGACTTCTTGGAAGCCGAATAGCTGTGCGGTTTGACGGGCTTGGGTAATGATGTAGGTTAGGGTTTCTGCGTCTTGGGCGGTTTGGTCGCGCATTCCGCGCACAGGCTGAAACGTAGACATGGCTGTTCATCCGTTTGGTGTGAGTGTAGGGGGTTGTTGTATATCAACTTTTTAGGTGCGTTTCCATTTCTGGTCTGTCGTGCGTTTCCGTCTATACCCCTCCCCCTATAAAAAGCAACAACGCATCCCACAGCGACAATGTTGCCGTTGTGCCGTGTTTCACTTCTTGCACTTCTTTCCTAAGAACAGAAGCGCTGATGCTGCAGTCAGCAAAGGCAGAACCACCCATAAAGGAAACTCGGGGATTGTAGGTGAAGGCATAGTTGTGGGCGATTGTGTGGGGGTAGCTTCTTGTGCGTTGACCCATATTCCCGGTGGCAGACTCATGAAGTACCCTTCCGCTCCCGAGGAGTCCCAGACTCTTACTGTTATGAGGTAGTGTCCTGTTGCGTTAGGTGTGAACGAGAAGTCTTGGGTGTTGGCTCCTTCGGTTGTGTTTCCTGTGGGATAGAAGTCGCCTATGGCAGACCCAACATAGTACGGCCTAAAGTACCATTGATACCTGTAAGGCGGTACTCCGTCGGTGACAACTGCTGAAAAATGCACAGCTTCACCAACGGAAACATTGTTCAGGTAATTTCCGTCAGCCAAATCTATGGTGAGCGGACTGGGCGTTGGTATCGGTGGAAGTTCGGTGCTAACGGTGAAAATAGCACTTTCGTAGTCAAATACTTCAAATCTTTCTAAACTTGGATTGTTTGTTCCTAAGTACTGCCATCCATAGTAGACCGTAACATTATGAACTGCTTCAGAAAGATTAGCTAAAACTACGCTTGCAAATACTGTTGTTCTATTCCAATACCAGTCTGGGGCATCCGTGGGGTGGTCTACTGTTTTGTTGATGAAGGTGTTTACGCTGTAAATCACTCCATCATCCACGCTGTATCCGATGTTGCCAAATTGTCCAAACATTCCAACTGCTTGGACCGTGAAATTCAGTTGAACTTGATTGCTTGAATAGCTTTGGTTGTTTTGGGGGGAAAGAATTCTGACGTTGTTTCCCGTTGAGCAAATTATGGCTGGACCCAAGGTTGACACAATTGGGGGAGTTGGCTGTGCGCCTGCGAATGACGGAATAACCAGCATCAACAGCACGATTGCTGCTATGTATATTCCCTTCATGCTAACCATTATTCTCAAATCGCTAACAATATTTAACTCTCCTCTGAGAACGTTCTGTTCCGCAGAAAGAACAGTTCTATCTTAGGTTTTTCTTTCTTCCAAGAGCCACAACTCCAAGTAACGTCATTACAACAAGGAATGTTGCTGTTAGGGATGTTGAGGAAAACTCGGGGATTGAAGGCGAAGGCTTGGGAGAGAAACTTCCTGTTGATGTAGGCGAAGGTGAAGGAGTTTGAGGCTGAATTGAATCAGTTGCAGGCGTAGATGGAGCATTGCCATTCTCATCCGTTTTTATGAACCAAACCAAGTTGCCTGAAAGGTTAGGGTTTGCTGTTCCAGCTATTGCGTATCCGCCGTCATTTGTTTGCACAATTGCCGATGCTGCATAATCGCCTGTTCCACCGTATCTTCTATGCCATAACTCGTTACCATTTGCATCAGTCTCCGATAGCGAAGCAATTTGATTATTTCTGTTGTTGCTAGAAGAAAGTGTGAAGCCCGCCAATGCATAGCCTTGTTCCCTTGTTTGTACAAAAGAAGCTGCGTAATCAATTGCTGCTCCTCCATATGTTTTATCCCACTGAACATGTCCAGTAACATCTGTTTTAACCAACCACGAATAAGAAATGCTTCCATTAAGTTCACGTGTGTTTCCAGCTAAGGCATAACCGCCATCGCTGGTCTGCAAGACTGTACTAGCTGCGCTTATGCCTTTTCCTACATACATCTCACTCCATACTTGATTACCCTCTGAATCAGTTTTGATTAACCATGAATTGCCACCAAAACCAGAAGAAACAACGGCAGTTGAACTCCCAGCGAATACGTATCCTCCATCACTGGTTTGAATAACTGAATGGATAACTGAATTATAAACAACTGACTCGTAGATTCCTCCAAGTGTGTATGTTTTATTCCAAATCTGGTTACCGACCGAATCTGTCTTAACTAACCAACAACTCCAAAGCTGGGGGCTAAAACTCATATAACCTGCCAACAGATACCCGCCATCTTTTGTTTGAATAACTGAATGGCAATCATTAATGCCTGCTTCACCGTAAGTCTTGTTCCAAACAACATCGCCGTTAGAGTCTGTTTTAATTAAAAGACAATCCCTCTTTTCAACTCCGCCTGCATCAATAGACCCCGCTAATGCATAGCCGCCATCATTTGTTTGGATAAGGGAATACTCATATTCGTTACCTTCTCCGCTAAACGTTTTATTCCACTGTAACTTGCCGTTTTTGTCAGTTTTGATTATGTAGAAGCTTCGATTAGTTGTTCCAGTAGAAATGACTGAACCTGCCAATGCATATCCGTCATCGTTGGTTTGAATGATTGAGGAGGCTGTGGCGTTTTCGCCATATGTCTTGTTCCATTCATTTGAAACTTCGGAGGCTGTGGTTAAGGTGGTAATAGGTAATGAAAATAAAATTAGGGATACAATGATTACTGCCTTGACTACTTTGTAACCCATAGCCCTCAGCAGTTAATTATTGGTGCAACTCGGCTAAAAGCTTGTTTGTAAAGATTTCTTGACACAAAAAAACTAAGCAAGCAAAACAAGGCTAAACCTTGTGGGCTTGTAGCCTCTACCTGAAAGTCAGTGGCGACACGGAGTAGTAGACTATTTCGCCCCGTCGATTCATAACCGCCAGCACCATTTCCTTTTTGAGGCTCTGCGTCTGCACCGACGCGTTGGTCAAGTCCTCCATGGACAGGGGTTTGCCTTCCTGCGTGCTTAGCACCAGTGAGGTGGCGGCGCCTTTGCCGTAGCTGCCCCGCTCGTAAATGCGAAAATCAATCGCCGCCCCAAACCCCTCACGCACCACGTAGCCGCGGCTGCGCAGGTCACGGTAAACAAGGTAATGCATCCATGCGTTCTCGTCGGCTGCCTCGTAAGCTTGCAGAAGGCTTTGGAAGTCAAGTTGGCTGCCTTTTTTGTCTTCAACTTCCAGCATTCCCTTTTCCTGCAAAAAGAGCGCTTCATAAAATGTCAGTGTGAAGCCTTCTGCGTCGGATGTGCCGTAGCCTCGTTGGCTTAGCGAGTCAATGCTGCTTTGGTCGGTGACTTTGACGCCTTTGTTGGTGAGGAGGCTTTTTGCGTTGAACTCGGGGGTTTGGATGGGGGTTTCTTTTTGGGTCATCGAGTTTTCACTGTCTGCTTTCTAATGCTGGGGGTTTATTAATTAACATTTTTCTCCGTTTCCTGTGGATGTGAATTTTAGTTTTTAAAACTAAAACTTGCCGTACAATTTCCCGTTAGTCTTCCTTACCGAATTCAAGCAACGTGTCGGAACGTTTTTATGCGGTTAACAATTCTAAACCGCCAATTGAGGGATAAAAAACACGCCAGACAGCGACAACTCAAAAGCCTTCTATTCCCACCTAGAAACCTTGAGCCTTCTGGAAAGCAATGCATCCGTGCTATACACGGCGTTAGCTGACCGCACAGACCTGGACGGAGCAAAGGTTTCCCTGCATGAAGTTGCGGCTGACAGCCAAAAACGCTCCATGATTCTCCGAAACGTTAGCCAAAGACTCGAAGAAGATAACCTGAACCTTGAAAGCAACAAATCCGCCAAAGAAGTCCAAGAAGTCTTCGCCATAACTGACCTTCTCTACCAAAGAATCATCGCAAAAGACCAATTTAACCTCGACATGCTGCTTTCCTTTGTGGACAAGCTGGATGTTCTGGAAAAAACTCTCTCCGAAAAATACTTGGGTTTGCAGCTTAACGCCAAAGATCTCAGGCAAAAAGCCAAAAGCACGCTTTCACGGGTCAACTTGGAACACATCGAAAACCTCCTAACCGACCTGCTTGCTGAAGGTGAAATTCACCGTAACCTTTTAGAAAAAATCAAAGAAACCGTTACAACAGGAATGGGTCCCTCTGAGGGCTCAGATGTGCGGGTGGATTTTGCTGCTTCCTCGAAAGTAACGGCTTAACTTACGTGCTCCCAGTTTCAGGATTTAAGTTGAGCGTAGTCTTTGGGGTAGATGATTTGGGTTTCACAAATTATCCCCGACACATACTTTAGCGGTGTGGCATCAAACGCAGGGTTAAACACAGGTACTCCGGTAGGCGCAATCTGAACCCCGCCGATGTGGGTTACTTCGTCGGGTTTGCGCTCCTCGATTGTTACGTCCGCGGCTCTGCGGGTCAAATCAAACGTGGACTTGGGGGCAGCCACATAAAACGGGATGCCATGCTCTTTGGCTAAGACCGCGACGCCATAGGTTCCGATTTTATTAAAAACCGCATCCTGCACAATACGGTCCGCACCCACAATCACCAAATCCACAAGCCCCCGATGCATGATGTGGGCTGCCATGTTGTCCGTAATCAAAGTCACTGGTATGCCATCGCGCATCAGCTCGTAGGTGGTGAGCCGTGCTCCCTGCAGCAGCGGGCGAGTTTCGTCGGCGATGACTTTGATTTTTTTTCCTTGCTCCCACGCAACCCGAACTGGCGCCAAAGCCGTTCCATACTCCACCGTTGCCAACTCGCCTGCGTTGCAGTGAGTCAGGATGGTGTCGCCGTCCTTGATGAGTTCCGCGCCGTTCTTGCCTATTGCATGGTTTTGGGCAGCGTCTTCATCGGCGATTAGCTGCGCTTCAGCAAAAACCACGTCTTTTACCTCCTGCATTTCGCCTGCAACGTTTCGTGCTTTGTTGAGGACGCGGTCGGCGCCCCAGAACAGGTTCACGGCGGTGGGGCGTTGGCTTTTGATTTGGTCGGCGGCTTCTTCAAGCTCAGCCAAAAGCTCACCCTTACAGCCCGCCTCGGAATGGTACGCTGCCAAGGCTAATCCGAAGGCTGCCGCAGCCCCAAGCAGAGGAGCGCCTCGTACACGGAGGACTTTGATGGCTTCACACATTTGCTCCACAGTTTTAATTTCAAGGGTTACTTCTTGGAGGGGAAGTTTGGTTTGGTCAGGGGTGAAAACGGTTCCGTTTTGCCATTTAATCATTCGCATACAGAGCGCCTCATACGGTTTGATGTTTAGGTTATACTTGGGTGGGCTCTGTTTAAGATTTTCTTAAAATCTATACTGAAAAGAGTTGGAAAAGGTAGGTTTAGGTGTCGAAGGGTGACTTTAGGTACGTGACCACTTCAACTGGGGCGTCGCCGCCGATTTTCAGCCGCTTCTTCCAGTTATCCCCCACCGCTATGAGTGAGAAGACGCCTGAGATTTCTGCCTTTGCCTTCTTTACGAGGTTGACGAGGGCTTCTTGGGTTTCGCCGCTTTTAATCATGTCATCCACGATGAGAACGCTGTCGCGTTTCTTGATTATGTCCTTGGGGATGTATAGTGTTACGGTTACGCCGCTGTCTTTGCCGAGGATGAAGGTTTCATCAAGGAAGGCTTTTACGCCCACTTCTTTGTTGCGTTTTGCCACGATGAGGTTTACGCCCAACGCGTTTGCTACCATGGTTGCCAGTGGGATGCCGTCGGTGGCTGCGGTTAGGACTTTGGTGACGCGTTTGCCCGCGAAATTTGCCAGTGCGTGGTTGGCGGCTTGTTGCAGGATGTTGTAGTCGCCGACGATTTCGGTGTTGTCAAAGTAGCCTGTGTCGTCGAATTTGATGCGGTTGCGGAGTTCGGTTTCTAAGCCGACAAGTTTGGTGAGGACGCGCCAGAGTTGGCGTGCGCGGGTGGTGTTGGGTAGGACGTGGCCTTTGGCGTAGCGGCTGAGTACGGTTACGGGGAGCCCTGTTTTGTTGGCTAATTCGCGGTAGGTGATGTTGCGTTTGTACTTTGCTGTTCGTAATAGCTCAATGGTCATTAACCTGAGTTTTAGGTCTTCTGCGTGTGTACTCATACCGTTGCTTCCCTTTTTTACATCTATAAGTCAAATATTGAGTTATATCTTAATATTACTTCTTGAAATTTATAACTTTCCGTTAAAAATGTGGCTAAATTCCCTACTTGGGGTTTGGCTGCCTAACCGTTAAATGGTTTCCCATAATCATTCCAAAATCAGTTTTAAATGAGCCTTCACTGCTGTACTCCACGGAAACCTTGGCTGCTCCCTTAACCAATGTTTTAGTTTTCGGGAAACTAACGTTTTTTATAACCGCATCCACTGATACGTTTTGATTTACATGAGCTTCGAAGTTAAAGAAAAAGACCTGCTGGGACGAATCGGCAAACTCAAAACCAAAACCTGCACTGTGGAAACACCGCTGCTTTTCCCCGTGATAAACCCTCGTATCCAACTTGTCCCGCCCAAGCGGCTCAAAGAAGAATTCGGCTTCGAAGCCATAATAACCAACAGCTATATCCTCTGGAAACGCCACCACGACCAAGCTGCACAGCAAGGTCTGCATGAGTTCCTCAACTACGACGGCGCCATAATGACTGACTCCGGTGCATACCAGATTCTGGTTTACGGCAACGTCGAGGTCACTCAAGCCGAAATCGTGGACTATCAGGAACGCATCGGCAGCGACATCGCCACCATTCTGGACATACCCACCGGTTGGCATGTCCCCAAAGAGCAAGCCCAAGAAACAGTGGCTGAAACCCTCAAACGCGCCGAAGCCTTCTTCAAACTCAAAACCCGCCCCGACACCCTCTGGGTCGGGCCCGTCCAAGGCGGCAGGCATCTGGACCTTGTCGCGAAATCCGCCAAAGCCATGGGCAAACTGCCGTTTCCGATTCACGCTTTGGGCAGCCCCACCGAAGTCATGGAAAGCTACCGGTACGACGTGCTGGTGGACATGATTATGACGGCGAAAATGAACCTGCCCCTTGACCGTCCGTTGCACCTTTTCGGCGCTGGGCACCCGCACATGATGGCTCTTGCCGTGGCGTTAGGATGCGACCTCTTTGACAGCGCCGCCTACGCCTTGTACGCCCGAGAAAACCGTTACATGACTGAAAACGGAACGTGGCGTCTTCCCGAAATGGACTACTTCCCCTGTCAATGCCCCCGATGCGCCGTTTCTACGCCAAAGCAGGTGATGGCTTTGCCTAAGGCTCAGAGGGAGCAGTTTCTTGCGGAGCATAATTTGCATGTTTGTGTGGCGGAGCTAAAGCGCATTAAACAGGCTATCCGCGACGGCAGGCTCTGGGAACACGTTGAAATGCGTGCCCACGCCCACCCCGCACTACTTACAGCTTTGAAGCGGGTTAAAGACTATGAGGGATACATTGAAAAGCTCAGCCCAACCGTGAAGCCGAGCGGCTTTTTCTTTCTTGACAGCATCGGGCTCTCACGCCCCGAAATCACCCATTACCGACACCGCCTAACCAGCCGTTACCAGCCGCCTAAAGACGCCAAGGTTCTGGTGCTGATTCCTCAAACCCGCAACAAACCGTTCCACCGAAGCGAGGAATTCAAGGATGTCCGCCGCATGGTCAACCGTGTAGGCGAAGACGCCGCTGGCTATGTGCATGTCTGTTTTTATGCGGCGCCGTTTGGGGTGGTTCCATTGGAGTTGGATGAGGTTTACCCGCTCAGCCAGCACGAAACCGCCCTGCCCTTGGACTGCGACGTCGTCAATTACGTGGCAAATCAAACTTCAGAATACATCCAGCGCTCAAACTATCAGGCGGTGGTTTTGCTTGATGACCCACAAACATGGGGCAACGCGGTTAAGCAGAAATGCAAAGCCGCCTGCGCCAAAAAGAACGTGCCCTTTGAGGTGTTGGGTTTGTATGCGCAGGCAACTAAAGAGTTTTTAGCGCGGCTGGAGTCTATTCTTAGGGAGAACCTGAAGGGGACGCCTTGATTTACGCAGATTTTCATCTTCACACTACTTTTTCGTTTGACTCCCAAATTACCCCTCGTACCCTCGTGGAGAAACTGGTCTCTCATCCTAAAGTCAAAGCAGTCGCCGTAACCGACCACAACACCGTCCGAGGCGTCAAAACCGTACAGCAACTCGCCGCACCCTACCCCGACGTGCTCATCATCCCCGGAGTGGAAATCACCACCCAACAAGGTGACGTGCTTGTGTTGGGGACGGAAGTGTTGCCGCCAACGCCTTGGTCTGTTGAGAATGTCGTGGACTTTGCCAAAGACAATTCATGCGTTTCAATTGCTGCGCATCCGTTTCGTGAATTAGGTTTAGGTGAGTACGCCAAAGACAGCGGCGTGGACGCTATCGAAGTACTAAACGGGGGCTCTTCAGCTGCGGCCAACAGGCTGGCGCGTGACCTCGCCAAGTCCGCTGGGATGGTCGGGGTTGGTGGCAGTGATTCACATTACCCCACTGATTTGTTTTCGGTTTACAATCAAGTTCAAGCGGAACTCACGGTGGATGACATTTTAAATGCTATCAAGAAGGGCTTTGTGTCCGCTTTTGCTTTTGAATCGTCAATACATTTTTAAAAGACTACCATGTCATGATATCTGCGAAAGCTTTCATATACTCTAAAAGGATTGGTCCTAATTGCAGATTGAATTTTTAGGCGGAGCACGAGAAGTTGGCAGAATGGGCATCTCAGTTAAGTCTCAGAAAACTCAGGTTCTCCTTGACTATGGCGTGATGCTTGAACGGCAACCTGGCTTTCCAATGCATGTGCCCCCAAAAGATGTTGATGCAGTAATTCTTACTCACAGCCACTTAGACCATTCGGGTGCAATTCCCATTTTCTACATCGAAGGTAAACGCCCCCTCTACACAAACAGGCTTAACTTGGAGCTAACCCAGCTACTTATCCAAGACTTCATCCACCTGTCCGGCTACTACCTGCCCTTCGAATACTTGGAACTACGAACCATGGTCCGCAGCAACAAACACTTGGACTTTGGCGTATCAGAAACTGTAGGCGACATGAGTTTCCAGTTGCTAAACGCGGGGCACACTCCAGGCAGCGCCTCCGTAATCGTAGAAACCGAAGGCAAACGCCTACTGTTCACAGGCGACTTTAACATGGAAGACACCATGCTTCTCAAAGGTGCCTCCATGGACTACGGCAACATAGACGCCATCATAACCGAAAGCACCTACGCAACCGAAGACCACACCCCCCGTCCCGAACTGGAAAAGAAATTCGTGGACGCCTGCACCGAGGTGGTTGAAAAAGGCGGCATCGTCCTCATTCCAGCTTTCGGGGTTGGACGCGCCCAAGAAATCGCCTGTACGTTGGCAGGACACAAATTCGCCCACAACGTCGTCTTTGATGGCATGGCACGCGAAGCCAGCCGAGTCATCCTGAACGAGAAAGAGTTCTTGCGCGACCCTAAACTGTTCACCGAAGCCATGCGTGAAGTTGAATGGGTGGAAGGCTGGCGAGACCGCCGCAAATCCCTACGCAAACCCGGCGTAATCATTTCTCCTGCAGGCATGCTCAAAGGTGGACCAAGCCAATTCTACATAAGCAAAGTCGGCAAAAAAGCCAACAACGCCGTGTTCCTGGTTAGCTACCAGATTCCAGGTACGCCTGGCAGGCAGCTTCTGGAAAAAGGCATCTGCACAATCGACGGAAAAGTCCGCAAAATCAAAGCCAAAGTGCAGCACTTCGACTTTTCCAGCCACTGTGGCGCAACTCAACTTCGAGAAGCCATCAAAAAGGTCGGTGGTAAACCCAAGATTTTTGCTGTGCACGGCGCAGAAGGTAACTGTGAAACCCTGGCAAAATGGGCTAACACTGAGCTGGGTTTGGATGCTGTGGCGCCTAAAACGGGTGACAAATTCGAAATTTAACCTGACCAGAAAAATCGGCTCCACCCCTACCTTTTTGGCTTTTGTTGGTTCAAATGAAAACTTATTGTGAATTTTGGAATAGCCATAAATAGGTAGTTTCCAGTTTAAAAGGCTCATGAGCTCCAAGACACCTGTAGCCCCAAAGACCACCACCCGCGATGTCTTTCCCATTTTCGTAATGGGCGGACTGTTTGTTTTAATCGATTTGCTGGCTTTCTGGATATCTGGACCCTTTGAAGCTGCAGGTCAAGTTGCCTTTGAGAACCCCGGCGACTTTTCAAACCTGTTGTTCTTTTTTTCGGTGCTCATCGTCTTCACAGCACTAATCCTGCTTATTGCAAAGTGGGGCAAAACCAAAATCATCCAAGCCATCTTTCTCGGGTCCACAGGGTTGCTTGGCATCTACGTGTTTGACCCCTTGCTGAGCTACCTTTTCCCTTGGGAGATTTCCTTGGCGCTTTCGGTGGCTATAATGTCGGTCATTGTGGCGTTGCTGGTGAAGTACCCTGAATGGTACATAGTGGACCTAAGCGGCATAATCACATCCGTCGGCGCAATCGCCATGCTAGGCATCTCCTTAACCATCCTCATAGTGCTGATTTTACTCATAGGCATGGCACTTTACGACGCCATATCCGTTTACAAAACCAAACACATGATAGACTTAGCTGACACCCTCATAGACCTCAAGCTGCCCATCTTGTTTGTCGTACCCAAAACTCGCGGCTACTCCCTTGTCGAACAAACCAAGGGGCTGAAAGAGTCGCTTAGCGAAGGAGAAAAACGTGACGCCTTCTTTATGGGCGCAGGCGACATAATCATCCCCGGAATCCTCGCCGCAGCCGCCTTCCACAACATCCCCGACTACGGCTTCACCATAGGCTTATCTGTCCTCGCAGGAACCTTGGTGGGTTTTGCCTTGCTCATGCTGCTGGTGATTAAAGGAAAACCCCAAGCGGGGCTGCCCTTCCTCTGCCCAGGCGCCATCATAGGCTACGTAATCTCAAGCCTCATTCTAACAGGCGGATTGGCTGGGCTTTCGTTGGTGTTTTGACACGCCGCCATCCAAAGCACGGGGTCCAGCCAAAAATTATGGTTTTTGCCCGAACCGCTCCTTGAAGGCTGTTCGGATTTTCTCTGGTTCCGAAAGAACATGAACATCTTCCATGTGTTCAAGTTTTCGGACGTTTTCCGCATCTTCTTTGCGCACCCGTAGCTTCATGTCTTTGCCGTTGGGTAGCTTGGTGATGAGGGTTTTTTCTTCAAAATCCACGGGCAAAATGTAGATGGGCACAAACGCTTTGAGGCTCATGCTTGCCGCGTTGGTAATCATGGTGTCGCCTATGCCGTAAGCGATTTTTGCCACCGTGTTTGAAGAAGCAGGAGCAATAAGCAAAAACTCGTATTTGCGCATCTGCATCCAAGCCGCCAGAAACGGCGAATTCGCGTTCTGCTCCACGGTGTATTTGGAAAAGTTTTCTTTCACTTCCTTTTCAAGGTTGTAGAATCTGAGCACGGTTTCGCCTGCTTTGGACACAAACACCTGAATGTCCACGGTGTCTTCGTATTCCTTTTTGAGTTCCTTCATGATTTGTACGTATTCGGCAATGCGGTCGCCTGCCCCTGTGATTCCCCACGCAACCTTACTTTTCTTTGCTTCACTTGGCTGGCTACTCATGTGGCTTTTCCCCTTCTTTGCTTTCTCTTTCTTTGAGGAACTCAGCGAATCTTTTTAAGGTCTTTTTCAGGCTTCGGAAGCCTTCTTCGTCAGCTTTGGCGTCTTCTAAGGTGTCTTTGCTCCAGAACGTGGCGCCCAAGTTTGCGCCAAAAAAGCCTCCACTCACGGGAATCATGCCGTTTAGGATGTAGAATGTGTGAATCTGCATAAGAGCAAGTTCTTGTCCGCCTGCTCTGTCTCCGCCTACAGCGATGCCCATGCCGATTTTGCCTTTGAAAAAGTTTTTGTCCCACGCAACGGCTGCGCGCGTTCGGTCCATTATCGCTTTGGTTTGGGCGCTCACGCCGCCGTTGTAGACGGGGGTTGCGATGATGATGCCGTCAGCGTCGGTGAGTTGGGTGTAGAGTTCTTGCATGTCGTCTTGGATTACGCATTCTTTGTTTGTTAGGCAGTAGTCGCAGTGGGCACAGAACTCGATGTTTTTTCCCTGTGCCGCCCATAACTTGGTTTCAAAGCCTTTCTCTGAGAGTTGCTTTAAAGCTTCTTGGAGAATGTATTCTGTGGCTAAAGCTCGGGGGCTGCCACAAATGCCGATAATCTTCATAACCATCAGAAGTCAATACTCAAAATGTACACATTAAACTTTCGTACTCACCCGCATTTTTGAGGTTCCGAAAATTTAGGGGTCTTTGGCTACGGTGTGCAGCTGCGTCAGGCGGGCTCCCACAACCTCCACTAACTGCTTCTTTAACTGCTCCACAGGCTGCCGAGGATTCACCGCGTCAATTTCGCCTGCCAACTCCAAGTCTCCCAAAGTTTTTTCAATCCAGTTCTGGAAGTCGCGGCGTGGCACATGAAAACTAACCGCCTCGTTGTCTATGACTCGGAGCTCTTCGTAAAACGCAAACAGGTCTATCGCCGTTTCTCCTGTGTATTGTCCTACTGCGGTAAAAAAGTGGAAACCTTGACTGTAAGGGACAGAGCGCAGTATACTCTGGGCTTTAGATTTATCTACAGAAGTGGTTAAACTGTCTTTTTTATCCATGAAAACAAACCCTACAAAAAGAGGATAGCCTTGCCTAATCAAGGTTCCGCTTACACTTTTGAACCCAAAAACAGAAAGAAATTCAGCATTTTGGGGCCTGCATGCTTAAGACATGGAGTGTTCAAGTTGTGTTTATGTGCGGGAAATCCTGAACCCACGGGTTCTGTTTCATCAGGAAAAGCTTCACGTAATTCTTAAAGTACATCGAGTACATTTCGGCTTTGCCGCATTTGCTGATGCGCCTAACCGACGTGTACGCTGTGGCTCTGCTGTTAACCAAGCATTTGCCGACTCTGCCCATTTCACGGCTAAACGTGATGTCCTCGGCGCAGGCAATATCCTCACGGAAACCGCCAATTTTAAAAAAAACCGCTTTTCGCGCACCACAGCAAACTGACGGAAACAGCGGAACACCTATTCGTGCTGAAACCATCGCCAACTTGTTGGTGAACCCATAATGAGAAACTGCAAACAGCCTATCCAACGGCTTTAAATGCTCCAAGTTTTTCAAGATGCCTGAAACGCAGACAACTTTTTTGTCCGCAAAATTGCTGTACATTTCTGACAAAAAATTAGTTTCCAAGTATGTGTCGGCGTCCAGAAACAGCAGGATTCGTCCCTCCGCGGCTTTGGCGCCTGCGTTGCGTGCTCTTCCAACGCCTCTTGCTCTTAAGTCAAGAACCTTGTCGGCGCTGCGTTTGGCAACAGTTCGCGTGTTGTCGGGGCTGTGGCTGTCAACAACAATTGTTTCAATGTTGCCGTCGAAGCGTTGGTTGACCACGCTTTTTAGACAGCCTTCAATGGTTTCCTCTTCACAGTATGTTGGGATGATTACTGAGACCGTTGGATTGAAATTCGGCAAGTGGACCTTCCCCAGTGAGATGTTGAGTTGAACCTATCATGAAGTTTAGCTAATAACTTTTTCGCAACAAATCCTGTAGGCTGAGTTCCAGCGGCATACGTGGATGAAGCCGCAAACGTGTCAAGTCTAAGCCGCCTTCGCTGAAGGCATGGATTGAAGGGAAAATAGGCGGCTGACAGGTAAAATTATATCTTATGGATTCACTATGAAGAATCCGCTTGTTGGGTCCGTGGCGCAGCACGGATAGCGCGTCAGCCTTCTAAGCTGAACGTCATGGGTTCAAATCCCATCGGACCCGCCACTGTTCTATAACATTTATACTGGTTCATTGACTGTGAAAATCTTGGTTTAACTGATGGAATACTGATTCTGTTTTCACATATCTTATATCTATTCTACTTGAAGTAAAGTTGAGTTGAAAATGCGCCAACAGCAAAGTTCAAAATCTAAACGTTACTGGAGATGGCTAACAAGCCTCTGCTTAGGATAGAGGTATCCGCATGGATATGTACTCGGGGCTTTCGTTACTTGCGGGTTTTATCTGCCTTGCACTGGGTTTTGTTGTTTACTCTTTGAACCGAAGAGCAGAGTCAAACAAGCTTTTTGCTTTAGCAAGCATCGCAGGTTTTTTTTACACCCTAACCACTGTTCTAATGTGGCAAGCACCCAATCTTGAAAGCGCGTACTTTTGGAATAAAGTTGGCTCCATCTGGCCTTTCTTTGTGGTTTTGGTTGTCCATTTCGCGTTGGTTTTCACCCAAAGTAGCTGGCTAAAAAACAAATTCACTCTTATTGCGTTGTATCTGCCCGCTGTTTTCTTTTGGCTTGTTGAGGTTTTGACTGATTGGGTAAACACTGTTCCTGTTTTAAAGTATTGGGGATACACCGATGCTCCCGCAGCCACATGGATTTACGCTGCCAGCACACTTTGGTCAGCGATTTTGCCGCTTCTGGCATTTGCTCTATGTTTTAGGTTCTACCGTAAAACCAGCGGGGAAACTGCACGAAAGCGAAGAAAGTTTGTGACGGTAGGCTTTGGGATTCCTGTTGTTGTTTTTGTAATTACTAACATGCTGTTTCGTTCGGTAGGCGTGGATGTGCCCAACTTAGGGCATATATCCATTATTTTTTTTGGCGGTTTGGTGGGGTACGCGATTCTGAAACACGATTTGTTCGCTTTTGATGCGGCTTTTGCAGCTGAAAGCATTCTCTCCACAATTCCTGACTCGCTTATTTTGGCAGACATTGAAGGCAAGATGATTCGGGTAAATGAACGATTGGTGAATTTTCTTGGTTACCGCGAAGAAGAGTTAATCGGGGAATCAATTACTAAATTATGTGTCGATGCGCATTGTCTGGGCACCTTAAAGGACCTGGTGGAAAAAAGAGTAATTAACAATTGTGAAGTTACCTGTGAAACAAAGTGTGGTGGAGAAAAGCAGGTTCTGTTCTCAGGGTCGATGGTGCGGAGCAAAACAGGTCGAGACATCGGTATAGTTTGTGTTCTGCATAACATCACTGAACGGAAAAAAGCTGAGGAAGACCTTGCCAATAACAGGAATTATCTTGAGACTTTGCTGAACTCAATGCTTTCGGGAATTATAGTAATCGACGCCAGCACCCATATGATTATTGATTTGAACACAACGGCACTTAAGATGATTGGAGCTACTCGGGAAGAAGTGTTGGGGCGGATATGCCACAAGTTTATCTGTCCCTCCGAAAGAGGAAAATGCCCCATAACCGACTTAGGCTTACCTGTAGATATTCAAGAACGCGTGCTTCTCACCGCGAACGGCGACGTAACCTGGATACTTAAGAACGTTACAAAACTGGAGGCTAACGGCAGACTTTTGCTGATTGAAAACTTTGTTGACATTTCCGAACGCAAGCAGATGCAAGAAAAAATCCTGCGGTCGGAGCGGCTTGCTTCAATTGGGGAGTTGGCGGGGCAGATTGGGCATGACCTGCGAAATCCCTTAACGGGAATCAAAAGCGGCGCTTATTTCTTAAAGCAGAAAGGCGACAAAATCACCAAGGCTGACCAGAAGATGATTTTGGGCATTATAGAAAACGCGGTTGACGATTCAAACCGAATCATCAATTGCCTAATTGATTACTCAAGTGATTTACGCTTAAACATCACAAAATCTCTGCTTAACTCTCTGCTTTCGCGAGCTTTGCTTGCTGTTCATATTCCCCCACGTATTGAAATCCAAAATCATGTTCAGGACACAATCGAGTTGTCCGTGGATGAGCCCAAAATTGAGCAGGTCTTCGAACATATTTTATGCAACTCAGTTGAGGCTATACCTGAAGCGGGAACTATAGAAGTTTGGGGGGTCCAAAAAGGCTCAAACGTAGAGATTTCTTTTGTTGATTCTGGTGTTGGCATACCTGACTGTGTTTTGTCCAAAATGTTTTCTCCGCTGAACACCACCAAAGCCAAAGGCATGGGGCTCAGCTTGGCAATCTGTAAACGTATTGTTGAGGCGCATGAAGGCACAATTGAGCTTAAAAGCACATCAGGCAAAGGAACAACAGTAATTATCACTCTTCCGTTGATGCCTAAGCCTAAAAATGAGTTTGAAACCAACCGTTGTTTGCTGTCTTGTGATATTTCTGATTAGCGAAAGTTGCGTTTTATGCAGCTTTTCACGTTGAATGATGGCTTTCAAGCATAAGACATAGATGCTTCTTTTACCTTAAGTATGGTGCGATGAATCGTAAAGAGTTTTTAGAACTCGTCAAAACTTCTTTTCACAAATGGCACGCTAACAACGCCACTATCCGAGCTGCAGCGTTGGCTTTTTTTATAATTTTACCTTTGCCTTCTGTTCTGCTTCTCACGGTGCTTTTATACTCTCAGTTTTATGGCACCACTCAAGGCACAGAGCAATTGCTTTCCCAGATTCAGGTACTCGCAGGTGCAACTATAGCCGACCTTGTGGGGCAGCTTTTGGAAGGCGTAACCAACACGTTCACGTCTGTTTTCAACTCCTTGCTTAGCATTGTTTTCGCCTTGGCGGGTGCAGCGGGCGCTTTTGTGGTTTTGCAAGACACGTTTAACCTTGTTTGGGAAGTGCATCGGCCTAAAGGTCGAAGTTTGAAAACAAAAGTGCGGGAACGTCTTGCTCCGTTTATTCTGGTTTTGTTTTCCACAGTCATCGTGGTGGGCTGGTTAGAGTACACTACTTTGCTTTTTGGCTCCTTAAGTGACGCCATCGGAGTTACTGGCACCTTTGTTTCTTTAGCGTTTTTCTTTGTGGTTCAGCTTTTGTTTTCTTTTGCGTCCGCTGCGGTTCTGTTTGGCATAATTTTTAAAGAAATTCCTGACGTAAAAATTGAGTGGGGCGATGTTTGGATTGGCGCCGTGATTACTGCTGTTGTTTTCACAATTTTAAACAACGTGTTTGGGTTTTACCTGCGCACCTTTCCAGTCACTTCTGTAACTGGAGCGGCGGGGTCCATTATAGTTTTGTTGATATGGATTTTTGTCATAGCCGAAGCTTTGATGTATGGGGCTCAATTCTCCAAATGTTACGCTGACACTTTTGGTTCGCATTCAAACCGTAAACCGCACCGTTTGTACCCTGTTGAGCTACAGGCGATTTCCAAAGAGCTTGAGAAAGTGGAGTCAAAACTAAATCCCAAGCCGTCAACCCATGTGGAACGCAAGGAAGCGGAAGCTTTGGAGCATGAAACCAAAGAACCTGAACATGAACCGACTGTGACCAACGAGCCTCAAAATGCTTCGGTGGAAGCGCGGGAAGTTGAACTCCCAGCAGCGCAGAAAAATGAGGGGCATGAGCCAAGTGCCAAGGTTGTTTTTGAGCAAACTGAGTCTGCTGATGCGTCTGAGAAGGAGTACACGTTTGAGGTGAAGTGGAAACAGAAGAAAAAAGGTTCCAACAAAAGTGAAGCTGACAAGTCTTCTTCTGAAACGTCTAAATGACCTTTTGGCTGGCTTCAGGTTTCTTTGTTAGGCAGCCTTATATCCTATTTCGAGCCTATTACCAGCATCCCTTCGTCAGTGATTCACCATGGTCTGCAGTGTAGAACTCCTCGAGAAACCTCAACTTAACAATCCCCTCTTAATTGAAGGCTTGCCCGGAATCGGTTTTGTCGCCAACATAGCAGCGCTGCACCTGATAACTGAGTTGAAAGCCAAAAAATTCTGCGAAATCCTATCCAGCAGCTTCCAAGACTTCGCCATCCTCAACGAAGCTGGCGGTGCAACTTCTCCCTTAAACGAGCTTTACTACGTTAAACGTGGCGAGGGTGAACGTGACCTTATCATATGGTATGGCAACACACAGGCGCTCACCACTCCTGGGCAGTACGAGTTATGCGGTAAAGTTCTGGATATAGCGCAGGATTTGGGTTGTCGGGATGCGGTTTCTTTGGGTGGTTTTAAGAAGGATGAGGTTAAAGGTGTGCCTTCGCTTTATTGCGCCGCTTCAGATGAGGCTACGTTGCAGAGGGTTTTGAGTGCGGATTCTAAGATTATGGTCGGCCACATTTTTGGCATCGCGGGGCTTGTGATTGGGTTATGCCAACTGCGGGGACTCACGGCGTACGCTTTGTTGGTGGATACGGTGGGTATGGTTCCTGATGCTGCAGCAACTAGAGTGGCTTTGTCGGCGTTGGGTAAGCATTTGGGGTTAGAATTGGACTTGTCTGGTGTCGATGCAGCTGCAGCGCAAACAAAACGACTGCTGGAGTCATTTGGGCTAATTCGCAACATCTCTGAAGAAAAGAAGAAAGAGGAAGAGGCGTTGCGCTGGTACATTTAGGCTTTGTTTTCGCTCATGAACAAGTCGTAAACTCTTTGCACACGTTCTGCAGCTGGACCTGAACCTTCCACGACGCCTTTTTCGGTCAATTTGACTTTGTCCATGACCCAGATGAAGCCTAAATCTTCGTAGAGTTTAACCATGGTTGGGAAGACTTTTTCGAGTCTTTGGGCGAGGGCTTTGAGGTCAAAGGGTTTTTCGGTGCTGGCGATTTGGGCGACGACTGCGCCGTTGAGGAATAGTCTGCGGAAGACTTGGCCGGTTTCGTCTTTTGCTTCGGCTATGCAGAGGGTAAGGGTATCTGGGTTAATGCCTGTGAGTGTGCCAATGAACTTCTTGTTGGTGGTTGTGTTAATGGTGACTGGCTTGTCTACCAGCGCGACGATTTCGCTTGCGAGTTTTCTTTGCGCAACTGACACTATCTTTCAACTCCGTTGTTATCTCTTACGATTGTGCATTCCAACTATTTATCTTTGATTAACGTAAACAAGTATGTTGTGTTTTGTCAGTGAGTTTACTGAACAGATTGAACCTTTAAGGTTAACTTGCTAATTCATGGTGTTCCTGTTTCCCTGTCTGCTTGAGTATTTCGCTGTTGAAATTTTACTTTACCTGCGTCTATGAATGTTTTTTCGCGTCATCGTTTAAGAATGTTACATTTTCCGTGAAAACCGAATGATAATATACGCTACGCCTACAACGGCATAAAGCATCACAAGCCACGTTTCGATTAGCCCAAAATAGTTCATTACCCAAATGGCAAATAAGTAACCAACAAGATAGCCTGAGCCCCAATACTTGAGTTTAGTAATCAGCAGGACGCTTCCAACAAGATTCAACAATAAAAAAAGGTCAACAAATACTGTATATGTTGGCGTGAACTGTTTTATTGTGGAGAAAACAACCGAAAGTATGATTCCGACAAATGCACCTTTGATGGATGCTTTAAATCCCGCTTTGAAGTGGCGAAATACCATGTTTGAAGATTCTTTTTGGTCGAGTATAACATTCTTTCGATTAGCTTAAGTGCTATATCCCTTACATCCCCACCCCTTCTATCCTACGCTGTTGCGGTTTATCCTGAACTTAATTACCTCCTGCCGAAGGTGCTCTGCAGTTCTGTTGTCAACAATTCAAATACTGCTCATGCGGCTAAATCCCTATAAATGTCCGCGTAGTTTTAGGGTTTGTTTGTGGAGGTATTTATGTGACTGTCCATTTTGTTCCTTGGAACCCTTCCAATAACCTGCTTGAAGAAACCAAACGGCTCTACACCGAAGCAGGCACCTTCGACTGCATCCAGAAAGGTGACTTGGTCGCCATCAAACTACACGTCGGCGAGTTGGGCAACCCCTACTACGTGCAGCCCTTCTTCGTGCATGAAGTTGTCCGCCAAGTCAAAGAAGCCGGCGGCAAGCCCTTCCTAACAGACTCCAACACCCTCTACCTTGCCCAACGCCACAACGCCATCGACCACACCCACACCGCCCTCATGAACGGCTTTGGCACCGTTGCCCCATTCGTGGTTGCCGACGGCTTACGCGGCGAAAGCCACCGTACAGTGAAAACCAAGGGCATCTTGGACGAAATTGAGGTTTCAGGTGCCATAGCCGAAGCCGACGCCATGATAGTCATCTCCCACTGCAAAGGACACGAACTCAGCGGCTTTGGGGGCGCAATCAAAAACCTTGGCATGGGCTGCACGCCGGGAGTGGGGAAACTGCGGCAGCACCGAACCGTAGGCATCGAGATTGACACCAGCAAATGTGTCGGCTGCGGCAAATGCAAAGTCGCTTGCCCCAACCATTTTCCCGACATAATTGAGGGCAAAGCCCGAAATACCTCGCCGCTTTGCATGCGGTGTCCCATCTGTGTGGAAGCTTGCCCGATGGATGCCATCAGCTTTGTGGATAAACCTAATCTTGGCCGGGCCTTGGCTTCAGCGGCGCTTGGGGTGCTTTCCACGTTTAAACCAGGCAAAGTCTCGTTTGTGAGTTTTGCAAAAGACATCGCCCAGTACTGTGACTGTTTACCTAACGCAGGAGAACGCGTTATGAAAGACATCGGCGTGTATGCCTCTGACTCCGCGGTATCCATAGACGGCGCGTTTTTGTCCATGGCAAACTATCAAATCCTCAATGACTCCTCTCATGTGGATTGCATGCTGCAGGTGCAGGAAGCCAAAGCGATTGGCATTGAAGGCGACGTAAAACCAGAAATCATCAAAATCTAACCTCTCCCTTTTTGCCCTTTTTTGCTTGGGGTTTTTGCAATGCCAAAAGCCATAGTCAACCCCAACAAGTGCCTGCGCTGCGAAAAATGCGTTGCTGCCCAAGCATGCTCAATTAAAGCTATTTTCCGAATTGACGCCGACGAAGCTGCTGTCGTGGAGGTCCGTTTGTGCCATGGATGTGGCGACTGTGTGCCAAAATGTCCCGCAAACGCCATTGTCCTTAAACAGTAGTTTCGTTTCAGTTTGAGTTTTTGGGGGTCTGTTTTGCATTAATTTATTAGCTGTGAATGATAACTTAACTCGGGAATGAGATATGGGAAAAACGGTTTACCTTTCGGAATTGTGCCTTGCGTCCCTTATCACTTCTTGCTTGGAGACGCCTCACAAGGAAACTGGCGGCATTCTGATAGGCAAAGAAGACAAGCGTTTTGTGAAGGGGCAGCGAACTGATTGTTTAGTGTTGGATGTTGCCTACCCTGTTCAAACGTCTGAAAGCGGGAAATCTTTCTGGGTTCCCAGTAACCGCGCGGCATACAACCGAATAAAAGACACCATAAACTCGATGAGTTTCCAGATTATCGGCGAGTACCACAGCCACATTAACAGCCCTCCTGAATTATCCAAGGACGACAAGGACTTCATCAAGGGCGAAGTTTTTGGCTCCAAGAAAAACGGGGTTGAACCCCCAAACTGGCTTGAGCTGGTTTTGAACATCGAATCCAAAACCTACACCCGCAAACATGCTCAGAGTTTTGACTGCAGCTTCCTCAAAAAGAGAGTCCGCTTTAACATCCGCGGAATAAACAGTCCCCTTGTCGGCTACTCAATAACCGTAAGCGCCTACCAGTTCAATCCTGAAACGGAAAGCTTTGAAGAAGCAAACATCCACATTCCATAAACGCCCAACAGTTAAACGCTGGACTAAGAAGTGGGCTGTTTTCTTTTTTCCTGCTTTTCCCAGTTCTGCCGCACAGACACCATCGAATTTGCAGGCAAATCCCGTTCCAGCAACACCCCTGCGCCTACCCAACTGTCGTTGCCAACTTTCACACCCGGCATGAGTAACGCGCCTATTCCCGTCTTCACATTGTCCCCCAAGATGGCGCCTAACTTTCGCCTGCCCGTATCCACGACTTTATCTTTAACCATCATCTTCACGTGCCCATCGTCCAGCCGCAGGTTCGCGGTTTTGGTGCCTGCCCCCAGATTGCATTTTTCGCAGAGGATGCTGTCGCCGACGTAGCTCAGGTGCCCCACGTGGGTGCCGTCCATGACTATACTGTTTTTGACTTCGCAGGCATTGCCAACGCGGGCTTTTTTGCCAATGCTCGTGCAGGGGCGGATGAAGCAGTTGGGTCCCACATCTGCGCCTTCGTCGATGAAGCATGGGCCTTCAATGTAGGCTCCTGAACGCACACGCGCCGTCTCCGCCACCGTAACCGGACCCAGCAAATGCGCGCCTTGCTCCACATTGCCCAGAACCTTGTGCTCCATGCGTTGCAGTGCCCACGTGTTGGCATCCAGCAAATCCCACGGGCGCCCCACATCAAACCAGTCACCACGCGAGATTTCCGCCGCCAAAACTCGTTTGCCCTCCGAAACCAGCAGGGTCACGGCGTCGGTGAGTTCCCACTCGCCCCGCGGCGAACGCTCCACCCGCCTCAACGCGTCAAACACGTCTTTGCCAAACACGTACAAACCCGCGTTTGCCAAGTTTGAGGGGGCAGATTCGCGGCTGGGCTTCTCGACGATACGTTTAACGGTTCTGTCTTTTGCGGGGTCAATGATGCCGTAGCTTTCAGGCTTATCCACAGAGACAACCGCCATAGCCGCCGCAGCCTCCCCAGACCCATAAGCGTCTAAGACCGTTTTGATGGCTTGCGAGGAAAACAGCAAATCCCCGTAAACCAGCATGAAATCGCCCTCCACAAACGGCTCAGCCACACTGGCCGCGTTTCCAGTCCCCAAAACTTCTTTCTGCTCCACGTACTCCAGCTTAAAACCAAATTCTGTGCCGTCGCCGAAGTAGCCGCGGATGGCGTCGCCCATGTAGTGGGTGACTATGACAGCTTCGGTTACTCCGTTGGCTTTCAACGCGTCTAAGCTGTGTTGTAGAATGGGTTTGCCGCCGACACGAATTAAGTGTTTGGGTCGGGTCGCCGTGACTGGAAGCAGCCTTAAGCCTTCGCCTGCCGCTAACAAAACCGCCTTCATCACTATGCCTCACTGTACCTCTTAACGAGCGTTACGCCTTGATTCATTATCTCTTGAGCCGCTTTTAACGATTCACCCTCCACCGTCAGCCGAATCAGCGGCTCCGTGCCTGACGCGCGAATAAGCAGCCAACCCGTTTTGAGGGCTAAACGCACCCCATCCACCGTTGACAGGTCAGTGAAGTCTGGGAAGCTTTGGGTTATTGTCTTTTTCAGGTCGGCTACGATTTGTTTTTTCTGCTCGTTTTTGCAGGTAAGGTTCTCGCGCAAAGTCACATACTGAGGCACTTGGACAATGAACGCGCTTAAGCTGAGGTTTTCTTCCTCCAGCGCCTTAAGCATAAGCACAGCGGAGAGGGGGCCATCAGGGCACCAATGCAGCTTAGGATGCACCCACGCGCCGCAGGGTTCACCACCGAAAACCGCCCCAACCTCCGCCATAGCCTCCGAAACATAAACATCTCCAACCCTAACACGCATCACCTTGCCGCCAAACCGTGCCGCCATAGTCTCCACACACATCGAAGCCTCAACATTCGTAACCACCGTTCCCCCACCGCTCCGCTTAAGCGCATACGCTGCATAAGCCGCAAGAGCGCGGTCAAAATCCACAAACGCCCCGTTTTCATCCACAAACGCCACTCGGTCGCCGTCCCCGTCAAACGCCAATCCAACATCCGCCTTCAGTGCCTTTACGGTTTGGGATAGGCTGGTGAGGGATTCGGCTGTGGGTTCGGATTTGCGGGCGGGGAAGTAGCCGTCGGGCTGCGCGTTTATGGCTGTGGTTTTGCATCCCGAAGCGGATAAGGCTGCAGGTGCGGTCTGGTAGGTTGCGCCGCAACCTGGGTCTACGACGACGCGCCAAGGCTTCTGCAGGGCACCCGCCTTTTTGAGCATATCCATATACAGGTGGCTGGCTTCGATTTTGGAGGCGGCGCCGACTTTGCGCCAATCTGCCAGTGCATAGCGGTTTTGGGCAATGATTTCTTCGACCGCGTTCTGTTCTGCGTCCGTGAAAGAGAGGCTGTCACCGCGGAACACCTTGATGCCGTTGTACTGGGGCGGATTATGTGACGCAGTAAGCATGAACCCCACGTCGGCACCCAACGTTTTGGTCAAGTACGCCACTGCCCCCGTTGGAACCGTGCCCACCAAGGAAACGTCCACGCCTGCCGCCGTTAAACCCGCCACTAAGGCGTCTTCAAGCATGGGTCCCGAAACCCGTGTGTCTCGCCCCACCACTGCACGTTGCGCTTTTGCTTGGGCGGCAACTGCCATACCCACTTTGCAGGCTAACTGGGGCGTTAAAACAACGTTAACTAAACCTCGAACTCCACTGCTTCCAAACAGCTTACCCATCCACTTGTCCTCAATACATTACGTTGCTTGGTTAAAGGGAGCTGGGCTTAAAAAATCTGGCTACCTAACATCTACGTCTCTGTTTGCTGCAGAAACTTAAGCAGCATCTCTCTTGTGGGGTGCTCCCCAGCAGGGTCGGTGAGGTAGCATGCGGCAACCGCGTTTGCCAGCGTCAATCGGCACTCGTCGGATAACCCGTTGGCGTCGCCCAGCAGGTTTCCCGCGTCCCACGCGTCCCCCGCGCCAGTCGCCCGCTTTGCCTCCACCTTAAAGGCAGGCGCAAAAACCGCGCGCCCCCCAGAAATCGAAACCGCAAAACTGGTCGTATGCAAATCAATTCTTGCATGCAGATGTTTGGCTAAGATTTGGGCGGAGAAAAGGGCTAACTCGTTGAATTCGACTTTTCCGCGTTGCTCTTCAACTTCGCTGCTGAGCAAAGACGCGTAGGTGACCGCCTCGTTTTCGTTTAAGCTTAAAACATCAACTTGGCTGCTCTTGAGAACTTTCTCCATGAACTCAGGCATTTTTTTCTTGTTGGGCAGGGGGTCGGCGGTGTCGAAGTAAACTTTGCATGTGCCTTTGGTTTTGGCGTGTTGGCAAACTGCTTGGGCAAGTTCAGTGCCATGTTTAAGGGTTCCAGCCCAGTTAAAAAGGCACACGTAATCCGCCTCCTCAATGGCAGTGCGGTCTTCTTGGGTGAGGTCGGCTGGTCCAAAATCTATCAACGAACCTAAATCCCTTACCATAACGTTTACTTTTCCGCTGTCAGTTTTGAACTCTAACGCGGTGGTTGCGGATGCTTTTTGGTGGATTTTAATGTGGCTTAAATCTACGTTTTTGTGCTTTTTGAGGTGGAACCGTATCTGATCCAACCCTAACTCGCTGGTGCAAACAATCGGTGTAACCTGCGTGCCCAACGTTAGCAGGGCACATGTGATGTTGATGGCGTTTCCTCCATGCTGGTCTATCTGGCTGATTCGGTCTATACTGCCGCCTTTTCGCGCCACGATACCGTTGACTTCTGTGGTGAATTGTTGGGGGTTGAAGGGCAGATTTATGAGGCGGTCCATGAAAAAATCTGGCATCGCTACCACTTTGAGTGGTTTTGGTTGTTGGGTGAGGAAAGCTGTTAGTTCTTTTATGCATCCGGTCACAGAGTTGGAACCTCTTCTGTACTTTTCTCCCGTAAAGCTAAAATAACCTTTCTCACAAGTTTACCGAATGCAATTCAAGTTTGGGGCGCAATATCAAAGTGCAATTTAAAATCGAAATCGGTCTCCTGTTAACCTCAATTGTCCTGTTTGCAATTAGTGCGTTTCTTTTCTCCTACGCCGCTGCAAACACCGACCTATTCTCCCTCATTACCTACCCCTACCGCAACTATGCCTTGCCACTCATAGGCTCTGGGAGTGCACTCATGGCGGTTGCTTCCGTTTCCTACTCAAAACGCAGCAAAACCCAACTCTAAACGGCATTAGTTACCCAAACAGTTGCGCAACCAATATCCAAACAACATCGCCTAAACAAAGCGCAACACCCAAACCCGCCGTCACAAAAATAAGCATAGGCAACCCGGGGGTAGCCCACACTGCTGACTCAATTTTACCTTCCTCAGCCGCCTGAGAAAGCCGCGCCAAAACTTCATCTCGACCCTCATCTTTGGGTACAATAAACAATTTTCTCTTTGCAACCTCGGGGGGTCCTTCTTCTGCTGTTATGTCTTCCATGGGGTATATGTGCCATTTCTGTTTTAGTGTTTCAAGAGGATACTTTTTTCCTGTCAACAGCACCAACAGTTTTTTCCCTACTGACTGACTTGCAAGAGTGCCCTCAAACAGGGGTTTTTTGGTTTTTGCTTTGGTGCCCACGTTCCAGAGGAGCAGACCTACCGCGCTGAACGCAGCAATTAACACGGCGTTGCTTAGGATGGTTACGGGGAACACGACTTGCGAAAGTGGCGAGAGTCCGTTAGCTAAAATTGGTTTAACAAGGACTGTGGGGAAAAAGGGCAAGGCAACCGCGATGCACATAAGCGCCTTGGAGTCGGCTCCGCCAAACCCTCCTGTGTAGAATAATAGAAACGCAAAGCTGACGGTTAAGCCAACGCTTAAACCGAAGTACCACAGGCTTGCTGGTTCATAGAGCAGAAGTTCGGGAACTGTTAAGGCTAAAGCGATGGGTGCATAGAGTACCCAGACGCGGTTGGAGACTTCGCGGGTTTTATAGTCGCTCCAAGACGCGTAAATTAGGAAGACCAACGATACGGCTACTCGGGATGCTGCAAAGATTTCCTGCACGTCACGGCACCTTCAAATTGGTGATTTTTCTCTTCAGCTGGATAAATTGGTTTCAGTTTTGAAAAATAAAAAATAGAAAAAGGTTTGTCGTTTTATGGGGCTCTTTCATTGAATTCTAATGGGTTCCCGGTTGTTGGTACGACTTTAAAGTAGTACATATCACCTGAATCAAAGTTGTATGTGAACGTATTGCTTATAATGCCGCCTGCAGCTAACGCAGTGTTTGATAATGTGCCTTGGTCCGCAACTGCTGTAGCAGAAGTTCCAATGTAGATTTTGCTTAGGGTAGCCGCGGATGTGCCTGAGTTGCCGATGTCGATTGTGATTCTGTCTGTGGTGGTTGAATTAAATAGCACGTTGGCTTTGTACAGCATGACGCCTGCTTTTTCAGTTGTGCTGTCAGTGTAGGTCATGATCCATGCGTATGTCACGGATATTGCTGCGACTGCGATGACAATGAGTAGCAGTGTTGCTAGTATCGGCGAGATGCCCTTTCTTGATTTTAGCATTTTTAGGTTTTTGAATGCCATACTCTTTTCGCCTCTTAGTTTGTATCAACTACATTTTAGATCTTTAATGTGTATGAATTGCAAATCTGTAGCTGAAATAAGTGTTTGAAAGATAATTTTCCGTTTCCACGGCAACAATCGGCGGCAACTCAGTCGACCGCGATGAGAAACAGGAAAATCTCGAGGATGAGAACTGGAATCAAAATCATGTATTCAATGGTTACCTGCATTTGTCTTCAACCTCCATTCTATACATGCTTCCCCAGATAAACCGAAACTGTGCCAACGTAGAACTCAACAATGGCGTCTTCTGGTAAATCAACCACGTTTCATAGTATGCGGCTTGTAGCTGGTCGTTAAATGGGAAGAAACCCGCATCACCCCCTCATCGGATTGAGTAAACTCCATCCTGAAACAAACCTGCTCGACATAGTCGTTGGTGTACTGCGTTACCGTTTTGCCAATTAACGTGACTGACTGTGAAAGCAGGGGGTTTGTTTCGGTGGTCAAAAGGGGCAGGTAAAACTTCACGTAGTTTGGTTGCCATAGTGGAGTTTAGTTGCCGAATTGTCGGTGCAACAACCACTCGAGTATAGTTGCCGCCTTCCATTGGCAGTTTCTCCATAACATAGACTTTGCTCACAGGGGCGGAAGAGCCATTTGGACAAACGACCTGTTGGCCGCAGGAAAAATGTTCTCACCATAGCGTTGCCCACTGTGTAGTCAGTGGTGGGCATATTGAACAGGATAACGCCTGTCGGCAAAGTTTCATTTACCTATTTGGACTGGTTGGCTGTCATGGCTAACTTCAATCGAGTAGCTTAGAACATTCGGCTCAAATGCCACTTGCGCAAATCGGCTAAAATACCTGACAGTTTGAGTGCGTCCAATGGTCCATGCGATGTCATCAATCTGCAGTGCGGTGGTTAGGCATGAACTGCTTGTAGTTGTGACTCGTTTTCCGCAAGCAGCATCTTCAAAAACCCATCTGTGTAAACCATGGCAACAAACACCATAACGATAACCGAGCTGGTCACAATGACGGTGACGATTGCTGGGCTGAACGCTCGTTTGTCGCTTCGGAAACGTTTACTTTGCTTCTCAACTTGCATAGTTACTCGCCTTGTTAGAACTTTACAAATTGAGGAATGACCTTCGCTGCGATAACTGCAATTATGACCAGTATGCTGGCGTGTTCGAAGCCTGACGCGATGGATTCATCGCTGATTTTTCCTGCCACACTGTCGATGAGGTAGCTGTGGAAAATCACGGAGGCGAAGAATATGGTCTGAATCATGCCCAAATCCTGTGCAGGAGCCGCTGCCGCCAGTGCTATCCTATTTGAATGCTAATATTGATTCGATGCAGAACCCGTAGAGGGGGGGTAGGTCAAAATGATAACTTGAAGCGAGGGTGTGGGCTTTGATTTATAAGACTCTTAGGAAGGGGTTCACCCGTTTCTCTTCACCCATGGTTGTTCTAGGTCCATGCCCTGGATAGACAACAAAGTAGTCTGGAAGGGTCATCAGTTTGCGTAACGAAACTTGGATATCGTGGTCCGAGCTGCCGGGGAAGTCAGTGCGTCCGATGGAACCCGCAAACAGGGTGTCCCCCGTGAAAACTTCGGTCTCTCCTAAAAGCACGATGCTGCCAAAACTGTGTCCAGGTGTGTGCACGACTCTTAGAGTGACATCCCCAAATTTTACGTAGCTGCCTTCGCGAAGAAGAATATCTGCCGCGGGTGAAACCGTGTCAAAACCGAAGTACCTTGCAGTTTCTTTGCCTGATTCTCCAAGCATATATGCATCATTTTCATGAATGCAGATTGGAACATGATATTTGTCTTTTAGGGCTTGGTTCCCGCAGACGTGGTCTGGGTGTCCATGGGTGTTGATTATGAATTTAGGTTCCAAATTGTTTTTCTCGATATAGGATGTTAACTCGTCAATTTCCTGTTCGCTTGAAAACCCGGGGTCTATGATTGCAGCCTGAAGAGTATCCTTACAGTTAACTAAATAACAGTTCGATGAAAGTATGCCCACTGTAAATGTCCTAGTCATCAGCAGTGCCCGTTTCCTCCATATATTGGAGTTAACGTAACAAGCATATATAATTAAAGCTACTCTAACCAAACCACACTGATTTAGACTAAAAGCCTAATTTTAAGCGACAAGAACATCTGATTTGAGGTGCTTCTTGTGCCGTTATATGTGGCACTTCCAGCTACATTTTAACCCAATCTGCTTTACACTAAGAGCCTGTTGAATTTTTGCTCTCGCCAAAAAATTTTTCTACGCCCGCGTTTATTGTTTCTATATGGGCTTATGGTGAAGCTGACTTACGCGCTCCCGCCGCAGATTTCCCCAAAAAATGGGTGATTCTGCAGGGGCATATAGCGTGTTTAGGGCTGTGTAACTGGAAGCCTTTAGCCGCAACAAAGTTTGCGGTGTAGAAGCGTATTTGCAACTTCGGTGCTGATTGAATGTGGGCAAAACGCAAAACATTCACGTAAAAACACGGGAAATGTGTGCTTTGCTCAGCTTGGGGTTGAACGGAGAAACCTCAAACCTGTTCGACACAACACTTATATTGCCGAGAAGCGCTTCTAACTGTTCCAGCAACATTCAGTTGCCAACGAAAAAACAGATGCAACCCCCGTCCTAACCAGATTGGGGTGAAGGGTGAATGAGCACCTTGACGCACAAGACATGCTCACATGACACCACGCATAGGCCAAAAGCGACGCGCAACACATAACGTAAGGTTTCATCAAACGCCAAACAGATACCACTAAGGCTCGGACATGCCACGCTGTCTGGAGAATGGCTCGGCTTGAGAGCCGACGAAGGGCGCGGCAAGCGGCGATACAGCCTCGGGTAGGCGCATGCAGCCTTCGAACCGAGGATTCCTGAATGGGACTTCCTAGAAATGCTCCTTTACGGAGCGGTAACCCCCCGAACGGAAGCATCTTAGTAGGGGGAGGAAAAGAAACCAAAACGGGATTCCCTTAGTAGCAGCGAGCGAAATGGGAATAGTCCAAACCGAATCCCGCAGGGAAACTTGTGGGAGATGTAGAGTTAAGGGTCTGAGTTCTTCTTCCCTGGCGAAGTTGAAATGGTTTGAAAAGACCTGCCATAGAGGGTGATAGCCCCGTAAACGCAAACCAGAATGAATTATGCTCAGATACCCAGACTACTGTACCCTGGCTTGGGTGCAGAAAGTTGGGAGTCACCAACTTCCAAGACTAAATACGCCTCAAGACCGATAGTGCACTAGTACGGTGACGGAAAACTGAAAAGTACCCCGGAATGGGGGTGAAAAGTGCCTGAAACCAGACAGTAACAGACGTTTGCAGCCCAGAAGGGTAGATTCCTTCTGAAGGAAACCATTGTGAAATGGCAGTACAAAGAAGGAGGACCAGGGTTGCATATTCCGTCTAGAAACACGGGCCGGGGAGTTTATGGCTGTGGCAAGCCTAAGGGCTAAAAACCCGTAAGCATAGGGAAACCAATACGCACGCAGCTCGCAAGAGTCAGGTGCAGGGTCTGAAAGGGCCCGGAGTCACAGCTTTACATACTAGAAACCAGACGATCTATCCCTGGGCAGAGCGAAGTTAGGCGAAAGCCTAATGGAGGCTCGCAGGGGTTCTGACGTGCAATTCGTTCCTCAGACCTGGGGATAGGGGCTAAAGACCAATCTAGTCTGGTGATAGCTAGTTCCCTCCGAAGTAGATCTTAGTCTAGTCGTGAGCGAGGCAGCTAGTGGGGTAGAGCACTGATTGGAAAACAAGGGTCCGAAAGGATCCACTTTTCTTTCAAACTTCGAATCCACTCGCGTCATAGACCTCACGAAACGGGTTAATGGGGGTAAGCTCCATGACCGAGAGGGGGACAACCCAGACTGAGGTTAAGGTCCCCAAGTGCTGGCTAAATGTCAAACCGAAGGGCGTCGTCAGCCTCAGACAGCGGGGAGGTAGGCTCAGAAGCAGCCATCCTTCAAAGAAAGCGTAACAGCTCACCCGCCGAGGCTAACGGCCCCGAAAATTGACGGGGCTAAGCCAGCCACCGATACCTCAGAACACAGCAATGTGCTGGTAGGAGGGCGTCCTAGTTGGGCAGAAGCTGGGCTGTGAGGTCCAGTGGACCGATTAGGATTGCAGATCCCGGTGGTAGTAACAGCAAAGAGAAGTGAGAATCTTCTCCGCCGAAAGGGCCAGGGTTCCCCGGCAACGATCTTCAGCCGGGGGTAAGTCGGTCCTAAGACATGACTCAACCGATCATGCCGAAAAAGGGAATCCGGTTAAGATTCCGGAACCACAGAGGTACACGCGGTAACGCAAGCCTAACACCGGACGTTTCGGGATAGGCTGAGCAGGGCTGTCGCCTTGTTTAACCGTATAAATCTGGGGAGTGCCGTAATGGCGAGAACCAGACGAAATCGGGAATAGCCGCCCGTTTTAGGGTGGTTCAGCTGATTTCTGGAGCCACTGAAAAGGGTGCAGGAAGGATCCTCTGTGACCGTACCAAGAACCGACACAGGTGCCCCTAGGCTAGAAACCTAAGGCGTGTCGGGTATACACTAATGCGAGGGAACTCGGCAATTTAGCCCCGTACCTTTGGTATAAGGGGTGCCTGCTCTTACAGCTTCGGCTGTCGAAAGCAGGTCGCAGTGACAAAGGGGTCTCGACTGTTTAATAAAAACACAGGAAACCGCAAGAGCGAAAGCTTGTGAACGGTTTCTGAATCCTGGCCAGTACAGGTACCTGAAACCTGGGTCCAACTGGGCTAAGGGCCTGCAAACGCCGGGAGTAACTCTGACTCTCTCAAGGTAGCCAAATGCCTTGTCGGGTAAGTTCCGACGTGCATGAATGGATCAACGAGGGCCCCACTGTCCCCGCGTAGTACCCGGTGAAACCACATAACGTGGACGAACAGTCCACGATCTCCCAGCGGGAAAAGAAGTCCCTGTGGAGTTTTACTGCAGCCTGCCGCTGGAATACGGTTGCGGATGCAGAGTGTAGTCGGGAGCCGTCGATCCTGCGTTCTCCGGGACGTGGGGGAGGCAACAATGGAACACCGACTTTCTGTAACCGTGTTTCTCACCGGCCCCTTGTGGGCTGGAACAACGGTAGGTGGGCAGTTCGGCTGGGGCGGCACGCCCTTGAAAAGATATCAAGGGCGCCCTAAGGTTGGCTCAGGGGGGACAGAAACCCTCCGTAGAGTGCAAGGGCAAAAGCCAGCCTGACTGTATCCCAAACAGTAAGGGATGCAGAGGAGAAATCCGGGCTTAGCGATCATCCATGCTCCCCTTTGGTGGGGGCTGGATGTGTCAGAAAAATTACCCTAGGGATAACAGGCTCGTCGCGGGCGAGAGTCCCCATCGACCCCGCGGCTTGGTACCTCGATGTCGGCTCTTCCTATCCTGGCCCTGCATAAGGGGCCAAGGGTGAGGCTGCTCGCCTATTAAAAGGGAACGTGAGCTGGGTTTAGACCGTCGTGAGACAGGTCGGACTTTATCTGCTGGGAGTGTTGGCTGCCTGAGGGGAAAGGGTCCCTAGTACGAGAGGAACGGGACGCTGTAGCCTCTAGTTAACCGGTTGTCTGATAAGGCAGTCGCCGGGCAGCCACGCTGTTGTGGATAAGAGCTGAAAGCATCTAAGCTCGAAGCCTCTCCCGAAAAGAGGCAGCCATTCCAGTTTCACTGGACGAGGGCTCCCATAGAAGATGGGTTTGATGGAGTTGGGGTGTACGCTAGAAGACTTCGGTCGACTAGCTCAGCCTGCATCTTCCAATCGCCCGAGATGCCAGTCCTCGGTGGTATCTGAGCGATATTTGATGAACTTACGGAAAAGTGTTCGCGAAAAAGTTTGGCCTATGCGTGCGTGTCAGAACGAGATTTTTATTGGGTTTTTTGGTAGGTTAGCTACGTTTCTGATAGGTCCTATCCCTCTACGTTTTTAATGTTGTTTGCAAAGAAAACTGTTTGTCTAAGTCTGCGTCTTTTCTTCAATTACTAAGTATTGTTAGTCGGCGTTGTTCTGCTTCTGAAGTTGCTTTGCGGCTTTTTTCCAGATGAAGGCTATAACGCAAACTGTACCTGTCACCGCTAAGGCGGCTGAGGGTGTGAATTCGGGAATTGATGGTGATGGTGAGGCGGTTGGAGATGGGCTTTCTGTTGTTGAAGGTGATGGCAAGGATTCTGGAGTGTAGTTGCCTTCCGTGTCGGTTTTGATTAGCCAAAAGTCTCCCTTCCCGGCACCAAAAGATGATGTATATCCTGCTATGGCGTATCCTCCGTCTGTGGTCTCAATAACACACTTAGCGTAGTCTGCCTCTGCCCCTCCATACGTTCTGTTCCATTCTATATTTCCGTTTGCGTCCGTTTTAACAAACCAAAAATCAAGCCCGCCCGCGCCAAACGACTTCGTTCGACCCGCTAAAGCATAACCCCCCTCAGACGTTTCAACCACAGAATAAGCTTGGTCATCTTTGACTCCTCCATATGTTTGGTTCCACTCCATATTCCCCTCTGCATCAGTTTTAACTAACCAAAAATCGTCCTCTCCAGCACCAAAAGAATCTGTTAATCCCGCCAAAGCAAAGCCCCCATCAGAGGTCTCAACCAGAGAATAAGCTTGCTCAATTTTTACTGCTGAATTAGGGTATTCTTTTATGGCTCCGTATGTTTGGTTCCACTCCACATTTCCATCACCGTCTGTTTTAACTAACCAGAAATCATTTGACCCCGAACCAGTACAACCTGCTATTGCATATCCTCCATCAGACGTCTCAACCACAGAACGCACGAATTCCATTATTGACTCACCATAAGTTTTTTGCCAGATTTCATTCCCCTCGGCATCAGTTTTAAGCAGCCACAAATCAAAAACTCTATAACTCATCCCCCAGTGGTTTCCTGCTATCACAAAGCTCCCATCAGAGGTTTCAATCAAGGCGCCAATCTCTTTCTCTTTTGTTTCATCATACGTTCGGTTCCATTGCATGTTTCCGCTTGCATCAGTTTTAACTAACCACGCAATCCCTGGAGCACCAGAAGACCTTGTGTAGCCAGCTAAGGCGTATCCCCCATCAGAGGTTTTAACTACGGAGTATGCTTGGTCATCTAATGGTCCTCCGTATGTTTGATTCCACTCTACATTTCCGTTAGCGTTTGTTTTAACTAACCAGAAATCCTCCCCTCCAGCGCCAAAAGAGTATGTGTAACCAGTTATGGCATATCCTCCGTCGGATGTTTCGATTATGCAATTAGCCACGTCTGTTTCTGTTCCTCCATATGTTCGGCTAAACATCGCCAAAGATGCATTAGCCGAATTGACTGAAATAAAAACGCACAAAACGAGAAGTAGACTGCCTGAAAACAATAACCGTTCATGATGCGTCGATAAAACCCCTATGACGGATTTGTTACCCACAGCCACCACCGATTCACTCTAAGTCAACTCAACTAAAAAGGGTGTTTGTAAAGAAAATTTGTGTACAAAAAACTTTTCACTTCAGTTTTGGCGAAGTCACACAACCTCCTTTCTGAAAAGCAGACACAACACAACGACAATCACTATCAACGCCACACCCACTGCAGGAGTAAATTCAGAAGTTGTCAACGCAGACGATACCTCTGGAGTTGTTGCTGATGCAGAGGACGCTGAGGAAGCGTTTGCGGGAACCATCAGGGGGAAATTGTCCTTATCGTGCAAATCTAACATGTACGGGGTGTTGCCGATTCCGTCTTGGTTAGCATCTGCCCCGTCGTAGGTGCTCCAGTAGTTGCCCACGGCGCCGTTGTCCCAAAAGTTCATCATGTGCTTGTCGGTGGTTGAAAGCATTGGCTGGGAGTAATTTAGAAAATTGTTGGCGTAAACGCTGTTGCCGCTAGAGTTGCCCTCCACCCTAAAAACGTAGTGTAGTCCCGTTATGTTATTGCCAAAGATGCTGTTTTGATAGGCTCCGCCAAGCACATACGAAGAACCAAACACGATACCCGAGCTGCCGTTTAACTGTTTGTTGTTGGTTATTTGGTTCGCAGTTATGGTGTTATTGCAGCTGTCACTGAGTTTAATGCCTGTATTTGGTGTCAAGTGTGTTAACTGCAGTTATGGTGCATTTTGAAGAGTTGAAAAGCGATAGTCCCTCAAAATAGAAATCCTTTAGCCGCAAATTCCTGATGGTGACGTTGGCAACGCTGGTTAACATAACGCCATTGCTACCTGCGCCTGCACCATCAATCAAATGATTCATTCCATCAAGTACTATGTTGCTGCAATTAACTTTCAGTGTGTATTCCTGGAAAACGTCGCGAGTTAGATAATACACATCGCCATCCCGTTCAATTACGTCAGTTGGAGGTGTTACGTTGCCGTCGGCGTTGATTAAAATGGTGGGCAAGCTTTCAGGCGGAGGCGGAAGGGGATTTGCGTATGCCAAATTAGCAGCAAACACCCAAGTGAGAATTGCAAGCATGAACCACACAATTATTCTTGTTTGGTTGCTTTTGATTCCCATGGTGACCAACATTTTATTAAACAAGAGAGGTGGCTTAAAAGCCTGATTGTAAAGGTTTCTTGTGTAAAGAAAAAGTTCTGTTCCCAAAATTATCTACACGAAAATGACGTTAGCGAAGTAAGAATCAGAGAGACCTCTGCCCCTCTATAGGTTCTGCATCGAATTGTTATTTGGATGCTAATAGACGGCAAATAGGTTGGCTGCTTTAGCTGGCTGCATTGGCTGGGCTGGTTCTTTTGAGCATAACCGCCAGAATCATAAGTACAGCCACAATTGCGGCTACTGCTACCACGATAGTTACCGTTGCCGTTGCATCAGACGGCGGCGGTTGCCCCTCTGTTTGACCACCTGTTTGGGTGGTCTCTGGAGCGACGCTTACTTGGGGCGTACTCTGCGTGGTTAGCTGATTGTTTGCTGCTGCGGTCGGGGACGTTTGGGGCGTTGGCGGCGTGGTTTGGGTCGGGGTTTCGGTTGAAGAAGGCCCGATTGAATGGGTCGAAGTAGCTGTGGGTGTTGAGTTGGATTCTACGTGAGTTATGGTTAGGTTCGTGGTTGCTTTCACCCCTGTAGCATCAAGGGCAGCAATAATTGTGTAGGTGCCTTCAAGGGGTGGAATCCAACTGACCTTGTACGAACCGTCTGGCTGAGGAGGCAAATTGCCGATGGTTTGGAAATTTCCGTTTGGATCAATTGTAGTCACTGCTATTTCCATTCCCTTCGTTCCTGTGGCTGTGCCTGTTATGGTCACTGATGTTCCCATAGGAGCCGCAGGCGGAGAAACCGAGACTGTTATTGCCGTAGGAGTTGGGTTGGTGGGCTCAAGAGGTGTGGGTAATGCGTCTTCGGGGGTAGGTGTGGCTTGTAGGTTTGTCTCTGTTAAGAAGGGAACAAAACTGACTGTGCCCAAGTTAAAGTTGTACTTGAAATCGTGTATCGAGAAGTTAATTGTTTGCATATCGGTGGTTCCCCACCAGTTGTAAGTCGAATTAACATCCTTGGATACGTCCTTTAGGACGATGCCGTTCTGGCTATTGTTTACGATGTTGTTGAAAATTATTTCGCGGGTCCACTTGTTTAACTCGATGCCGACGGTGTTGTTGGAAAGTGTGTTGTTTTGAATGGTTACCTCTGAGTTGACCAGTATGCCGTTGATGTTATTCGCTATGAGATTTCTTTCAATTTTTGATGTGCCACCGCCCTGTGTGCTTCCGATGCCCGTGGTACAGTTAGTGATGATGTTATTCCGAATTACGGAGTCGCCGTTGCCGTAATCGGCTTCGTAGAAGGCAGGGACGTATATTTCGCCAACTCTTATTCCCGTTCCGCTGTTGATGATTAGATTATTCTCTATCAATGCGTCACCAGCGACCCTGATGCCTTGACTTACAGTGTTCCCAGAAATCTTTGTATACCCCTCCTTGACCAGAATCCCGTACCCTCGGGTACTGAAGATTGTATTTGAGGCGACAGTGGAGTTCCCATCAACCATAACTGCAGAGGTAGAATCCGTTACTCTAACCATGCTCCAATCGGTAAAGGGAAAACCACCAGAGATAGTGTTGTTTGATATTGTTGAAGAAGTGGCTGCGAGTCCACCTGTGATGGTGTTATTCTTGACTTCGGATGAGGCACCAACGGTTAATGCAGTTGACGGATTCGTAGAAAGGACGCTTGCCTGCATAATGTTGTTCATAACTTTGGAGAGTTTTCCTGTCGACGTGTCTCCTCCAATCGTGTTGTTGAAAATCACGCAGGCGTCTCCCACAGAAATGGCTCCTGTTATGTTGTTGTAAGAAATTGTAGTTGAACTTCCAGCTTTGATGTCCCCTGAAATGATGTTATACATGAATGTTGAGGTGTCTCCAGCAGTAACTTGGCGGTAAACCACATTATTCTCCAGTACAAGTGGTCGGCTACTTGATACTGAGGCATTAATCACCGCGTATTCGAATGTAGAAGAGGTGCCTTCTGGGTTGCTTCCAAAAGTGATTTCTCCACCCAAGAATTGAATCCTGTCGTTTGGGTTGCCAATTGCTTTGAGGGTGCCGTTCAAGTATAGGTAGTAGTTGTTGAGGTTCACGGTGACTCCCGCTTCCACCGTTAACGTTATGCCCTCGTTTACGACTATTGGTCCAGTGAGGGTGTAGGGGCTGTTTGTTTTGGTCCATGTGGTGTCTGAGCCGATTATGGTTATTACCCCAGTTTGTGCCGTGTCAAGGCGTAAGCTGCCAAAGAAAACGAGTCCTCCAATAACAAATATCAAGAATGCATTTTGGCGTGTTTTCTTCATTGGCATTCCCACCTAAACTTGGCGGGCTGCGGTTTTATTGATTTTTGTATTAGAATGTTTTGTCAAAATTTATTGACAAAGTTCCATTGACTACACAGTTGTTGACAAACCGTTGCTAAACGTTAGTTGGCTGCTGTTATATGGGGGCGCTTATTTGGGGTTTGTTCTGAAACGCTTTCTTTAGGTCATCTATAACCATGGCTATGTGAAATTCGACGCGGGCGCCCATGTTGAAGAGGGGTTCGGAGACGCGGGGGATGGCGTCGGCGGAGGGCAAATCAACCACCAAAAAGAAGGTTCTTTCGCCGTAGTGCTCGCCAAAGTATGCGGCTTCGGGTTTCACTGCGGCAAGGAGGTCCTCTATTGGTTTTATGCCGCCTCGGAGCAGGTCGTTTCCGGCTTGGGTGGGCATGTGGACGATGAGCATAAACCTCACGTAACATCACCTCCACTTGTTTGATTGAGCAAAAGATGTGTGAACTGAAGGGTGGGTGCTCGTTTAAGGGTATGTGGATACACATTAACACCTACAGGCTCATCGAAAATTTCATGTCCTTTCCTGGCATCGACGGTTTGGGTGTTTCGCAAGTTATTTAACTTGTTTTTTGTAATATGTTGACGGGTGCAAGTTTTGGGCGTAAACTTACGTGACATCGTACCAAAAACCGTGGTTAAACTCGAAGATTTAGCAGGAAAAACCGTGGCCATAGATGCCTTTAACGCCATCTATCAGTTCCTCAGCATCATCCGCCAACCTGACGGCACCCCCCTCATGGACAGCACTGGCAAAGTTACCAGCCACCTTAGCGGCTTATTTTACCGCACCAGCAACCTCGTTGAGTTGGGCATTAAACCCATTTACGTCTTTGATGGTGCTCCACCCAAGTTTAAGCGGGAAGAGATTGAGCGGCGTAAACAAATCAAAGCTCAAGCCCAAGTTCACTACGAAAAAGCCGCTGCAGAAGGCGACACCGCCAAGATGCGGACGTTTGCGCAGGCAACCACCACCATGAAGGACTACATGAAGACCGACAGCCAACGCCTGCTGGATTTGATGGGGTTGCCGTGGCTTAGGGCGCCCAGCGAAGGTGAAGCTCAAGCCTCGTACATGGCGCGTAAGGGTGCTGCGGATTACTGTGCCAGCCAAGACTATGACAGCCTGCTCTTTGGCACACCTCTGCTGCTGCGGAACGTGACTATTTCGGGACGCCGCAAGCTGCCCAGCAAAAACGTCTACATAGACATTGTGCCCGAAACCATATCCCTCAAAGATGCCCTCAAAGAGATGGACATAACCCAAGAACAGCTTGTTGATGTAGGCATTCTCATCGGCACAGACTTTAACCCTGATGGCATCCGCGGGTTGGGACCTAAAACCGCGATTAAACTCATCAAGCAACACGGAACCTTAGAAAACGCGTTGCCCCACATCAAAAACGCCGCCTTCCCCCATCCCCCCGAGGAAATCCGAGAAATCTTTCTCCACCCCCAAGTATCCGACGACTTTACGGTGGAGTGGCATGACCCCGACGTCGAAGGCATCGTGGACTTTTTGGTGCGGGAAAAAGATTTCTCCGAGGACCGCGTCCGCAAAGCTGTGGAGAAGATGCAGGCAGGCGCGGCAAAACAGAAGGGCAAAACGACGCTGGAGAAATGGTTTGGTTAACCCATTTTGTGGCCAAATTCGCCGGTCAACGGCACAAACGAAACTCCGCCGAGGTTTTCCTCAACGATTTTTCCGTCAACTTGCTTGGTGACTTTAACTAGTTTTTGGAACAAGAACGGGCTGCCCACGGGAACCAGCATTATGCCCCCGCTTTTCAACTGGTCTATTAGTGGGGTGGGGATTTGTGGGGCTGCGGCAGTGACCAGTATGCGGTCGTAAGGCGCTTTTTCGGGGTAGCCTTTGCCGCCGTCGCCATTTATGATGGTTACGCGGTCACCGTAACCGGTGTTTATGATGTTTTTGCGCGCCATCTCAGCTAATGAGGCGATGACTTCCACTGTGTAGATGTGGCCCCACTCGCTTCGAGGCGCAAACTTGGGTGCCACCACCTCTGCTATCGTTGCGGCGTGCCACCCTGAACCTGCACCAACCTCTAAAACCTTTGACCCCACCTCAAGCTGCAGGGCTTCATTCATAATCGCTACCATGTGGGGTGCAGAAACCGATTGCCCAAACCCAATTTGCATAGGCGTGTCTACCGCAGCATATTTTTGTCCTTCTTTTGTGAGGAACTTCACTCGAGGAACCTGCTGGAGGGCGTTGATTACACTGGGCGACTTTAACGTGCCCTGCTTGATAAGTCCCTCTATTAGTTTTCCCCAGTTGTCCTTCTCCAAAACTGACACCGCGTATAGGTGTGCCGTTTATCCTTTTTAATATGTATGGATTTAAAAACAAAAACAAACAAAACAAGGGGGAGGGTGTCACTTGACTGTGACAGATTTGGCTAAGTTCCGCGGAGTATCTGGGTTAAGCCCCTTCTCAACTGCCATATAGTAAGCCAATAACTGTAGCGGAATCACAAACGGAATCGGCGACAACACCTCTGGAATGCCCTTGGGGACTTCAACGTAGTCATCTGACATCGCCTTGATTTCTTCGTCGCCTTCCTCGACAATGCTGATTATGCTGGCGCCGCGGGCTTTCATTTCCTGTATGTTGCCGATGAGTGTCTTGTGAGTTTGACCATCACTTGGGCAAATGAAAACGACGGGGAACCCGGGTTCGATGAGGCTTATGGGTCCATGTTTACTCTCGCCAGCCGGAAACGCAATGGATGGCACGTAGGCAATTTCCATAAGTTTAAGTCTGCCTTCGTAGGCGGTGGCGGTGTTTATGCCCCTGCCCAAGAAAAAGAAGATTTCTGCGTCTCGATACTTTTTGGCAAGCTGCTTAACTTTGTCTTCCTGCGTAAGAATTATAGCTTCCACCGTCTGCGGGAGCTGGTCCAGTTTTTCTGCTATAAAATCCATTTCGTCCTGTGAAACTTTTCCACGGCGGTTTCCCAACTCAAATGCCAGCTGCGCAAGAACTGACAGTTGTGAGGTGAAGGTTTTGGTGGCGGCGACGCCGATTTCGGGACCTGACTGTTGCCCAATGTAGACGCGGCTGACCCTTGTGAGGGTGGAGCCGATGGTGTTGGTTAAGCCGAGGATGGTTGCGGCGCGTTGCTGGCTGCAGGTGACGGCGCCAAGGGTGTCGGCGGTTTCTCCTGACTGGCTGACGGCGAGGATGGTGCTGTCGATGTTGACGGATTTGCCGTGCTGCTCCACAAACTCCGACGCGTAAACGGGGTAGGAGGGCAGAAACGCTAGTTTAGAGAACATGTACGAGGCGGCTAGGCAGGCGTGGTAGCTGGTTCCGCAGGCGACCAAGAAAACTTCGTTGGCGCGGTCCAGAAACGTTGAAATTAAATCCAAATAGTGCTCCTGCGCCCGCAACGTGTTGCGCAGGGTTTCGGGTTGCTCATGGATTTCTTTAATCATGAAATGTGGATATCCCTGTTTGACTGCCATTTCGGGTGTCCAGTCAATGATTTTGGGTTCTCGAGTGACAATTGAACCGTCTTGGAGGCGGCGAATCTCATAGCTGCCCGGTGTAAGAATGACCAGTTCGCCGTCGTTAATCATAACGGCTTTGTTGGTCATGGGCAAAAACGCCGTCAAATCCGACGCACAATAGGTCGCCTCAGAATTTACCCCTACAACCAGCGGGCTTTCGTTTCGAGCGCAGATGATTTTGTCGGGTTCCTTAGAGGAAATGACGGCAAGCGCGTAGGCGCCGTTGAGTCTTTTGATGGTTTCCACGACAGCTTCAGTGAGGCTTAGGGTGGGGTTTTTTGTGAGGGTTTCTTCGATGAGGTGCGGAATGACTTCGGTGTCGGTTCTTGAATGGAAGACGTGGCCGTGGTTTTCTAGTTCGGCTTTGAGTTCGTTGTAGTTTTCTATGATGCCGTTGTGGACGACGGCAATTTGTCCAGTGCAGTCGGTGTGGGGGTGAGCGTTGACTTTGAGGGGGGCGCCGTGGGTTGCCCAGCGGGTGTGCCCGATGCCGACGGTTCCTTGCATGTCGTCGAGGTTGATTAGTTTGTGGACTTCGTCAATTTTTCCTTGGTCTTTTTTGATGGCGACTTCGCCGTTGTTTATGGTGGCGATGCCGACGGAGTCGTATCCGCGGTATTCAAGTCGTTTCAGCGACGCATGGATGATGGGCGCCGCGGGTTGGTCTTTTGTGATGCATCCGAAAATTCCGCACATATGAACATACTTGCTCCCTTGAACATATTCAGTTTTTATTGGCTTCTGAGCGGTTATAAGCATTTTTAGCATAAACGTTAACACATACAAGAATTCTTATAAGGGTCTGATGGGGATAGCTGGTTGGGTTACGTGTTTTAAAGTAGGAACCTAAAAAATTTTTTTAGGGTCGCAGAGAAGTGAGGACAGTTAACTTTGTAAAAAGAGGAAAATCGATATATTTTGCTGGACTAAAGAAAAATTATTCTGTTTTTCATTTCGTGTTGTTTTGTCATCTCGGCTATGACTTTAAGTTTGGATATACATTCACCGACTGAAAGTTTCTGTTGATGCACATAGATTATTCCAAAATGTTCCTTATCAATAGCCATTCTTAGAAAATCTGTGTCATGAGTGAAAATCACTGCCTCAATTTGGATGGCCGTTTTTAACTGCTCTTCATCAGTCATGCCGAGTTTGCCAAGGTCTTTGGCGGAAAAAGCTACTATCCCCCTTCTCTTTAGTCCTTCAGCAACTGCGACGTTTACGCTTTCGTCCAAGTAAATCTTTAGACTTTTTGGCGAAATGATTAGGTCATCTGCCTTTTGTGCTTCTGTAAAGTTTCTGAATGAATTGTTTGTCCTCTTTTATTCTGTTGTCCACTTCTGTTCTATGTTCATAATAGTATGATAAGGCATCGTGAATTTGTTCTAGTCTAAGGTGCGGGTGCGCGTTTATGATGTCGTCTGGAGTGACGCTCATGTACTCATACTCTACAACAATATCCACTACTCTCAAACGTGTCCCAGTTATAACTGGGGCGCCATTGCAAACTTTTGGGTTAACTTCAACATAAGGGTGCTCCGTTTTTGTCTGCACTACTGTTGCCACCACTCACACGTTGTTAATGAATCAAGCAACTCTTAACTTTTATTATCAAAAAAAGTCAATTGCCACTAATGCAGTTTTACTGCTGTCTTGATTTTATGTGTTTTATGTGGTCTTTTATGTTTCATCTTACACGATGCGTACTATGAAAAAATTTTTTATAACAGTTATACTTGGTATATGCTCAGATGAATCTTGATGGACAAGAAACTGCTCCTCAAAGAATCTGGCGCCCAGCAGCAAGTCAAAGAAATCGCCGTCATGCAAAACCCCCGCGACCTCAAACTCGTCCTAAGCAGCCTCAGCTGGAACATCCTCACCTTGCTCAACGAAAAAGCCATGTACCCCATGCAAGTTGCCCGCGCACTGGGCATGCACGAACAAAAAATCTACTACCATATCCGTAAACTGGAGCGATCAGGGGTCATTTTTGTAGAGCGGGAAGAAAAAAAGAAGGGCGCCATCGCCAAATACTACCGCACAGTTTCCCCTGCGTTTGGCATCGAATTCTCCAACGGCTACAAACCCATGCAGCGCCCTTCCCTTTTGGCAGTAAGTCAGCAAATCCAAGACTTCTTTGCGGGTTTCCTTACCGCTGACGGCGCTTTTGATGGAAAAATTGTGGTTGGCAGCCCCACCCCGCATGGACCCTTTAAAACCAGCGCCCGAGACGGACATTATGCGGCGCATTTGACGTTTTTTTTGGGGCAGTTTGTGAAGATGCCTGAGGATTTCGCCATAAAACTGGACGTGGATGTGAAGGCTGAGAAAGAAGAACGAAATAATCTTCTTCTGGTGGGCGGTCCAGGCACGAATTTGATAACTCAGGAACTCAATGAGCATCTGCCGATTCGGTTTAACATGCAATCAACGGCGCAGGGCTACTTGTTTGGCGGTTTAGTTTCCCAAAAAACGGGTTTGGTCTACACCGCAGACGTAGCTGGGTTAATTGCCAATATTCCCAATCCGTGGGACAGCAGCAAACGCGTCATCGTTTTAGCGGGAAACAAGGCAGTTGGCACCAAAGCCTGCGTTTTGGCGTTGACTAATTTCTGGAAAAAAACCCTGCATGCCTATCACGGTGAGGAGAATTTTGCGGCGGTTATTCAGGGCTACGACTTAGACGGCGACGGCAAAGTTGACTCCATAGAGGTTCCTGAATAATTGTTCGCCGCTGAATTCACCGAAGTAATTCACGGTTTTGGGCATCCGAACGTGCAGGCTACCCATCATTCAACCGTCGAGTTTACGCGGGAACGTGAGCTTTCCAAAAATGGCGACTGCATCCTTGTGGTAGCCGCTGACAAAGGCTTAACCGACTTGAGCGGCGAATTTAAAGCCGCGCTCCAAAACCCCAACGCCAAACTCACCATAAAAATTCAAGTGGCTGACCATTCCGAGGAAATCCACGCCCAAGGCTCCCCACACCTCTCCCTTTCCCACCCAACCGAGATGGTGCTGCGGAAAAGCAGCTTTGCCTCCGAGCGCACTCTGGGTGTCTACGCCGATAAAGCCGCCAAAGACCTTAACCGTGAATTGGTGGAAAAACTTAAAGACCCAAAGCAACAAGCAACCCTAATCCTAACCGTGCGAACCTTCTGCTGACCTGCGGCACTTTTGGTTTTGTCTTTGGCTGGCAATTCCGCTTCTTTTGTGTCTTCTTTGTCGATTGGTGTTCTGTTTATTTTCATCACCAAATAGGTCAGCAGTAAACATGACGCGGCAGTGAGCATAATAACCGCTATCACCGCGGTGTCGAGGTTTCTATAAATTGACATTAAGCCGACGAGGATGCCAAACAGCGTGAATGACGCGATTGTGACGGTTTTAAGGGAGTCGAGTTTCTCCAAAGTTGTCCCCTGTGTTTCTTTTGCTTTGTGTATCCTGTACAGGGGCAGGGGTTATAGTCCTACCATTTAGAGGCAAAACTCTAAGACTTAGAGTACTCTTTCACTTGATTTCGGCATCCAGAACCGCCTGCCACTCATACGGAGCCGTTTCCCGCACCGTCTTCACAACCTCAAACCTGACAACTTTTCTCCCCGCCGCCGCAACGCCCTCAGCGAAAAGCCGCCTAAACTCCTCCAGCGTATTGGGCATGCGAACAAACCCATAAAAATGTACGATGCCGCCCTCCGATTTCACGGCTTTACAGGCAACATCAATAAACGCGTCGGCGGTTTCAGGCAAATTCATAATAACCCTATCCGCCGCACCCGCCAATTTTTCATCCACGATTCGTCTGGCGTCGCCCACAAAGGCGTGGACTCTGCCTTCTACCTTGTTTAGTCGCGCGTTCTGCTGAAGCAGGTCAATGGCGTCAGCGTTGATGTCGATGGCGTAGACCTGGGCGGTTTTGCAGCTTTTAGCAATCGGCACCGCAAACGGACCCACCCCCGCAAACAAGTCCACAACAGATTCACCCTCCCCGACAAGCTCCGCGACCCGTTGATGCTCATGGCTAAGCCGTGGGCTGAAATACGCTTTTGCCATATCCACAAAGTAACTGCATCCATGCTCCCTGTAGAGGGTGCGCGTGTGTTTTTCTCCCGCCAAAAACTCGAACTCCCGCAGCCTAAACGTGCCGCTGACTTTGCCCGCCTTCGCCAAAACAACCCGCGCACTCCGATGCGCCTGCAAAACCGCTTTCCCAATGGCAGCTTTGTAAGGTTCCAGTTCAGGGGGCACCTCAATTATAGCAATATCCCCAACAACATCTAAAGCGCGGGGCAGACTGTCAAGCAGGTTGGGTGGGAGCTGGTCGGCGAGACTTTCGGCGAGAGTTTTTTCTTGCTGTTTTTTCTCGGGAAAAACATGTGTTGTTAGTTGGGCTTGGGGCACCTGCAACTGCAGTTCTGCGGCTTCGTTTTCGGTTGGTTTGCGAACCAGCGGAATGAAGAGATTGCCGTTTTCGCCTTTTTGAATCTGCAACCGCTTTTCGGTTAAGCCCAGTTTGTTGGCTAAGTTAAGGGTTTTTTGACCCAGCGTTTTGGGCACGGTGAGGCTTGGGGCTTCTTTAGGCATCTGGTTCCGCCTGTTTTTCTACCCTGTAGAGGGCGCCGACCCTATTAACATTGAAGCGAACGCCCAGGATTTCTTGAGCCAGCCAAATGTTTGTCTCCAAATGCTCCGAAACAGTTCGCGTCAGATACACGGAGGCCCCTTTAGCCAGTGCCATGTAGGGAATCAGCATGTCCGCCAAGAACGTGTCCACCGTAGCCTGCCCCGAGATTTCGGCAAGGAGCTTTTCAGCAGCTTGGTTTCCGACGGTTTCCGCAGTTTTTTTCAATTCTCCAATGGCATCAGCGCCCAAGATTGCTCCCGTGTCGGTTTCTGCCCACATCACCATGCTGCTGCCCTTCTGTAGGGTGTTGGAGGTGTCGTTTACAACTTGGATGTCGGCTTTGAAGCCTTCCATGGCGAGGCGCTGGGTTGCTGCGTCGGCTTGACGCTCAGCCACTTTTCGGTCCGCCAAAAACGTACATACCGAAACTCCTTTCACCGCCGCCAGATTGCTGAACTCTTCCAGTTGAAGAGGCTGCAAACTTTGCGTTGGCTCCACATTCAGGCTTGCGGCGCCGTTGCCCTTCGGGAAATACCCATAACGCTGTACCTCCAACTGGGCTTTCACGCCCATGTGTCTGAGGGTTGGCAAAAACACGTGCCGCAAGTAGTTTATGGTGGGGGCATGCAGGGTGTCGGTTCCGCCTTTGCAGACTTGGAGCTGCACGGGGTTTTTGGCGAAGAGGCAAACAGGCAGCGCCGTCATGAACAGCATAGGAATGCTGCCTGCAGTTCCGATTTCGGCTTGGATGGTGCCGCCACGGATTTCCTGAGGCTCAAACCAGAGCTCCCTGCTCCCCAACGTGGCGCCCTTCAGTTTAGCGCGGCAAAGCTTCGCAGTGGTCAAAACGGCTTCTAAATGTTGGGGTTTTAAGCCGGGTTTGGGGCGATTTTGCCTGATGTGGGTTATGTGAAGGGGTTCACCTTTGATGGCGGCTAACGCCACCGCTAAGCGCAGTATAGTTCCGCTTCCGCTTTTTTTGCTTCCATCAATCTCAAGCATCAGTGATGCGCCTTTTTCTATGGCAAATTTCAAATAATAAGCTGCACCTTAAGTACTTTCAACTATGGTGACTGGTGTGAGTGCGGACAAAGAAAAAATGGACGATTTGGTTCACAAAATCGATGACCTCCTTTCGGTTTTAAAGAACGTTTCTGAAGACCTCAAAACCGTCTCGTCCAGCCTCAAATCCATGGCTGTCGCCCAAATAACCAGCAGCCAAGCTTCCCCCACGCCCAGACCTGTCCCCTCAGAGTCTCCTCTACATTCCGCGGCATCCACACCGCAAGCCCCCCCCGAAGCTAAATCGCAGGATGTTAACGACATACGGACGATGTTTTCCCCAGACCTCACAAACCTGCTGCTTTTCGAAGACAAAGGCGAATACGTCATGATTAAACCAAAACAGTTCTTGGGTTCAGAGAACTTCGCCAAAATCGCCTCAACCGTACGCAGCGTCGGCGGCGAATATGTCAGTGCGGGACGCGACAGCCACTTTCGCGTCTACAAGAAAAGTGCATAGTCTTTCCCTTTTCACTTTAAGGCTTTTCCAAATGCAAATGCCTTATCCAACGCTTCAGGCTGCTCCTTAACCTGTGCTTTTTCTGATGCCTTTACCCGAATTTTTTCTGCAAACTCCATCCCCAAATACCTCAACGACATGTCAAACATCTGCAATAAGCATTCGCAGGCTTCTGAGCCTTCTTCGGAGGGCGCAATCAGCACGGCTTTTTTGCCCTTCAGCTTCCCCGAAGCAACGTAGGGGCGGAGTCTATCGATGAGTAGCTTCATTTTTGCGGTGGGTCCATACCAGTACAGCGGTGTACCAAACACGATAACGTCGGCTTCTTCCAGTTTGGGGTAAAGCTGTTTCATGCCGTCGCCGATGACGCATTGGTGGGTGCCTTTTTTGCAGGCTCGGCAGTCCACGCAGGGCTGGATGTCTGCGTCGTAAAGGTACACTTTGTCAATGTCGTGGTTGGCTGCGCCTGCCCCATAGAGCAATGCGCTGACCAGCAGGTCGGTGTTGCTGCCTCGGCGCGGACTTCCAACTAACCCCAAAACCTTCATGTCAAATTCCTCACAAAACAAAAAACACCCAGCCATTTAAACAATCCACAGTCTCAGTAACGCACTTTAAACGTGGAAAACTCTTCCACAAACGGTTCCCACTGTATGTCAAAGCGGGTCACCACAGCTTGGTTGGGTCCACGCCTGCAGAACTCCAACAGCTTCTGGATGGGTTCTTCTTCGCCCTCAAAAACTGCCTCCAGTCTGCCATCGGGCAAGTTCCGTACCCAGCCTTTCACGTCCAGTCGGAGGGCTCTTTCCATGGTTCGAACTCGAAAAAAGACCCCTTGAACTTTACCGCTGACGAAAATGTGAACTCGAGTTTTAACGGTGCCTCACTCCGTTTGTAAAAACAGTGCCCATGCTGCCTAATTAAGGCGACGAAAACCAAAACGTGGTAGCTACATCCAGCCTTCAGGTTTGATGGGTTCGCCCACCGTATATAAAAACAGGCTTGCCGAAGAGGGGCCAAGCCGTTTAAATCGGCTGCTGAGTTCCTTGACCACGGCGGCGTAGTTGCGGGTTTTATCTAACCCCTCAAGATACACCCTAAACGAGCCGTGTTGTCTGCGGATTTCTTGGAATTGTTGGGCGTTTTGGATGGTGGCTTGGATTTTGCTTTTGTTGCGCACAATGCCTGAGTCCTGCTTGAGTCGGGTTTGGTCGGCTTGGGTGAATTGGGCAACTTTGGGTATGGAGAAGTCTGCGAAGGCTTTTTGGGTGGTTGCCCACTTTTTATCGATGACGGTCCAGTTTAAGCCTGCTTGGAAGATGACGCGGCTCATGTTTTCAAAGTAACCGTCATCGTTTTTTGGGTGCCTGCCTTGGGGATACCACCAGCTTGGGAGCTGCCAACTTTGCGTTTGCATAAAGACGCCTTGACAAGTTATATGCGGGCTGGATTTAAGCCGATGTGGCTGCATTATGTAGCAACCTTTTCAGTTTAAGTACCCTCTCTCCTGTGTCTGCAAGTCGCCTTTACAAGGACATTAAAAGCATCCGCTGACGAACCCCTTATCGGTGACCGAAATGAAAAAACTTCAACAAGGAAACCTTGCCCTTTACACATCCGATGCAGCTACGCCCACCCAGCGTCAGCGTCTGCAACTCGTAAAAAACGCCGCTGAAAAAACGGCAAGCCAACTCAACCTAAACTTCGACTTCCATCAACAGCCCAGCCGAAGCAACGCCATCTGCGTGTACTACGAATGTGCCGGTGAGGAGCCTGTGCCCGTCTACTGCGATGAAGGCAAATTAGGCAATCAGGAGGAAATTCAAGCAAGTATAAGTAACGTGATGTTTGTGTTGTCTTTTCATCCTCGGCATGCGGCGCTTACGCAGGTGCGGGAGCGGCTGTTACACTTTCGTGAATTGGATGCCTTGGTTAGCCAGCGTGACTTCATAGACTTGGTTGACATCGAAGTTAATGCCTAAGCTGTCGTATTCCTGCTCCGTTAAAAACAGCAGAATCTTGGGCATGGACATTTGTTGTTTCTGCGGGAACATGGGCATCTGTTGCTGTACGGCTTGAAGCACATCTTGGATCATTTTTGCTTCGTCGGTTTGGGGGCGCATGACGAAGTTGTTGCCTGAGATTTCCCGTTCCTCGATTAGTTCAATGCGTTTGCCCAAGTTGCCGTCTAAGTCGCGGGTTGATTCGATTTTGTTAACTCTTACCTTGAACATGGCTGATTCACACTCGGTAGGAATAGGTGAGTTCAAGAATTTAACCTCTCCCTTGGGCTCTGGGCGTTGTAGGTTTTGTTATGTTTTAGGTTAAATTTTATATATTTGCCGCATGTATATGTGGCTAACATAAAGAGGGAATCTCATGAAACTTGTAACCGTCCTCCTACCAGAAGCATACCTCGAAGGCCTAGATGAACTAGTTCGGTCAAACATGTACCCAAGCCGCAGCAGCGTGATCCGTAGCGCCGTCCGCGACCTCCTCAAAAAAGAACTCTGGGAAAACAAACGCGGCCGATAAAAAACCCCTTTTCCTCTATTTTCCGCTTTTATCTTGCAGATTCTGCCTTCTGTCTAAGCAACTCTGCACGCTGCGCAGGGTTCTCTGCGTGAACAATTTCGCGCCCCACAATCAAATACTTTGCACCAGCTTTCACTGCGTCTTCTGGTGAACCACCCTGCGCGCCCACGCCCGGCGCGTAAATGGGCACCGCCTCGCCCAGAACAAACCGCATTTCCCGAACCTTCTCTGGCACCGTCGCCCCAACCACCACGCCATCAGCCTTCCATCGGGCAGCTTTGCGCGCAAACGTTAAGTACTGCTTGGTTTCTGCGTTGGTTTCGGCGTCATGTATGGTTTGTCCGTAGCCTTCTGCGGCGCCTTTGTGACTCATATACCCCAGCAAGATGACGCCCCTTTGCCGCTGTACCGCAGCCTCAAAAATGGGTTTCAACCCCTCCTCCCAGCCCACAAACGGGTTCGCTATAACCGCATCAAACCCCGCGTCAAAGTAGTATTGAGCGATAACGTTGTTGGTGTTGCCTATGTCGTTGATTTTGCAGTCCATGATGGCAAGCAATCCTTGGCGGTGGGCTTCTTTTATGAGGGTTTGGACGCCGCCAAAAAGGTCAAGTGGCAACGTGAGGTGATGGTTAAATTTAACCGCGCAAATATAGGGGCTAACCCTATCCAAAAGGTTCTTGGCTTTTGTGAGCAGTTGTTCACGTTCCAGTGTGCTCTGATAAGGAAAATCCAGCGCCAACACAATGCTGGAGTGCTTGCTTTTTGAGTTATCTTCCATCTGATGCTTAAACGACACGCTGTGCACCGCTTCAGTGTTAGACGCTGAACCTATAACTCTTGCTGTTTTCCCGTTGCGTTGGAAATTCATATATGCCCTTCTACGTGAAGGTTTGTGGGGTAACTTTTGAGTGCGGTTGTGCTGGGCGAACTTGCAGCGTTAGGCGCAGCTTTCTGCTGGGCAATAGCTCCAATATTGTACCGGCAGGCTCTGTTCCAAACCCGCCCCGTATCCGCAAACATCGTGCGGTCCGCAACTAACGCTCTTGTGATGCTGCTGGTTTTGTTGGCGCTTGGAAAATGGAGTGCCCTCTCCAGTTTGCCTCTTCCGGTGCTTGGGTTAGTGGCTGCCAGCGGTGTTGTCGGCTTGGGCGTCGCCGATACGCTATACATGGTGGGGCTTCGTTCCGTGGGTGTTTCTGTGGCGGTTCCCTTAGCCGCAAGCTACCCCCTCTTCAGTCTGCTTTGGGCTACACTTTTTCTGGGGCAACCCGTGGCGGCCTCCGCGGTGGTTGGTGCGGTGGTGATTGTGGCGGGCATTTGGCTGCTGAGCCGCGACCGTGACGCTGTTTCTTTGCCGCTTAAAGGCAAGTTGGCTTTAACTGGCATTGCGGCTTCTCTAGCAACAGCCATCATGTGGTCCGTAAGCATCAGCTTAATGGACGCCGCCATAGTCCTGTCGGGGGCAACCAGTTTGGACGCTAACTACGCCATGATAACCCTGCGGGTCGCTGCCATAGCATTGTTCCTTTCGCTGTTTGCACCTGTACTGGACAAGAACCGCGGTTTCTTGAAGATGAAACGCCGCACCATAATCCAACTCTGCATTGGTGGGCTGGTGGCAAATGGGGCAGGCTGGTTTCTGCTAAACTACAGCTTTCTAAACATCCCTGAAGCCGTAGCCGTGCCCATCTCCTCCGTTACGCCCCTGTTTAGCGCCATCGCAGGGTTTATGCTGTTTCATGAGAAAGCAACCCTTAACCGCGTGTTAGGCGCCGTGGTCATTGTGGTTGGCGTCATGCTAATTTTCATAGTCTAATCATTAAGGCTTCGCAGAAAAACGTTACAGATTTATACCTCCTTTCTGAAGTGGATGCATTGAGGTCACGCTGTGTCTATTTCGCCAAGCATACGAGAAGTTCTCGCCCGAAGAATCGCAGGAGAAATCATATTCAGCAGCAAACCCGGCTCCACCATGAAAAAATGGCGCGAACTTTTTGCCGTCAGCCAAATCAGCCTTAGCGAAAAAATGTCCCTTAGCAGCAGCACCGTCATCAGCGACTACGAAAGCGGCAGACGCAAAAGCCCCGGAGCAAAATTCATCCGCCGATTCGTCTGGGCACTGCTTGCCATCGACGAGGCAAAGGGCAGCCGCTTTATCCGTGAATTCACTAAACTCACCAGTTCCCCCAGCATGGCCATCGTGGACCTACGTGAGTTTCCCATACCCGTGCGCGTTGAGCACCTGTCCAGAGCCATCGAAGGCGAGGTGGTGGTTGACGCTGAAAGATTCGTCAAGGAAGTTGAAGGCTACACGGTGGTGGACGCCAAGAAGGTTGTGGAGGCGTTTTCGGGGTTGGAGTATGCACAGTTGTTTGGGGCAACAACGGAGCGGGCGTTGGTGTTTACAAACGTGGAAAATCCTGCGTTGACTATGATGATTGTTCGGGTTAGCCCTTTGAAGCCGCGGGTGGTGGTTTTTCATCGGGTGCGTCCTGACGAGGAAGCGGTTAAGCTGGCAGAATACGAACAAATCCCCCTCATATACTCCGCTTCGCCCAACGTGGAGCAGCTGGTGCATTCCCTGCGTAAACTGCATCGGATTGCCTTGAGGATTAAGCTGGGGCGACGGGTGAAACCCCCACCAAAAATAAGCGCCTAGCGTCACCTTTTAAATATGCATAAGAGGAATGCCATAATGCTTTTATTCTGAAAACTTTCAGACCACTAGTAGGTGAACTTGTTTGCAGAATTTTGTTGTTTTAGGAAACTGGACCAACGAGGGCATCAAAAACATCTCCTCCGTGCCAGACAGGCTCCAAACAACCCGCAGCATGATTGAGAAGGCAGGCGGAAAAATGCAGATATTTTTAACCATGGGCGAATACGATTTTGTGATGGTCGTTGAGATTCCCAAAGACGAGGACATGGCGGCAATTATGCTCTGCGTCGGCAGCATGGGCAACATCCGCACCAAAACCCTGAAGGCATGGGCGGAAGCAGAGGGCATAAAACTGCTGTCTGCACCACACCCTTAACGAAACGTGTCAACATATGTTTGTCTGCTGCTGGGTGTGATGCCTTCAAAGACAACGAACAGCGGCGTTTTGTCTGGATATGGATAAGGATAAAACCGCCCTCACGCCTAGTCCCCTGACCAAGACATGCAAAACGCCAAGGAAAACTCCGTTTTCGGTTCACTTGCCAAACCTGTCCAAAACGCTTTAACGCAGGCAGGATTCACCCAGCCTACCCTGCCCCAAACCTTGGCGTTTCCCCCTGTTTTAGCAGGCAAAAACGTCCTGCTGATTGCGCCCACGGGTACAGGAAAAACCGAAGCCGTACTTCTCCCCGTCTTTTCTAGGCTAATTGAGAAAAAAGCCCAAGGGCACGAACCCAAAGGCATCCAAATCATCTACATTACGCCTCTTCGAGCCCTAAACCGCGACATGCTCAAACGGCTCACCTTCTGGAGCCAACAACTCGACCTTTCGGTGGATGTGCGCCACGGCGACACCGAAATGAAAATCCGACGTAAACAAGCCCGCCAACCACCCCAAATGTTGGTCACCACGCCCGAAACGTTGCAGGCAATTTTGCCCGGTAGCCAAATGCGCAGACACCTCTCCAACATTGAATGTGTCATCGTTGACGAAGTGCATGACTTGGCGGAAAGCAAACGGGGGGTTCAGTTGACGCTGGCCTTGGAGCGGCTTTTCGACGCGGCACAGCATGAGTTTCAGCGCATCGGCTTGTCGGCAACAGTTGGCAACCCCGAGCAAGTGGGCAAATTCATCGCGGGAACAAGCCGTGAAGTTACGGTGGTGCAGGCGGTTTTAGCCAAAAACTACCGCTACCTGGTGCAGCATCCCACTCCGACCGAGAAGGATTTTGAGCTTGCAGGGAAATTGGAGACCAGCGCGGAAGCGGCAGCCAGAATCCGCGCCCTCACAGACCTAATCGACACGCATAAGTCGACGCTGGTTTTTGTTAACAGCCGAACCATCGCTGAAATGTTGGGGCACAAAATGAGCATGCTAAACCGCCCCGACATCGCTGTGCACCATGGCTCCCTGAGCAAGGAGGAACGGGTCAGCATTGAGGACAGCTTCAAGGTGGGAACCCTTAAAGCCATCATCGCCACCAGCACGCTGGAGCTGGGCATCGACATCGGCAACGTAGATTTGACGGTGCAGTACATGTCGCCCAGGCAAGTCAGCAGTTTAATTCAGCGTGTGGGCAGAAGCGGACACAGCCTTGAGCGGCTCAGCGAAGGCGTACTCGTCACGGTTTACCCCGACGACACCTTAGAATCCATCGCAGCGGTAGAAAACGCCCAAGCCAACCGCATCGAACCCGTGCTCATTCATGAGAATGCGTTGGATGTTTTGGCGCATCAAGTTGCAGGCGTGCTCATGGACCAACAAACCACCACCGCAAAGCAGCTTGAAGAAACCGTGCACCAAGCATACCCCTACCGCAACCTGAGCGAAAAGCAACTTGTGGAAGTGGTAGATTTTTTAGCCAGCCTCCACAAACTACGCCTAGAAACAACCACAGAAGGCAAAGTTTTGCGCAAAACAGGCCGAACCCGTGAATACTACTACGGCAACCTTAGTATGATACCCGACGAAAGACGCTACCCCGTCATAAACGTGCTCAGCGACCGCAAAATCGGCACGTTAGGCGACGAATTCATGGCGTTAGACGCGCGGGTCGGCTTGCATTTTATTATACGCGGCAAAGTTTGGCGCATCGTACAAATAGAGGAAGAAACAGGCACTGTACACGTGGTTCCCGCCGAAGACCCCTTCGCCGCAATTCCAGGTTGGGACGGAGAAATGTTGCCTGTTCCGTTTGGTTTAGCCCAGCAAACAGGTGCGGAACGGGAAAAAATCGGCAAACTCCTAAAAGAAGGCAAACCCGTGGAAGATGTTGCGGCTGAACTGGCTGCGGAGTTGCAAACCGACAAAGCAACGCTGATGGAAACCGTTACAGAAATTGACGAGCACCAAAAAGAAGGTGCACCCCTACCCACGCAGAGCCGCATCTTGCTGGAAGCCTACGACCGATACCTGATTATGCATGCGTGCTTTGGGGAAGTGGTGAACCGCACGTTGGCAGGAGTTTTTGATTCGGTGCTTTCAGAGCGCGAAGTCATCACGGGTTGGTGGGCAGACGGCTACCGCATTCTGGTGGAGACGCCCCGAAAGCTGTCGCGTCGAGAAGTTGAAGAGCTGCCCCAAACCCTTTTCAACTTAACCGACGAGCAAGTTGATGCGGCGTTTGAGCGATACGTGCACGCCAAGTTTCCCTTCGCCTACAAAATGAAGTTTGTCGCCGAACGCTTCGGTGCCCTGCCACGGGGCAAAACCATGAGTCCTGAGCGGCAAGCCAAACTACGGGCAAGCTTTGAGAATACGCCTGTTTATGAGGAAACGTTACGGGAAGCGATGCTGGAAAAAGCTGATTTGACCAAAGCTAAGCAGGTTTTGCATGAGATTCAAGAGGGAAAAATTGCGGTTTCACCGTTGAAGCGAAAAGAGAAGCCGACACCGTTGGCTTACCACATTTTGGCGCAGTACGCCGACATAAGCGAGTTGATGGCTCCTGAACGGGTCATTTTAAGCAACATTGACCGAATGAAAAACGCCATAGACGCCCGAACGGTGACGTTGCAATGCATGAACTGCGGCAACTGGACAGCCCAAAGTCGTGTGGGCAAGCTTGCTGATGAGCCGCAATGCGGGGACTGTGGTTCGCGGCTGCTAACACTGCTTTACCCTAGCCAAGACCCCAAAAAAATGCAGCGGGATTTGCAGAAACGCCGACGCGGCGACGAACTCAGCCCCGAAGAACTCAAGGAGCTTACGCAAGCCCGACGCAAAGCCGACCTGATTCTCAGCTACGGCAAACAAGCCGTCAGGGCGTTGCAGGTGAAGGGGGTGGGTGCAGAAACGGCGTCACGGATTCTGGGCAAAATGCACCCCAACCAAGACGACTTTTACACGGACTTGTTGAAGGCGAAAATCCAGTACCTGCGCACACGCGAGTATTGGGGTGACAGGGAAAAGACTCGGTGACAGGGTTCTTCAGTTTGTTGTGGTCAAGGTTTAATTCTTAACTCCAGGCTGTGGGAGGATTATGTAATTTTCGTGGGTGATGTTTTTGTTGGGCTCCAATTTGGAGCGTGTTCTTGCATGCTTATTGTATTAACTCCATTTGGTTACTTAGATTAACCTGAAAACTAAGAGGCCGTCTGTGTATGGTTCTAGATATCGTTTTCTGATAGCGGAGTCAAGCCTACCGATATGCGATATTCATTAACTATGGGTAGTGCATCTGTTATCTTTTCGGGAGCTCTACTTGCACAAACATGTCTATCTTGATTGGCTGAAACTGGACATATAAAACCAAGCCGAATTAAGTCGTCAACAACATCCAAGATAGCGCCTTTTTCGCTACGAGACTTTCCTTTCGGTACATTATCAATTGAAGTGTGTCCCAAATGCTGATTTTTGCCTTCGCCACACCAGTACCTATTGACCCATAACTTATTTAAAATAAAACCTACGTATTCACGCTCCTCTGGTTTCATGGACGATAGGGTTGGTGGCATAACGGAGGATTTATCGCTACCCGTTTAAATGTTTTAGCTTTGGAATATTTTAAAATCTTATTGGTAAATAGTAAACTTTAAGTGTAAATAAATACTAACTGCTTCTGAGGTTGAAGCGTTATGCAAGAAATCCAGAAACGTAGTGGGAAAAGGGCAGACTCTGAGGAATATGCAACAAGAGGGCCATTCTCAAGCATTTTCGGAGGACCAACAGCCAGACTCTTCGACCAAGCATACATTGTAGGGAATTCAGAGCAAACCATCTCCATGTTATCTGAATCAGCTAATCTCTCTTACAAGACTACAAAAGACGCGTTGAAGAAACTTGTGGATATGGGCTTTGTTGTACCTACAAGAAAAATTGGGAACGCTCAGGCGTATAAATTCCACCTAGAAAACCACATGAGCAGTTTGCTAGCATGTGGTGCACAGTTCCAAAAAGAACGCAAAGACCTTTAATTCTCAACCTTTTCCAAAATTATGACGAAGAAGTATAGTGGTGACCATATTCCTTCCAGTTGTCAGTTCGTTTGCTTGCATTTCATCTTAGTGTACCCCATTATTCTTGTCCGAATAATTATTCCGCAATCCTCAGAAGGTTTAAACTGAAAATCTGTTTTTAGTGCTAAAGCCAATGCTCTTCTTAATCAAATGGACCCCACTAGGTTGAAGGTTATTGGAGAAACGAACCGACAAGGACAGAGCCAAGGTTTTAATAGCTATGCAAGTTGGATTTGTTTAGCAGTGGTTGCATGGAAAACAGGGATCAGCCCAGTCAGCTTAAACCTACGCTGAGCCTTTGGGATGCCGTAAGCATAAACGTTGGCGCCATAATTGGCGGCGGAATCTTTGTTGTAACGGGCATTTTGGCGGGGTATGCGGGTTCGGCGTTGGTGGTTTCGATGGGGTTGGCTGCAGTTTTGGCGCTGTTTACGGCGCTAAGCTTTGTGGAGTTAACAACTTGGCAGCCCGTCGAAGGTGCAGCATACGAGTACACGCGACGGCTGGTTTCGCCGTTTGCAGGTTTCCTGACGGGCTGGATGTGGGTGGTTGCAAACACCTTTGGCGGCGCCGCGGTTTCTCTGGGATTTGGTTACTACCTGAGTGCTGCTGTTCCAGGTTTACCCGCCAACGTCATAGCAGCGCTGTTATGTTTGGGGTTTACGGCTTTGAATTTTGTGGGGGTGCGGCAGTCCGCTTTTTTAAATAACGTGCTAGTTTTGGTGAAGATTGCAGTTTTGGGCTTTTTTGTTGCATATGGGTTAATGTTTGTTGAGGTGGAAAATTTTGTGCCCTTTACGCCCTTTAGTGAAGGGATGCTTTTTGGGTTGTGTTTCATCTTTTTTGCTTACGGTGGGTTCCCCCGAGTTGCCGTTTTGGCGGAGGAAGTTAAGGATGCCAAGCGTAATGTTCCGCGTGCGGTGCTGCTTTCGTTGCTGATTTGCGCCGTAATCTACGTGCTTGTGGGCGCGGTCGCAGTTGGTTTAGTAGGTGCCGAACCGTTATCTTCATCCAATGCGCCCTTAGTGGTTGCCATGGGCGGTTCGGGAAACGCTTGGGCTATGCAGGTTTTGGCAGTTGGCGGCGCAGTTGCCACGGCGAGCGTTTTGTTGGCGGCGGTTTTGGGGGTTTCCCGGATGGCGTTTTCCATGGCTCGCCGACGCGATTTTCCTGCGGCGCTGGGTAGGGTGCATCCGCGGTTTGGGACGCCTTATGTGGCGATTTGGATTGTTGGATTGGTTATGGCGGTGGTGGTTTTGTTTGCTGACTTGACCAGCGTGATTGCGGTGAGCACGTTTGGGCTGCTTTTTAGCTACGTGTGGGCAAACATCTCGGCGCTCAAGCTTAAGCATCGTAGGTACCCACGGGTGATTTCGGTTATTGGTTTGGTTTCCAGCCTTTCGCTTTTGGTGTTTATCTATTTTGCGGCGCCAAATTCGTGGCTTGCTGGGGTAGCGTTTCTGGGGTTGGGTGCTGTTTTTTACTGGGTTAAAAAAAGAAGACCTGAAACTGCTGCATAGTTTGTTGCGTTTTGCTTATGGTTTGGTGGGTTTTTTTGTTTTTCTTCGCGCGTATGTTGTCAAATTGATACTTACAGTTTGCCTTTGGATGGTACGTTATTTAGCTGTGGTGCGCTAAATTTTGTTGTTTGGGGTTGTTTTTGCTGTTTTTTTGTCTTTTTATCTTGTATCGCCATACTTCTGTTTATGCGTCATGACGTTTCTACAGTTTTTATATATCTTTGCCCAATGCGGTGCTGCAGGTTTGACAGAAATATGCTGTCTCAATAGTTAAATAGAATGAACACCGAGAAAGCAACTCCGAGGTATGAAATTGTCAGCCCTATCAATCGGAACAGAACTTGCAAGCGTGCCTTTTGACCAAATGATTCGCAACCTGCTGCTAGCCATGGTTGCCGCCCAAAACGACGCAAACTCTTCCTTCATTGCAGGCGTAGAAGACCTAGTTGACACTCCGGTTTCACTTAAATACCGCAAAACCAGCGACAACTCAAACGAAGAAAAAGAAATCTCTGGCAACGCATTAGCTTTCGGCATTCTGCCTACTCTTCTGCAAATCCAAAGCGGAACCATCCAGATAAAGATGGTAATCACCATGCAGAGGACGACCGAGGCATCAGTGCAGGTTAAAGCTAAAGGTGGCTGGGCATTCTTCTCTGCTTCCGTCGACGCGAAATACTCCAGCAAATACTCCTACTCCGTTGAAGCATCCAGTTTCATCGAAATCAAAGTTGCCCCTGCACCGCCACCAGAACCGCTCGTCAAAGCCATCGACAAAATCGTCCAAGACACAACCCCTGCACCTGCAGAAACACCCCCATCGTCGTAATGAAAATGTCTTCCCCTTTTACTTTTTTTTCCGTAATCTCCCAGTTACTCAACCAAGCTAACCAAGGCTTAGACCAAGCCGCTCAAGCAACCCAAGACCAGCCAGTCGCCTTTACTATCCCTCAAATAGAAATACAACTAAAGTGTACAGTACTCAATAACGGCGGACTGGAAGTTATCCCCTCAAACGCTGCAGAATCCAACTACTACAGCGACAAAGGGGAAAGTGAACTCAAACTAACCTTCAAATTAAAACCAGGTGAAAAAAATGTCTGATGAAAAAAATGAAAAAACCTCTACAGCAAACAGGGTTGCCGCGGCAACTGGGTTTGCAGCCAAATTAGACTCAGGAACCCTGATAACCTCACTGCAAAAAGACCTTCTGCGCGTCCACGATTTTGCCATGAGCCAAGAACGCTCCACAACCTTCGTGCTTTCAGACTTCACCTTACAACTCAAAGCTGTCGTCACCCAAGAAGGCGAAAAAACCATGTTTGCCTTGCCCACAAAACAAGGCGAAATTGACCCCAACTTGATGAGCACCCTAAACTTGACTCTGCGCCCCATCCCGCTCGCGGTTAAACCCATATCAAGCACACGTCCTGTCGAATCTGTTGAGGGTATCGGTCCAATTTTAGGTGCCAAATTGCGCGACCTTGGAATCGCCACGGTAAGTGATTTGGCGTTGGCAGCCCCGCAGGACTTATCTAAAGCTAAGATTTCCAGCAAGAAAGCAACTGAATTCATCAGTATGGCAAAGTTGATGGTGAAAAGTAACATCGCAGGCGTAGAAGGTGTTGACGAGCAAGTTGCAGAGTTGCTGGTGGTGGGCGCAAAGATTGATTCCAAAGAGAAACTTGCAGAAGCCACCCCCGAAGAGCTAACCGCCATCTTGACTAACGCCGTAAAAGAGGGGATAGTTAAGGTGCCTAAAAGCTTCAAGTTATCAGTTGATGATTCAGCAAGGTGGGTGGAGTCAGCCAAAACTTTGGTTGACAAAAGCCGCGCCCAATAGGAGATTTGACTATGTCTTTGGCTGAAGAAGGTATAAGTTTCGATGAAATGATACGTGACCTGTTGCTTGCGATGGTTTCTTCCCAGAATGAAGCCAACAAAGACTTCATTGCAGGCATCGAAGAATTGGCTGGCACCGACATATCAATAAATTACGTCAAAAACCTTGATGGAAACAAAAAAGAAAACCGCGAAATCAAAGGCAACGCCTTGGCTTTCGGTGTTTTGCCGACTCTGCTTAGCATTCAAAGTGGCGTTATCGAAATTCGTACAGCCATCTCCATCAACAAAAACACCACCTCTACAAGCAAATCAGTCAATAACGTGAAAGCCCGCGCAAATTACCTGTTCAAAGCCTCCACGGTGGATGCTAAGTATCAGAACACTTACTCTTACAAGGCTGAGTCCTCAAGCATCATCAGGATAACTGTGGTTCCCACACCGCCTTCGCAGGCTTTCATGGAAGCCATCAGGGCAGTAGCGGAAGGCGCAAAAATAAGTGACGCTGCCGTAAAGTAGCTATTTTTCTTCTTTTTTGTTTTCCCAGTAGAAGCCGCACAGTTCCTTGTTAATGAATTTCATGGGTTCCAGCATTAACCGCATGCCCATTGCTCGCAGATGAGGCGGCATGGCGTCTATTTTTTGCAGTCCCGCGCTGGGAACCGAGAATGTTACCTCCAAGTTGGAGCCCTCCTTCTTTATCAGTTGGTCCTGCTGCTTCTTGAACTCCTCCAGCCTATCCCTGAACGGTTTGTTCTCTTTTAGAAGGTTAACGTAGGCTACTCGTGAGGGGTCGTAGTAGAATTCGGCGACTTCGTTGAAGAACTCTACCAGCCAGTTGTAGTCTTCTGCTGTGGGCTTAATTGCCATCAGCAGCATGCGAAACACATCCTGAAAACCTGTTGTCGTAAACTCCTTAAACACGCCCAGGTAGTTTGGAGGCGTAGGACCCGAGGCGCGCATGTCGGCGCGGTAAAAATTCAGCAAGGACTCCGCCGCAACCTCCACCTCTAAGCCTTCTAAACTGTGTCCTTGAGATGCATACTTAACTAAGGCATTGTAGACGCCTTCAGGTTTGCCGTCCGAGGCGTAACCTATGGTGAACAACGTGTATGCAAGGGGGTCATTTGCTTTCGGAACACCCAAAAGGGCGGTCTTGATTTTGTTCCACTCTTGGAATTCTCGAAACGCCGCCAAAACCAAAACCCCACCTGTACTTAGCGAATATTTGACCATTTTTTTAGCCTTAACCGCCTCGACTAGCCCCAGCAAAACCAGTTTCTTAATGTTGTTTGCCACGGTTGCCCGAGGGAGCTGCATGGCATTTACCAGTTCGGCGAGCGGCGCTGAACCACAGTTGCCAAGCAGGTATATGCAGGTTAACTTTTGTTGGATTGCATCCTTCTCAGCAGGGTTGTTTGTGGCGTTTTGCTGATTAAGCGAAGGAAATAGGCTTAAAATTTTGGGGTCCACTTTTTTGCCGACTAAATGGTAATTTATGGGTCCCAGTTTGGCGTTTTGGCGTCGCATGGTTTTGTCTCTCAAAAAATACACCGTTTTATTGTATAAACTTTGTCAACATATCGTTCGACGCTTAGACTACACGGCTGCTTTAGTCGGTGGCGGCTTAGAACAAGGGGTTTAACGTTTAGACGTTGCCACAATCCACTTCACGTTGTCAAAGCCATACTTCTGCAGCAGTGGCGCCAAAAAGTTGGGCACCAAATCATCGTTCACTTCCCCAAAAACCACGGTGTCGCCTTCACGGTAAACTAAAGCTATGGTAGTGAGTTCCCCCAGCGCCTCATATTTTCCTTTAATTTCCCAGTACTCCTCATCGCCAACGCCTTTCTCCATGACCCATGTGTATTTTCCTTTGGGGTGCGAGTCTTCAAAGACGTTGAAGGCACAAACTACGTCTCCGACAACGTTTGCTTCTTCAGCGGTTTTTACACAGAACCATACCGTCATAAATTTCCCTGTGTATTGTTTATGGTGATATTGCTTATTTGCCTTGCTAAAAGCAAGGCTTCGTTAGGTGTCTGGATAAATGTTTGTTGTTGCAACAGTGCAGGCACAACCCTTTAAGTGCTTTCTCTGCATGCGTTATTCAAAAATGGAAAGTTGGTGCTTACGTGAATTTCGTAGAAGTTATGGAGCTACACCGCGTTATTGGGTCGTTCTGCTGCAAAAACCTGTCCAAACCGCCTAAACTAAGCATATTTGACTCTCAAAATAAAGAACAAGGCTACCTCCTCTACATCAAAGCAGAGGACACCTCTGGCGAGGGTTTTTTGAATTTCCTTAAAACAGTCGCCGAAACACGGAAACTGGAGCTGCGCAAACACCGTGACTCCTTTGTTCTTCAATCGCTCAGCAGCTGGAGCACCTCTGGGAACTTTTAAACGACGCCACCAACCACGCAATATGCATCTTTTGCGTGTTTAATGCAGTTAACTGAAATTGGTTGTAATTTTGGCGTAACCTTTTATGCATCTAGCACATATTCACCCAAGACCAAAAATGTCAAACCGACCCTCAATGGTAACTTTAGGCTTAGTTCTGACAGGAATTGTGCTTCTGCTCTCCACCTCCACCTGCGTCGAGGCTGCTTCGGCGACGTGGAGCCAAACCTACGGTGGACCTTACCCCGACAAAGCCTACGCCATGGTTAAGACCAGTGACGGCGGCTACGTTTTGACGGGAACCACCAACTCTTTCGGCTCAGGCATCGTAAACGCATGGCTTGTTAAAACCGACACCGACGGCGTGATGCAGTGGAACCAAACCTACAGCGGTCTAGAACAAGGCATATCCGACACTTTGACGCAAACTAGTGATGGCGGCTATGCCTTGGGCGGCTACACTTACTCAATTGACGAAGGCGGCATCTATGCTTGGCTTGTCAAAACCGACGCCGAGGGCAACCTCAGCTGGAACAGCACCTACGGCGAACTGGGCACCGCCATCGCCTACGGCATCACCCAAACTAGTGACGGCGGCTACGCTTTAGTGGGGGCATCAAACACTATCGGCGCAGGGCAAAGTGACGGATGGCTCGCAAAAATCAGTTCCACAGGCGAGTTGGAATGGTATCAAACCTACGGTGCAGACCAAAATGACGCCGTCTACTCCGTGGTTCAAACTAGCGATGGTGGCTACGCATTAGCGGGCGACTCTGACTCTTACGGTTCTGGGCAAGCCAATCTTTGGCTTATCAAAACCGACAGTTCAGGTGCGGTGCAGTGGAACCAAACCTACGGAGGCGCAAACAACTACATTTCAAGCACCCTCATCCCAACCAGTGACGGCGGCTTTGCTCTGGCAGGCACGGTTCAAATTGGCAACGCAAACAGATTTGTGCTGTTCAAAACTGACAGTTCAGGCGAGGAGCAGTGGACTCAGACTTATAGCGGAACCGTAACCAGCGATAACCTCAACGGCATCCAAACTAGTGATGGCGGCTACGCCCTCGTTGGAGTCACCGATTCAGCAGACCCTGCTCAAACCAAAGCTTTGCTGGTTAAAACTGACTCTTCGGGCGTGCAGCAGTGGAACCAAACCATCGGCGAATCAGGACAGAACGTGCTTGGCGCGGTGGTCCAGAACAGCGACGGAACCTACACATTAGGCGGCTACACTAACGCCACGGGCTCAGGACAAGGAGACTTTTGGCTGGTAAAAACCGACGCAAACGGTGCAGTAACCTTGCCAACCACCACCCCTACCCCAACCCCGACAATTGCCCCTACTGCAACAAACTCCCCCAGCCCGTCTCCATCTCCACAACCAGAGGAAGGTTTCCCCACATGGATGAACATCTTGATTTTCGTGGTGGTGTTTCTGGTTGTGGCTGCTGTGATAGGGTTTGTTTTGCAGCGGCGAAGAAAATAACGCCTCCTCCTTCCTTTCTTTTTCAACTCTCTGCCTCGGCTAGCTGGGCAAGAAATTAATACCAAAACACCCTACTACCCCTCGGGGGTAATATGAGGAAAAATTGGGTGGCTTTGCTTTCTGCGGGGCTGTTTTTTGTAAGTCTGTTGCTGCCTTGGCTTTCCGTTTCCTTCTACAACCTCACTGGAGCCTTCCCAAACTTCCAGCAAGACTTCTCTAACCAAATCAGCGTTTCACTGTACTTTTGGGGCTTCACTGGAACAGCTAACGGCGTAAACCAAACGCAAATCCTGCCCTACTGGTTTAACTGGGCAACCACCGCCATGATTCTGGCTGCAGGCATTTTGGCAATCAAAGGCAGCTTAGCAACAGGTAAAACCGCCAAACGACTTCTGATTCTTTCAGGCATAATCGCCCTTGCATGCAGCCCCATTTTCTATTTAGGTTTAGGCGCCACTATAGTTCAAACTCCAATTCCACAAGAGAAAGCAATCGCGGGGCTCTTTTCACCCGCCAGCTTCGGTTTGACACCCGAGGATGTATCGGGACTCCACTCACAATACGCGTTAAGCTTCTACTGGTTGCCCGTGCTTGCAGGAATTCTCGCGATTATGTCGTCAAAATTGGCTGCTAAAAAGACAGCTCGACTTGATGCTGGGGTTCCGCCAAATTTGTGAGTGTTTTGGTGTTTTTTTCTTCAAATGACTCTGAAAAATTCGGTTTTGACATCAATTGGCGGTTTTTTTGGTTACTATCTTTATATTCTTTAAGTTAGTTTAGCAGGTTGCTGTTGTAGTCTCTGCATGTTGGTTAAACGCCTTCTGTATATCCAGCAGCAACTTCAGGCATAGTAAACGCGAAACCAACCTTTAGGCAGGTTGAACACAAGCTTGAATACACATAACTTCATGGAAGAAACCGTAATTCCCGCGTTAGGCAGACTTCCTGTGCCAGTGCAGAAACTGTACCTGTTCTACTTCTCCCTTGAGTTGGTTATTTTAGGCACAATCTTTGGATACTGACCCCAAATATCTCTGGTCTTCTTTTCACGGCTTTTCTCTAATGGGTTTTGCAGGTTTTTGTAGTTGCGCACTTTTTTGCCGTGCAAAAATCGCCTCAGTCTCTGGACCGCCAATGTTTTCGACGACCTGTTTGAGTTGTTGGGGGATATCTATGTGTTGGGGGCAGCGTTCCACACAGGTTTTGCAGTCTTGACACAGAGCGGGGTCTGAACGTTTTCCATGTAAGCCACCCATCAGTATCATAGCGTACTTGCTGCGGGTTTTTTGCTCATCCCCAAACATGCACATATCATTGTATATTTGGAAACTGCCGGGTATGTTTACCCCAGATGGGCAAGGCATACAATATTGGCAGCCCGTGCAGGGAATCTTTGTTAGCCGCCGGTAAGCTTTTGCCACGTTTCCGATAACGGATAATTCATCTGCTTTCAGGGAGTTGGGCAACGCTGTTTCGGCAGTTCGAATGTTCTCTACAATCTGCTTCTCATCGTTCATGCCCGAAAGCACCACCGTTACCTCAGGGTGATTCCAAACCCAACGCAAAGCCCACTCTGCAGGCGACAGCCGTTTTTCTGTCTTGTCATAAATCTGTTTCACTTCTCGGGGCGGGTCGCAAGCCAACGCTCCACCCCTTAACGGCTCCATAACCATAACCGCAAGCTTCTTGGACGAGGCATATTTTAGCCCCGCTGTTCCGGCTTGGAGGTTCTCATCCAAAATGTTATACTGTATCTGACACATTGCCCAATAGTTAGCGTCCACAATTTCTCTGAAGGTTTTAAGTGACCCATGAAACGAGAAACCCTGGTTAACGATTTTTCCTTCCGCCTGAGCCTTATCCAAGAACTTCAAAGCGTCAAAGCCTTGAAGTTTTCGCCAAGACCGTTCCTCCAACCCATGCAGCAGGTAGTAGTCGATGTGGTCAGTTTGGAGTTTCTGCAGTTGGGTGTTTAGCATTTTCTGCATGTCTTCGGCTTTGCTTAACATGAATGAGGTGAGTTTGGTGGCGATTTTCACTTTTGCGCGGTAACCGTCCTGCAAGGCTTTTCCGAGCAGTTTTTCGCTCTCGCCGCCATGGTACGGCGGGGCAGAATCAAGGTAGTTAACGCCGTGGTCAATTGCGTAGCGAATTTGGCTTATCGCGCGTGGCTCGTCGATGTTTTGCCCTTTTACTGGCAATCGCATGGCTCCAAAACCTAACGCAGAGAGTTTGTCGCCGTTTTTTGGTACTGTTCGGTACTGCATTTTCTTGACTCCTGATTAAAAGCTGCTGCCCATTGGCTGTGTAGCTAACAAAAAACATCTCCTAAAAGCTTTACCCACCAAAACACAATGCTTCTTTGGGTTACTCATGAGCATCCAGACCAATGTTGCTGAGAAATGCAAATAAGCGCCGTTGTTGTCTGAGTAACTCGGACAATGAGGATATCGAGGTACGGAGACGCTTAGCCCGCGGATGAACTCTTTTTCCGCTACTGAGTCCACAACAACCATTCAACTAATATTTTTTCAAAAAAGCAGTAAAGAGTGATAAAAACAAGATAGAATAAGGCATGAAGTATACTGTGGAACACTAAAAAGAAAGTGGGTTAAAGCTTTCTTTTTAGACTGTTCGGTTGCCTTTAAAGTATGCCCATGCACCGACTAATCCAACAGTGAGGCATGCTCCGGCAAGACCTGATATCAGAAAGCTCGTGATACCGCTAAGCATTGGCAGAACAGAGATCATCCACGGGATGAAGTAGGTTGCTGCGAGTTGTGCTAGGACGCCGGCCATGAACCCTAAAATGGCGATGATTCCGAATACTTTTAATCTGTCACCCATTGTTTTCACCTTTGTATAGCAATTACACTATGGGTCTCTTTAGTCTAACTAACATGTTTATGTTAAAAATTTCCATGCGCGCTATTCCGGCTTTATTCCAATAATTAAAGCTCCAGCCCTTTTTTTCAGGCACGTATAGCCCTACGTATATACGAGCATATTGACGCCATATTAACAATGTATAAGACAGTTCTGTGCAGTCACTGTAGTTGGAGGAATAGAATTGTCTGAAAGGTTCGCTAAAAAATGGGAAAGTAAACGGGAAGAAACACCGTTCACTAATCGCATAAAAGACGCCGTGAAGCCACCAGGCCCCCTGAAGCCACGTTTAGATTTCGCCGTTAGACGTATTGATCTCCAAGTCCAAAAACTCGACCAAGCAACCGACAGATTCAGCCAACGTGACAAAGCAATCTTCGCCCGCATCGTTGACGCCTACACCAAACACGACACTGCACGCGCAAACGTCTTTGCTAATGAACTAGCTGAAGTCCGGAAAATGTCCAGATTAATCATTAACGCGAAGCTTGCCCTTGAACAAATAACATTAAGATTACGAACAGTATCAGAACTTGGCGATGTAGTTTCCACTCTGGGACCAGCAGTGGGAGTTCTACGGTCCGTCAGATCAGGATTAGTCAGCGTGTTCCCCGAAGCAGAAAATGAACTCGGAGAAATAGGCAACATGCTCAGCGGAATAATGATCGAAGCAGGACAAGGTTCAGGAATGACCCTCAACTTCGACACAGTTAACGACGATGCATCCAAGATCCTTGCTGAAGCCGCAACTGTTGCAGAACAAAAAATCAAAGACCGCTTCCCCGACCTGCCACCAAGCATGCCCGCAGCGCCCTCGTCCCGCACCGAGCAAACAACACAAGGATTCTAAAAGGAGGATAAAAAATGTCTCAAACATCCCCATCCAATCTTTTTCTTTCAATTGGTAAACCAGTGAAAGACGAATACGGCCGTTTAGTTGGGAGAATAATCTCTTTCGCCACCACGCCAAGTGGAAAGTTCGAAGCAGCATTTATCGAACAAAGCGATGGCAGATTCACAAAGCAGCCCATGGAGTACCTCATATTCAATGGCGCTGATGTCATATTCATTTCAAAAATTAAGGCTAAAGCCGCAATCTTCTGCGACCAGATTCCGTTTATATGGCGCAAAGACAAAGCCCTAAAGGACTTGGCTGAAAAACGAAAAATCGCCCAAGTTCTATACACAGAGCTCCACAGCAACTTCTCTACAGTCCTAAGCCAGCTGCGCAAAGACGCTCAGCTGCTGTTGGACGAAGCCGCTCAGGGAATTAACCGATGTGAAGATGAAATTCAAGCTTTAAGCTACGGTGTTTTACACTTGGAGTTAGAGCACGAAATCGGGAAAATCAACGACGAAGCATACCGCAACGGCTTTAGTATGCTTCAGGAAACCCTGAAACGTACTGCCGCCGAAAAAGCTGACTTGGAATCAATTAAGACCAAGCTTTCCAACATGCTCATCGGGGAATCCCCAGTTGTTGCTGAACCCAAGTTGCCCGAACAAAAACCATTGCCTGAACAGAAACCCCCAGTTTACAATGAACCCGCTCAAGAATCACCTCGCCCGGTAGCAGCTCCAGAGCCTGAAGCGCCAGAGCTCCCAGAACCCCCCGTTGTAGTTTACGTCAAAGAAGTCGGAAAGGCTGGAATATAGCCGGAAGAGTAGATGGGAAAGATAGCAGGGTGCGGAGGGAACAAAAATTAAAGTTTTAGCCCGCCACGCTCCTCCTCCCGTCAAAGAACTAGCAACTAAATCAATTTACACGCTTCGAGTTCAGCAAAACAAGCTGGAGCAGGCTAGCTACCGCCTTAAAGAACGCGATAAAGTGCTTTTCGAAACCTGCATGAGCGCGTTGAAAAAGAATAACAAAGAACGCGCGTCGGTTTGCGCTAATGAACTCGCTGAAGTCCGTAAGCTACTCAAGTTTCTATACAATGTTCAGTTAGCTATAGAACGCGTTGTGCTTAGACTTGAAACCATCAAGGAACTCAGCGAAATCGTTGTGGACCTTAAGCCTGCGTTGAAGCTGTTGCAGAATGTATCGCAGGAGCTTTTCCAAGTGTTACCCGACGTGTCCGCAGAGCTTAACACAGTCCAAACCACCATCAGCGAGACGCTTTACGCCACCAAAGTTACTTCTGATGCAGACGCTGTGATTCCAGTCGGAAACAAAACAGAGGGCGGCGAAGAAATCCTCAAAGAAGTTTCAAACTTCTTGGAGCAGAAACTCGCCGATACTCTGCCTGAACCGCCTGCAACGGAGCCGAAAGCCACTGTTGCACCCAAAGCAGCCCCCGTGAGAGAGCTTGTTGCTCTGTCGGCTTCGAATTCGCAGGCGGTTGGACGTAAGTCGAAGGTCGATTCCTCGCGGAGTGCACCTCAGACCACGTTTTCCTATCGGAAACAGGAAATCAAGGAGTTCTCGTTGACCGTTGATAAGTCCTCAATTGAGGATTTGCTGTTGGAGTACGTTCGTAAGAGTAATGGTGAAATAGACCTTACACGTTGTTCCAGTGAGTTAAACACTTCAAACAAGGAAATTGAGAAAGCCCTTGAAAGCTTAGGCAACAAGGGACGTATAAAAATTGAACTGAGACCGCCAGAATAAGTCGATTAGAGGGGAAAACATGAGCGCTTCACAAGAACTTGAAAGAGTAGCAACAGCTTACGCATTAGAAGCCGTGAAAATGGACAAGCAAGGCAACAAAGGCCGAGCTATAACTCTGTACCAGAAAGCCATCGAAAGCCTGCTTCAACTTGTCCAACTTTATCCGGAATACGGCTTAAACAAAGTCTATGTGCAACGAGCCATCGCATACCAAGAACGAATTAAAGCCCTGCAGGGTGCTGTTTCGGTTCGGGGTGTGCGGCATGAGATGGAAGAGCAGACAGTCGAGGAAGACGGTGTAGAACGCGCTGCACCTGCAGGCGAACCCGACGGTGAAGAGCTCATAGTTACGGAGAAGCCCCATGTTACGTGGGACGAAGTTGTAGGTTTAGAACCCGCCAAGAAAGCCGTTAAAGAAGCTATTGTTTACCCTGTGCAGCGGCCTGACCTGTTTCCGTTGGGTTGGCCGCGTGGAATTCTGCTTTTTGGTCCTCCTGGTTGCGGTAAGACGTTGCTGGCTGCGGCAGTTGCCACAGAGATAGATGGAAACTTTTACAGCATTGATGCGGCGTCCATTATGAGCAAGTGGCTGGGCGAGGCAGAGCAGAATGTCGCGAAGCTGTTTGGTTCTGCACGTAAAAGCTCCCTTGATGGTAAACCTGCCATCGTGTTCGTGGACGAGTTAGACTCCCTGATGGGCACTCATTCTAATGAGGTGGGCGGCGAAATCCGTGTTAAGAACCAGTTCCTCAAAGAAATGGACGGCATCATGGACAAAGGCAAGCAACTGCACGTTTACGTCATCGGCGCCACGAACAAGCCTTGGGATTTGGATTGGGCGTTTATTCGCCGGTTCCAGAAGCGTATTTTGGTGCCGTTGCCTGACCACAATACACGTGTAAACATGCTCAAGTTCTACACTGGGAACCTTCAGACTGAAAAAGATGTAGACCTGCATGAGTTGGCAAGGCTTAGCGAGGGCTTCTCAGGCAGCGACATACGGGACGTTTGCCAGTCAGCGCAGCTTTCCCTTATCGGAGAATTCTTCGAGTCAGGCAAAGCCTTAGACAAAGCCGCAAAGCCAAGACCCTTAATCATGAATGATTTCAGACAGATATTTGATGCGCGAAAACCCAGTGTTTCCATGGATATGCTGGCGTTGTATACCCGTTGGTTTGAAGCTTTCAAAGCACTTTAGAAATATGGAGAAAAGAGGCACACGGCAACTAGTTGGGTGGACAGGTTTGGGGGCGTCTCACACTTTTTGCACGCTTCCCTTTCTCCCTTCAAAAGCCTCCAAACCCCACACACCAACAACAGCACTATTTTTTATTTTTTGAGCACTTGCTCTTCTATGAATGCGGCTAGTTTGTCCGGATTTGTTAGTGCATTGATGTAGGTGGTTTTGGGCTCCAGTTCTTTGGTGTTAAATGGTCCACTGAAGGCAAGGATGGGCGTGTAGGCTTCTTTGGCGTATAGAGCTTCCTCTTTGGTTTTAACTACAGAGATTTTGGGGATTGCGGGGTTTTTTGCCATAACCTGTTTTAAGCCTTCAACCAGCACAATGTCGTTGCCTGCGCATTTCTCTAAAAGTTTCTCAAAGGAAACCTCTTCAGCGGGGATTTTTTCGATGGTGGTGAGTTCTTTAGCGGAGAACGCAACAATGGTTTTGGCTCCGTGCTGGGCAAAGCGGTAAGTGTCTTTTCCGGGCGTGTCGAGGGTGAAGTCTCTTTCGGGGACGTGTTTTATGGCTGCCACTTTGTAGCCGAGTTTGGAGAGTTCCGAGATGAGGTTTTCGGTGGTTGTGGTTTTGCCTGATTTTTTGGTGCCAATGATGGAGACAACTTTCAAGATTGCATTTCTTCCCTGAATATGTCTTCAAACATGCGTTTGTCGATGTGAAGCTCTTCCGCTAAGCCTTTGACCATCTTTACGTAGATGCGGAACAGGTTCTGCATAATTTCGGCTTTCTCTCGTTCGCTGATTTGTTCTTCGTCAGCCATGAGGAGCGCGAACCATTTGCCTAGGTCGGTGAGTTGGTAAGCTTTGACCCAGATGATTCGACCTTCTTTTTCGTTTTTTTCCATGGCTTCGTTTAGAACGCCGAGTTTGGTGAGGGTTTTGAGGTTTTCGATTATGGTTTTGTTGGAGAAGTTGAGTTTTTTGACGAGGTCTTTTTGGTAGATGCTTTTGGCTACGCCTTGCTCTAAGGCGAATTTGAGGAGGTCAACTGCGGCTTTGGAGCCGAATATGGCGCTGAGAACCTTGTTTTTCTCTTCGCCTGGAAGAAAAAGTACATAGGGATATAACTCTGCGTTCATGGATTGCACTCTAACTACTCTTTTTGTTTTAGCAATTTAAGATTTATGGCTTTTCTGGCAATTAACGTTCAGGGGCGGTAGCCTAACCGAAAATTAGAAATTCATTTTCTGGTGATATATCGGTTGGGGACAAACTCGTGAATTTACCTACACGCATCTTTTTTTCTCTTTAGCCCTCGGTTTTCTGCTGTTTGGTCAACCCGGACCTGCCCTTCTGGTTGCCCTTGGGGCGCTTCTGCCTGATTTAGACAGAGAATGCTGTTCATGAAAATCAAGCAGTATCGCGATGAACAGCTTCATCGCTCCCTGTTCCACAATTTCTTTGTCATAATCGCCGTCTTCTTGGTCAACCCCTTCGTTTCCTTGGGCATGTTCCTGCATTCTTTCCAAGAATCTCTTACAACGGTGAAAGACCGAGGCTGCGAATGGCTCTACCCTACCTCCCCGCTCCCGTGGGCTACTGGAAACCGCTGACCCCGACCTTCAGGTAGCTGGCGACAAACCCGTGCCCTGGCGCAGAACTTGGGGTCCAGCCTTAAACGGGCAGCTACTCGACACAGGCTTTCTAGTAGGCTCCATATCCTGATTCTTCTGTGGGTATTCTTGCCCGATGCATCCAACGCTGAACGGTTGGCTGCTTTCTTTACCCGAAACTGGCGTGGTTGCCTGCTTGGTTTTGGTTCAGTTGTGCTGCTTTTTGCTGCAGGCGGACTGGACCGAAGATTCAGGGCAGAAACCTTCCACATTCGTCTGCTAGACGTTTTGAAGGTGGCTCTTTTTTTGGCTGGGCTTGGAGTAGGCGGTTATGGGATTTGCTTCTATCGAAACGACCTGTTAAGCAGCTTCCTGGCTCATAACTGGCTGTTTATTCTTTTGAGCGCAACGGTAGTGGTCGGGGTTAGTGCAGCGGTAATTGCCTTGCAGATAAAGATGAACAAAACCGCAACAGTATAAGATGCTGCCTTCTCTTCCCTATTTTAGGCTGCCCTTAGACCAGATAGGTAGTTGATGTTCCAATCTTTGGGCTTTCTTTTGAAGTGCGCTTTCTTTTCCTAATTGTGTGTCGATAATTTTTGTCGGAATGTGTTTGCAATAGCTTTTTTAATCCTCATTTTGTCTTCTTAACGCGGTGCATCAAAACGGCTTCCACAGAAAATTGGATCCCCCGAGACGGAGACACTTTCGTAACCCATGAAGGCTTCATATTCAACACGCTTGGCTACGAGCATCCCGGCGGACGCGTGTTCGCGTTCCTTAAATATATCCCCGCCGAGTACCAAGAGCTCTTCCACGTGGAAATGCTTGAGCGGACGTGGCAGTTTGGCGGCAAGAAACTTTTCCGCGCCGAAAAACTCTACACCGCCAAAAACTATCAATCCTTCATTGAAACCTTCCGGAAAAACTTTCCCGACTACCTCTACTTATGTCCCTTCCGCAACAAGGAACTCATCAGCGCCCCAATCCGACGTATCGCCGAAGTTTTTGTTCCCCGCGACTGCTTGCAAACCATCCTTGCTTTGCCCAGCCCCGATAGCATGCAAGCTTTAGCTGTGGAGCTTATAACCATGCTCAGCAAGGAGTCTGGTGTTCGTCTTAGTCACTTTGGCATGCACGGCTCCATTGCGCTAAACATGCACAGTGAAGAAAGCGACATCGACTTTGTTGTTTACGGCACTGGAAACTTTCGTGTGGTTGAAGAAACCATTGAGCGTCTGGTGAACGCTGGGACTATGCGTTATATTTTTGGCAACAAGCTGGACCGCGCCCGCAAATTCAAAGGCAAGTACAAGGATAAAATTTGGATGTTTACGGCTGGGAAGCTTCCTGAAGAAGTGTATGAGAAGTATGGTGAATACCGCTTCATACCTACCACGCCTGTAAAGTTTCAGTGTGTGATTAGTGATGACACGGAGGCAATTTACCGCCCCGCGATATACCGGCTTAAAGATTATGAGCCTGCGGACGAGAAATCCCAGCTTCCTCTTGACCAAGTTCCCGGCTGCATCCTAAGCAACATTGGCTGTTACCGTAATGTTGCCCGAACTGGTGATAAGGTGAAAGTTTCTGGGATGCTGGAAAAGGTGGAGTCTGTTAAAACAGGCGAGGCGACGTATCAGGTTGTGGTTGGAACAGCAACGTCTGAGGAAGAACAAATATGGCCGCTATAAAGAAACTGCGTGACCGCGACGGCGTCCTCACCAAGGAAGGCTTGATTTTCCGCGTTTTCGGCTACAGTCACCCCCGTGGCGCCTACATATGCGACGCCGAATACGCTTCTGCCGACATTTTTCACTCCAAGGATAAGCGGGCGCTTCGTAACGGTGGAACCAGCGGGAAAGTCTTCTACAAATTCTACGATGATGAAGGCTGGAAATTCGTCTTCAAAAACTACCCCCAATACACCTTGGACCACAAGATGTTGGGCGTTAAGGTTGTGGGTATAAAGAAAGGTGACATCGCGGAGGCAAGGATGCCGCAGCGGCGGCTGCAGGTGTTGGCGGCTGAGGGTTCTCCTGATGACCTTGTGGCGGCTACTCAGCGTGTGTTGGAAATTTCACTCAAATGTTCGGGGTTAACCATCAAGGATTTTGGCGTTTTTGGGTCCATGCTGCATGGGTTCCATCATCCTGACTATTCGGACATTGATTTGCTGGTTTATGGCGGCAAAGAAATCGCTAAAGTGCGCGAAGTCCTCGGCGACCTTTACAGTGATGGGCTTTCGGGTTTCCGTAACGAGTTTTCAACTTCCGCCGCGATGGATGGTAAGAAATGGCGGTTCAAGAATCTTAGCGTCAGAGAGTTCTTGTGGCACCAGAAACGCAAACTCATCTACGGTTTATATGACGACCGCCAAAGTGGGCGAACCATAAAAGCCGAGTTTGAGCCCGTAAAGAGCTGGGAGGAAATCAACAGTGAATACAACTCTAAAACCAAGATTGTGCGCAAAGGCTGGGTTAACCTGAAAGCCCGCGTGACCGAAGATGCTGATGCTCCGTATATTCCGTCGGTTTACGGCATTGAACCCCTAAACGTTTTATCTGGTTCAAAGAAGGCTTTGGAGGCTGTGCGTGTGGTTTCCTACATGGAGGAGTTCCGCCTGCAAGCCCACAAAGACGAAACCATAATCGTGCAGGGCAGCCTTGAAGAGGTTCAATCGGAAAACGGCAGCTTTTATCAGGTAACCCTGACTTACTGTCCACGTTACTATGAGCAAGTGCTCAAAGTTGCTGACCTACGCGTGTGACAGGGTGAGGTAGTCGGCGGGTTGGTTGCCGATTATGACGCGGTAGTGGCTGTTGCCGCTGCGTTTGTCGGTGACCCGTTCCACTTTGCCTTGCGCCACAACTGCTTCGCCGGGTTTGGCTTGCATGCAGAATCTGCCGCGAAATGACGCCACTTCCGTGAGGGGCTCCAGTTGGGGACCTTCTAAAATTTTCACTTTTTCCAGCTTGTAGCTGCAGGGTGTGAACAATGCTTCGGAGTCATCCACCACCAAGGCAGAGACCTTGGCGTAGCCAGAGTTTTCGTAGCACACATCACCATACTGTTCATCTACTTCCTGCCAGTCTTTGACGAACCGCACAAAATAGTCGGTTCCATCGTACATGCCTTGGAAGAATTTGCGGGTTTCGACGCGTTCGAAGTCCTCAAAACTCATCTTGGTGTCTTTCGAACGGAACTCGAAGAGCGCCTGCAACTCTGAGCGCGTGTATGCCTTGAAATGTGATGTCTGCGTTTTTTGCAGCCTCTCCATGGCTTCGTAGGCTTTGCGGCTGTTTTCTGTGCCGTACACGAGGGGGTCGATGTCGCTTTGCAGCGTGAACAGTCCCGCCATAACTGAGCCTGAGATGCCTATGCTGCTCCACGGAATCCCTGCTGCCTCCTGCAACTCCTCCGCCAACGCCACAGCTTTCTGCTCCAGTGGCTGCAGCTTGCTGGCTTGGCGCAGCTTTTCAAGGGCTTCGATGGGGTTGTAGTGTTTGGTGATTTCGGTGGTTGAGACTTCGCATAGATTTTCGCCGAAAACGGGGTCAAACACGAGCAGGTGCGGCGTTTTCTGTTTTAGGTATTGGTAGCGTTCGGCGAGGTTGTAGACTTTGCCGTACAGGTTGCCTTGGCTGCTGGTGCGGTTGCCTGTGGGGCTGGGGATGTATCGGGGAAACGCCAAGATTTTGTTTGGGGGGTGAACTAAACCTTTTACGTCGAATATGACGTTGTTGGCTGTTTGGATGAGGTCGCCTTCACGTGCACGCATAAATTTGCCTTCTGAAGTGGGGTTGTAGTGTTCTTCAAGTGTTTGTACCTTTTTACATAACGTTAATAAACCTTTTTTGCGCCTCAATAACCCACGGTGCGCACTCATGGCCCAATTCAACAAGGCAAAACACATCTCCCGATGCCTAGAAATGGCTATCCTCTTCGAAGTCAGCGCCAACAAACCCGGCAACGTAAACTTCGTGGTCGGCTTTGAAGGCACCCGCGTAGAACACTTCTTGGCTTCAGCCGTGGCCGCGTCCGCTTCATTTGAGGAAGCCGCCAAACGAGGCATAGCCATCCAAAACGGGCAACTACAAGTCAACCAAGCGGGTATGGGTGAACTTATGCGCGACTGCGTCGCCGACATAGACGCATGGCAACACGGCGGCAACACCCTGCTGGGCACTGTGATGCTTTTTATCCCCTTGGCAGTCGCGGCTGGCATGACCCAAATAGGCGAGAAGGGCGAATTTGACCTCAAGCAGCTTCGGGCAAACATGAAACTTGCTGTCGAATCCACCACGGCACAGGACGCCGTGAACCTCTACGATGCAATCGCCATCGCCAGCCCCAGTGGCTTAAACGACGCCCCTGACCTAGACGTAAACGACGCCAACTCCAAAACTCGCCTTGTCGAGGAGGACGTTTCGCTTTACCAAGTCTTTAAGATTGGCGCTGGCTACGATGACATCTGCTATGAGTGGGTCAACAACTTTCCCATAGCTTTCGAATTGGCTTATCCTTACCTGATGGAGCAGTTGTACGAGAAAAAGAAGTGCCTTAACACTGCCATCACCCACACCTTCCTCAAAGTGCTCTCCGAACGCCCCGACACCTTCATCTCCCGAAAAGTCGGCTTAGAAAAAACCCTTGATGTCTCCAAAGACGCCAAAAACGTCCTCGAGTTAGGCGGCTTAGACACTCCCAAAGGCAGGGAAAGTATTTTGCTCTTTGACCGCAAGCTTCGGGAATGTGGCAACAACTACAACCCTGGCACCACCGCTGACATAACTGCCGCAACCTTGGCGTTGGGCACGTTAAGCGGCTACCGCCCATAACTTTGCGTCTTTTGCTTCTTGTTCTTTATATTCCAGTACCGGCATGGTAGGGTAGGTGCTGAAAGGTATGCGTCAAGTAGACATCCTCAAACTTGACCTCGCCGCGGGCAAAGCGGAACAATTACCTGATTACGTGGCGGATGAAGTGCCCCTGCAGATTTCTGTGAACACCACCTACTCGTTTGTGATTTGGTGCTCTCCCCTGCAATTCAAAGAGTTGGCAGTGGGGTACCTGCTGGCGGAGGACGTTTTGCGTTCGGCAGACGAAATCGCCCAGATAACCGTCGACGAAGCCGCCTACACCTGCCGCATAACCCTCAACTCCGATGTAGATGTGGAGGAACGCATGAAGCACTCAAGGGTGCACTGGCGCGTAATTCCCCTCATAAAAGCCAGCACCTCACCCTACGAACGCAGAGAAACCATCCCCAAAGTCAACTCCCACTTCAAAGTCAAAGCCCAAGTCATCATTGACTGCATCAACGACATGAACAAACGCGCCAAAGGTTTCCAACAAACCGGCGGGCTGCATGACTCGGCGATTTACCGAACCGACGGGTCCTTGGTTGCGTTTTCGGAGGATGTGGGCAGACACAACACCGTGGACAAAGTCATCGGCACCGCCGTGTTGGACCATGTGGATTTGGGCGAGTGCTTCATGACCATCACGGGACGCGTGCCCGGAGACATGATTTATAAAGCCGCCAAAGTCGGCATTCCTCTTGTGGCTTCGATGGCTGCGGTGCTTTCGTCGGGGGTGGTGTCAGCGAAGAGGGCAAACATGGGGCTGGTGGGGTTTGTGCGGGGCAAACGCATGAACATCTACTCCGCGCCCGAAAAGATACTCTTCTAAACCCCCTTTCACATACATAGTTACAGTTACGGTGACTTCATGAATCGACCTGACATACGCAGATTACCCAAACGGGCAAACCCCACCGAAGCTGTGGAAAAGTTGCTTACAAGCATCCCCAGAAACGTAGCATGCACCGAAAGCATCCCGCTGGAACAGTGTCTTGGGCGCGTCTTGGCGACGGATGTGTTTTCAGTTTTGAGCCTTCCCGATTACGACAAAACCTTCATCGACGGCTACGCCCTTAATCCCCAAGAAACAAAAGCCGCTTCTCCAGCTAAGCCTGCAACATTCAAAATCGTGGGTAAACTGTTTCCCCCAGACCACCCCACCACCCTGCAACTTAAGCCCGGCGAAGCAGTTTACGTTGCCTGCGGCGCACCCATCCCCAAAGGCGCCTCTGCTTCGGTGAAGGTCGAAGAAACCCGCCTCCGCGACGACACCGTGGAAGTGGTCAGGGAAATTAAGCAGGGCGAAGGGCTCATTCCGATGGGTGACGACATGAAAAAAGGCGACCTTCTTCTCAAGAAGGGTCAGGTTCTGCGTTCCCAAGACGCCGGGCTGCTTGCCTCCAACAGGCTAACCCGCGTGGACGTTTTCAAGAAACCGGTCGTCGCGGTCATTTCGGGCGGCGATGAGCTGCTTAAACAACGCGAAAACGAGCCCTCCATTTTCGCCAACAATTACGCCTTGGTCGTGGCGGGGTTGGTTTCAGAGTTAGGCGGCGAACCTAAGCTGATGGGTATCATGCCTGACGCTCTTGACAAAGTCACGGAGAAAATCCGCCAAGCCCTCCAATCCGCAGATATTGTGGCAACCATCGGCGGCTCCAGCGTGGGCGTGAAAGACTTTGTGCCCGACGCCATCAACGCACTGGGCAACCCCGGCGTCGTCTTGCAGGGGGTGTCGCTGCGTCCAGGAGCCCTCGCAGGTTTTGGCGTCGTCAACGGTAAGCCTGTGGTGATGTTGCCTGGGCACATCGGCAGCTGCATCGGTGGCTTCTACCTGTTCATGGCTCCGCTAATAGCTGCCTACTTGGGTTTGGCTGCGGATTCAAGTGTTCCGAGGGTTCCCGCCGTCTTGGGTGAAGAGGTGCATAATGGTCCTCAATTCCGCTTCCTGCTCGTTCACCTAAAGCGGGCAGACGGAAAACTGGTGGCAACGCCTACAGCAGGAGGCTCAAGCGCCCTAACAACAATCGTCAAATCCAACGGGTACACCCTAATTCCGCCCCACACCAACAAGGAGAAAGGTGACACAGTTGAGGTTTGCCTCTTCAACAAGCTAGAACTGACACAGATTGAAGTCTAACCTCACTGAAGTGATGCACGATACAAGTTTTTGCCGTCTATTAGCATCCAAATAGCATATCTATGCAGAACCTATAGAGGGGTAGAGGCTACCCGAAACGTAACTCACCTACTGCCTGTGGTGCTGGGCTATCATTTGGGAAAATTGAAGGGATATGAACTGTTTTGGGCAGGGACTAACGGTATATATTAGAATAGTTTGTATTAACCTCTCACAGTAGATATAGTGAGGATACAAGCTTGGAACGCAAAATCATGTCTCTGGGCAAATCATCCATGGTCATCTCCTTGCCAAAAGACTGGATGGAAATGAACAGACTAAAGAAAGGTGACTCCGTTTCCTACGCCATCCAGCGCGACCGTGCCCTAATTGTTTACCCCAGCAACCAAAACAAAAACGAACCCCAAGAAATAACCATAGACATCGGCAAAGACGACGACGAAACTCTCATCACCCAAAAAATCTTAGGCGCCTTCCTGAACGGGTACTCAGGCATAAAACTCCTTTCCGAAAAAGTCTTCACCGTACCCCAAATAAAGGCAGTCCGCAACATGACCGGCAGGCTCTACATGCGCGTCATGGAATCTGACTCCAAAAGCGTCTACATCCAAAGCTTAACCGACGAATCCCAAGCCTCCCTAGACCAAGCGATTCAAAGGATGCACCTGATTTCACGTTCCATGTGCGAAGACGCCATCAGGGCAGTATGTGATAACGACGTGACTTTGGCGAAGTCAGTGTTTTCCCTCGACGATGATGTGGACCAGTTTGCCTTCTTTATCATCAGGATTCTGCGAAACGCCGCCCAAGACCCCGTTTTGGCAAACGAGCTGCACATTGACGCCTTGGATTGCATGGATCATCAGATGCTGGTTTACCGTATGGAACACGCTGCCGACTACGCAGCTGACATCGCCCGCCACATAATCATGCTCGACGGCTACCAACTCAAAATTCCAGACGATGTGCTGGAACTTGTTGTGGTGGCAGGTGTGGAAGTGGTTGAGTTGTACGGCAAAGCGGTGGGTGCCTTCTTCACAAAAGATGTCCCCTACGCCGTAGACATACTCAAACACAAAAAAATAATCGACAGCATAGACGTAGAAATCGCCTCCCGAGCCTTCACAGGAAAACAGAAAAACGCCGAGTTAGTTTGCGCCATCTGCTCCATACGAGACAACATCAAAAGAATCTCTCACTGCGCCATAAACATCGCAGAAATCGCCATCAACCGCTCCTACAAAATAGAACCCTAAAAACAGACTAAAAAGAAAACAGCTGGCTTTAACGCCTAGCTGTAACTACTTTTGTTGGCTTTTAGTTATCTCTGAGTTGAGGGCTGATTGCCATGTGCTGAAAGGGTTTGAAGTTTTTGGAGGTGAAGTGTTTGTCAATTAGGATTCGGGCGTCAAGAATCACCAGTTCTTTCTCGTTGAGCAGCAGCGGGTTCATGTCAATTTCTTTGATTTGCGGAAAATCTGCCAGCAACTGGGAGAAAAGCAGCAATGTCTCTTCAAGCAGTTTCAGATTGGACGGGGGCACATTGCGGTAACCTTTCAAGAGGCAGTAGACTTTGGTTTCTTCAAGCATTTTCCGAATCAGGTTCCTGTTTAAAGGTGGAAGCCCAATGGCGTAGTCTTTGTAGAGTTCCACGCCTACCCCGCCCATGCCAAAAAGAATGGTGGGTCCAAAGAGGGGGTCGGTTTTTCCGCCTATGATAAGCTCACACCCTTTGGTCTTGGCCATAGGCTGCACAGTAACCCCCAGCAGCTTCGCGTCGAGGTTATATGCTTTGGCGTTTGCCAGAATTTTTTCAAAGGCTTGCTTCACCTCCGAAGCGGACTTTAAGTCTAAGACAACGCCGCCTGCATCTGACTTATGGGTGATTTGCGGAGACAAAACCTTCAACGCAACGGGAAAACCAATCTGCCCAGCAAGATCCGCCGCAACCTCGGGGGTGGTTGCAACCCAAGTTTCCAAAACTGGAAAACTGTAGCACTTCAAAACCTTCTTGGCTTCATACTCGGTCAGAACTTCCCGGTTCTCGCTGGCAACCTTGGCGAAAATGCCGTTAATTGATTCTTTGGCTTGTTCAGGCTGCAGGTTGGCTTGGGGTTTCTCGTCGGTTTGGTTGATGCTGCGTTGGCAACGGTACAGGTTCATGTAGGTTTTAACGGCGTTCTCAGGCGTCGGATACGTGGGGATGCCATTTGCGTTAAGCAAGGTTTTGGCGTCTTGTAGCATTCGGTCACCCATAAAGCTAACAAAAACAGGTTTGCTTTCGGCATGTTTGACTAACTTAACAATTGACTGAGCAATTTCAAAAGGTTGTGAAATAATTTGCTGCGTAAAAATCACCAACACTCCGTCAACGTTTTCGTCAGCCAAACACGCGCCAAGAGCCGCGTTGTATCTTGAAGCTTTGGCGTCCCCCAAAACATCAATGGGGTTTCCGTGGCTCCAGAAAGGCGGCAAAACCATGTTCAGCCGCTTGATTGTTTCTGGGTTTAACTGGGCGATTTTTCCGCCTTGTGCAATCAACTCATCCGTAGCCATAACACCCGGACCCCCAGCGTTAGTAATCACCGCCAGGTTGGGTCCTTTAGGCAACGGCTGCGAACTCAGCATCTCCGCCACATTAAACAGGTCCTCAATTTCCTCCACACGCACCACCCCCGCACGTTTGAAGGCGGCGTCGTAGATGTGGTTCTCGCCAGAAAGCGAGCCCGTATGAGAAGCAACGGCTTGGGCGGTTTCGCTGAATTTCCCCGCTTTAACAACTATTACGGGTTTGGTTTTGGTTATGCGGCTGGCGGCGCTCATGAATTTGCGGGCGTCGGTTATGCCTTCGATGTAGAGCAGTATGCTTTTGGTTTGGGGGTCTGCGCCGAAGTAGTTGATGAGGTCGCCAAAGTCTACATCAAGCATGGAGCCAACTGAAACGAATTTGCTGAACCCGATGTGTTTGTCAATTGCCCTGCCCAGAATGGCGGAGCCTAATGCGCCGCTTTGGGAAATGAACGCGATGTTGCCGGGTTTGGGCATTTTGTCAATGAAGGTGGCGTTGAGTTTGGCGTTTGGGTGAATTACGCCGATGCAGTTGGGTCCAATGATTCTGATGCCGTACTGTTTTGCGACTTGGAACAGCTTCTCCTCTAAAGCTTTGCCTTCACTGCCCGTTTCTTTGAAGCCTGCGGAGACGATGATGACGCCTTTTACGCCTGCCTGTCCACACTGTTCCAGAACGTTAAGAACCGTTTTGGCGGGTGTAGCGATGATGGCAAGGTCAACGGCTTCGGGAACTTGGCTGATTGAGGGAAAAGCTTTAACCCCCAAAATTTCGGGTTTGCGCATGTTAACAAAGTAAACTTTGCCTTCGTAGCCTGATTTGACAAAGTTTTGGATGATGGCGTGTCCTACGGATTCTTTTTCGTCACTGGCTCCGATGATTGCAACGCTTTGGGGGTTAAAGATTTTGTCCAAGCCTGAGTCGGCAATGCTGGGCTGCAGCTTTTTTTGCAAGTAGTTGTGGATGCTTTGAGCGGCGGTTTTGCCTGAACCCATGGCGCTGATAACGGTGGCTTCGCCAGTTGCGATATCGCCCCCCGCGTATACCCCATCTAAACTAGTCTGTCCAGTTTTCGGGTCTGCTATGATTATGCCTCTGCTGGTGGTTTGAAGACCCGCGGTCGTGCTCTGGATAATGGGGTTTGGCGTTCGCCCTATGGCGACAATCACCGTGTCAACATCCATGACTGCTTCAGAGCCAGGCATGGGAGCTGCGGCTCGTCTGCCTGAAGCATCAGGTTCCCCAAGAGCCATAGTCATAAACTCCATGCCCTTCACGTTGCCCTTCTCGTCACCCAAAAACCGCGTCGGAGAAGCCAAGAACTTGCAGACGATACCTTCTTCTTCAGCGTGAGCAATTTCCTCCAGTCGGGCAGGCATCTCTTCACGGGAACGGCGGTAAGCAATGCAGACGTGTTCGGCTCCAAGCCGCAGGGCACATCGGGCGGAGTCCAAAGCTACGTTTCCGCCGCCGATGACGACCACGTTTTTGCCTATGCGGATTGGGGTTTTGAATTCGGGGAACTTGTAGGATTTCATCAAATTAACGCGGATGAGGAACTCGTTGGCGCTGTAGATGCCGCCAAGGTTTTCGCCGGGTATGCCCATAAATCGGGGAAGCCCTGCACCTGTGCCGATGAAGACAGCGTCAAAGCCCTGCTTGAACAATTCTTCGATGGTGAAGAGTCTGCCGATGAGGGCGTCGGTGCGTAGTTCTACGCCTAAGCTTTTGATGTAGTTGACTTCGTCTTGGACAATCTTTTTGGGTAACCTGAATTCGGGGATGCCGTAAACCAGCACGCCGCCTGCAACGTGAAGCGCCTCGTAAACCACCACCTTGTAGCCCAGCTTAGCCAAGTCCGCTGCAACAGTTAAGCCGGCGGGACCTGCACCAACCACAGCAACCTTTCTGCCGTTTGACGCAGGCAATTTGGGGGCAGCACGGCTATTTTTAAGTTCATAGTCTGCAACGAAACGTTCCAGTCGCCCAATCGAAACGGACTCGCCCTTCTTGCCCAGCACGCACTGCTTTTGGCATTGGAGCTCTTGGGGGCAGACTCTGCCGCATATGGCGGGCAGGCTGTTTTTCTCTTTTATTTTGCTGATGGCTTGGTCGTATTTCTGTTCCTTGACGAATTTGATGAACGCAGGTATGTCAACGCTTACAGGGCAGCCTTTCACACACTGGGGGTTGGGGCAGGTTAAGCAGCGGCTGGCTTCGGCTAAGGCGTCTTGTTCGCTGTAGCCTTGAGCGACTTCTGTAAAGTTGCGGATGCGTTCTTTGGGTTCTTGGCTGGGCATTGGAACAGCTTGGAGACGGTTTTGCATTTTGTTTTCCTCCGTTAGTGCTGGTGGCAAGTGCATTGCCCTCCGTGGTGTGGTTGGTTGGCGGATTTTTCTTGGTCCACGTAGCCTTTGAGGCGCTGCATGAGCTCCTTGAAGTTGACTTGGTGGGCGTCGAATTCGGGTCCGTCTACACAGGCGAAGCGGATTTGGTCTGCTACCGCCACGCGGCAAGCTCCGCACATGCCCATCCCGTCGACCATGATGGGGTTAAGACTGACGATGGTTTTGATTTTGTAGGGCAAGGTTACGTCGGAGGTGACTTTCATCATGATAGGGGGCCCAATCGCGTAGACTGAGTCAAACCCGTAGTTTTTGTCGATTAGGGTTTTTAGAACGTCGCTGACGTAGCCTTTTTGTCCTTTGGAGCCGTCGTCAGTAGATATGTAAAACTCGTCGGAGACTTGACGCATTTCGTTTTCCAAAACCAACAACTCTTGGTTGCGGGCGCCAATGATGGAGATTACCGTGTTGCCAACTTCTTTGAGGGCTTTGGCGATGGGGTACGCTGCAGCTGTGCCGACGCCTCCACAGACCACGGCGACTTTGCCGTAGTTCTTGATTTCACTGGGTTTTCCAAGGGGTCCTGCGATGTTGAGGATTTCGGAGCCGACTTCAAGTTTGCCTAACTCTATGGTGGAGAAGCCGACTTCTTGGAAAATGAGGGTGATGGTGCCTTGGTCGGGGTCCCATGTGACGAGGGTGAGGGGGATGCGTTCGCTGTTTTCGTGTACGCGGAGGATGACGAATTGTCCGGCTTTGGCTTTTTGGGCTATGTCGGGGGCGGTGACGGTTATTTGCTTGATTTGGGGTGCGAGTTGGGTTTTGGTGAGGATTTTGTGGGTTTTGGTTATTATTTGGGTGGTTTGGGTTTGGAGTTTGGACATTTTGGCAGCCTCTCAACAACTATACAATATTTACGTGTATATACAATACATACAATTAACTTATAAAAACCTTCCCCAAGCCCAACAAACACGACGCAAAACCCCAAAACAAAACAAACACAAAAGCCACAACCACCCCCAAGCAAACAAAAACCCCTTTAAACCCCGATTTTTCTGGTTCAAATCAAAACCAGATACTGCAGGCTGCGTTTCACGTTTTTGCGGTAGCCTTAATTGCTTTTCCCACCTAAGTGATGCATCAGGGAAGTGTTTTCCATGCGCGATTTGAAGTACGCCATTAAGCTTTGGATGATTAACGAGGAAGGGGAATCAGTTTTCGGGGACGGACTGGCAGAGTTGCTCGAAGAAATCGACAAAACCCACTCCATGCTCCTGTCAGCCCAAAACCTAAAAATGTCCTACCGCTACGCCCTGCACAGAATCACGCTCGCCGAAAAACGCCTCGGACAACTTTTAGTGAACCGAACCCGCGGAGGCGCCAAAGGCGGCGGATTCTCAGAAATCACCCCCTACGGCAAAGAACTCATCACCCGATACCGCAAAGCACAGACAGAACTGGATTTGGCACTGAAAAAAATCCCCTAAACAACACACGCATACGAAGTGCACGTTTTGATGGTTCTGCAGGGTTTGGGCGGGGCGAAGGTTTATTTCAACGATATTACACGTTTGTAACATCGAATGTGTCATGAAAATCAAAACCGTCAACATGCGTGCCAGTGCGGGCAAGAGGGCGACTGTGGACTTAGTTTTGATGGCGTTGTTTGCCAGTTTAGGTTTAGCCACCAAAAACGTCATTCACCCGTTGGTTGCTACTTTGGCGGGTCCGCTTTACATTCCGACGGGTGCGTTGGCGGGCGGCATCTACATGATGTGGCCAGTCATGGCGTATGGGTTTGTGCGCAAAACAGGCGCCGCCACCGTAACTTCTTTGACCCAAGCTTTCATTAGCTTGTTGCTGCCGTTTGGCAACTTTGGGCTCCTGTCCTTTGTGATTTATTTGGCGCCGGGTCTTGCCATCGACGGCTTTTTCCTGCTTTCGCGGCACAAGGCGTGCTGTGCGGGATGCTGTTTGGGGGCTGGGGCAGTGGCAAATGCTGTGGGAACGGTTTTGGTGGGCAGTTTGATTTTGGTTTTGCCTGAGTATGTGTTGCTGTTCATCGCGTTGGTTGCTGCGATAAGCGGCGGCATCGGCGGGCTCATTGCAAACATGCTGCTGGTTCGAACAAGAAAACTTGGGTTAAGAGTAAACGAAGGTTAAAAGATGAATAAAGCAAGCAAAATCGCCATAGCAGCGTTAATTGTTGTGATTGCCGTCACAGTACCTGTATACTTCTACATGCGTCAAAACGCTGGAGTCGAAGGAAGCATCCTTGTCAGAGGTGCAGTGGACAACCCCCAAAACTTCACTTACAGCGAGTTAAAAGCGTTCACGACCGTCACCATACAGGTAACCTTAAGCTCCAGCTCCCACGTCGCAGACAACGGCGTGTTTAACTACACAGGCGTACCCCTCAGCGCCGTGCTGCAAGAAGCTCACATCTCCCCCAACGCCACCTCCGTTTACTTGCAGGCAGCCGACGGCTACGGCGCAACCATACCCCTCCAAGACGCAAACAACCCCCACACCATCTTGGCATACGAAAAAGACGGCTCAGCGTTAACGCCGCTTTCCGAAGGCGGCGAAGGACCCATACGGCTAATCATAGGCAACGACGAATTCGCGCAGCGGTGGGTCCGAGGCATCGCCGTGATTGAAGCACGCTAAAACGGTTCCCTTCGGGTTGACTTAATTTTTATCTCCCTTATTTCAGGAACCCCCTCAAGCGACAAAACCATATTCTCCAACACACCCTGAAAAGCTCGTTGCGGAAACTCTTTAAGCGGAATACGCACCCCGTTCACCTCAAGAACAAAAGCGTCCTTTTTGGGCAACACACACCCCTTTGCCTCAGCGTCCCCCCGAACCAGCGCTTTAGCCATTTCATAGCAGTTTGCGTATCCGCATTCGCCGCAGTGAGGCAAAGCAGGCAACTTCGCAAAAGCTTTCTGCTCCACAACCTCCACCAGCTTCGCGGCATCGCGGATAGCATTAAACAGTGGAATCTGAAGCGTGGCGGCTTTGCTGGTTTCCTCTGGTGAATCCGAGATGATGCCTGAAATTGCTATGGCTAAGCCATCATTGAAGGAGGCAGTTTCGTCCGCGGTTTTGGCTGCGATTATTTTTGGCAGGGTCTTTTCAGCTTCAAAGCCTTCCAGCAACACAAAATCCATGTCGCGCAGGTAATCCAGCGTTTCATTTATGCCAAGGCGGCGTTTGATGAAAACCACCGTTTCTTCCCGCGGGACTGCCACGACGGTTTGGGCGCCTGCTGTGGTGTAGCGGTCGGTTTCGGTTTCAGGCGTATCTAAGGTGGGAATGCGCACCATCTCTTTTACGGTTCCCACACGGTAACCGCGGGTTTTGAGTTGCCGAATCAGGTTTTCGATTATGGTGGTTTTTCCGGAGTGTTTTCCGCCGACGACCGCAACAATTTTAGGCATGATTGCACCTGCCCAAAAGATGGGAAAACTGGATAATATGGATTGAGTTTAACCGCGAAGTACCATAAAAGACGGTTTGCGGAATCGCGGTGTTTATTAGAGCCCTTTTTGACTGTTTTCCGTCGGAGTGTAGACTGCATGGTTTTAGTTATCGCTGCAGTGGGAACAAGCGGCTCGGGCAAAACAACCACACTTGAATATTTAATTTCTCATCTTTCTGCGCAAGGCTACAAAATCGGCTCCATAAAACACGTACACCACAGAGGCTTCACCATGGACAAAGAGGGCACCAACACCTGGAGGTATGCCCAAGCAGGAGCAAAAGTCATAGCCGCCATAAGCCCCGAAGAAATAGCCATATTGAAAAGAACTGAAGCTGCTCTAAACGACTTAGACCAAGTCATCGGGTTGCTTGAGCGGGAACAGTTGGACATTATTTTCATTGAGGGCTTTCACAGCCTAATCGCAAAGCGACCAGATGTTCCCAAGTTAATCACGGCTAAAGACGAGGATAACTTGAAGCGGACTCTTGAGGGCACTGCTGAGCCGATTCTTGCCGTCACAGGGGTAATTTCTCAGAGTAAACCGCAGATAAGCTGGCTCAAAATTCCCATAATTGACCTAAAGACCGAGGGCGAAAAGCTGCTGCAGCTTATTTTGCAATACACCACGGCTAAATCAAAAAAAGATTGAGGAAAGCAACGTGACGCGACGGGCTGCGCTGATTCTTGCAGGGGGAAAAGCCCGACGATTCCAGCTTGGCCAAGGAGAATGGCGGGACAAAGCGTTGGCAGAGCTTTCAGGGAAACCTATGCTGGTGCATGTGGTGGAGAACGCCCGTAAAGTGGTCGATGAGGTTTGGGTTTGTGTTAATGAGGAAGCCCGCAAAGCCAACTATGTCTATACTCTAAAGGATTACAGTTTGGGTGAGGTGGGGTTTGCGGTTGACGAGCAAATCAGCCATGTTAGCGGTCCCAACGTGGCTATAATGACGGGGCTGAAGGCGGCAAAAGCAGATTACTGTATCACTCTACCCTGTGACATGCCCCTGATGAACCCAAAAATCACACAGTACCTTTTTGACGCTGCAGAAGATGCGCAGGCACAGGTTACGGTGCCGATGTGGCCAAACGGTAGAATAGAAACCCTCGTCATGGCTCTGGAACGCGAAAGCGCCACACAAATCATGGAAACCCTCTGTCGCCTAAGGCGTCCCCGCTCCGACGATGTGGTAAGAGGCGCAGAAAAGGTGCTGTTTGTATCTCCCGTGGGCAAAATCCACACATTGGACCCTGAACTGAAAAGCTTTGTGAACATTAACCGCTACGAAGACCTCTCAAAGCTCCGCACCCGCCTCGCTAAAGGCACCATAAAAGAGGACTTTAAGGTGACCTTGGGCGCCGTTCCGTTACAAGAGCTTGGGCACCTCAGAGAAGCCGCCGCGTTAAGCCTGCGACACAAGTTTGAGGAAGCCCAAACTGTCTTCGCTTCCTGTGCGGCGGAGTTGGAAAAGCAGCATTCGCCGTTTTGGGCGGGAATTAGCCGCGAAAACCAAGCCGAAACCCTGCTTGCGTGGTCGCAACATCAGAGTGAAGTGGGAAAGGCGGTGGAGCTGGATTTTCGGGGCAAAGATGCGTTTTTGGCAGCAGCAGAGAATTACCGGTTAGAGGCGAAGATGCATTTTGAAGGCGGACGGCGGTTTCTTGCGGAGCGAGCGTGGGCGGATAAGGCGTGGTGTGAATCGTGGGTTATGGGTAAGGCGGGATACACCGACAGGTACCCCCCAAAATACTAACATGCCTATTCCCGTGGTAGGTCAGCTACGTTTCGCTATAGCCCTATCCCCCTATGTTTTTCAGCCTATTAATTGGTTTAACGCAACGTAGGTAAACCTTATTTTACTGGAGCAACACCATAATTTATGGTGATTAAGCTTGGAAACTGGGGTTGAAGTTAAAAAAATGGATTCACAGGGTCGTCTTATCCTGCCTGCTGACTGGCGAGAGTCAGAGCTTGGCGAAAGCAAAGAGGTCTTCGTCATCAAACGCAAAGGATACCTAAAACTCGTCCCAAAACGCCAAGTTGACCTCACCAAATACTTCGACCAAGTGGACTTAGGCGTGGAAGCCATAGGAAACTGGAGCGAGTTTGAAAAGCGCTTCTATGAGGCATCAGGCAAATGAGATTCTTAGACGCCAATGTCTTCATTTACGCTTTTTACAAACCCAAAAAGCAGCTGTCAGAAAAAGAGCATCAGATGAAAGAGCAAGCCAAAAAAATAATCGCCAACATCTTTGAAGGCAAAGAAGAAGCACTAATTACGGTGGTTCACCTCTCAGAGGTTGCAAACATCCTTAAACATGGCTTACCGCAGGAACAGCTAACCACGATTATGAGGGGACTTTTCATGTTGGACAACCTAAAAATTGTGGGCGTCTCCAGTGAGCAGTATTTTGTGGCAGTTGAGTTAGGCGAGGACCTAAAGCTTGAGGCTAACGACGCTTTGGCGGTTGACGTAATGCAGCAAAACGGCGTACAAGAGCTTTATTCGTTCGATGAACACTTTGCCCACGTGGAAGGGGTAACAAAGCTGCCCTAACGCCGAGCGCACGTTCAGCAACCATGAGGTCAAACAACAGCGGCATTTGGTAGGTCCTTTAATGGGTAATCTAACCGTCCAACTGTCCAGTAAACACGTTTAACTTGGAAATCCTACAGTAAGGGTCCTCCCCTCTATAGGTTCTGCATACAATTAATATTTGCAGCCTAATAGACACAGCAAGTTTTGTGATTAAAAAAGGGTTCACGCTTAGATTTCGACGATTTTTGCGTCCTTGGCAACCGTTACGATGCCCTCGCCAGCTGTCACGTAGCCCACCTCAACGTGGTCCACGTTCCGCTTCTCTAACGCATCTAGCAAATCCGCCAAATCCTTCTTTGCCACCGAAAGCAACATGCCCCCAGCGGTTTCCGCCGCCTCCCCCGTAAACAACGAATACCCAAGCAAATCTGCCAACGCAGGCGTCCCCCGAACCACCGCCAGCTGGTCAAAGAAGATGTTCACGCCGCCCAGTTTTGCCATGTTCTCCGCGTGCCCCTTTAAGCCAAAGCCTGTGATGTCGGTGGCGGCGTGTACGGGAAGTTGCTGCATCACCTCAGCAACGGGCTTGTTGGAAGTCGTCATCAATTTGACGGCGCCCGAAACCGCTGCTTCAACCAAGTCCGCGGGGACTTCTTGGAGGAATTCTCTGCCTTCCTCTTCTTTACGCATGCGGTACGCTGCCATCGCAGGTTGGACGCCTAAGGGCTTAGTTAAAACGAGTACGTCGCCGGGTTTTGCGCCTCGGGTGTACTTGAGTTTTTTGGGGTGGCTTACGCCGGTGGCTGCGCCTCCGATTATGGGCCATGGGTTTCGGATGGTGTGTCCGCCGATGAGAGGAGCATCCATTTCGCGGCAGAAATCTGCAAACCCTTTAAGCATACCCACGGCGAGTTCTTGGGGCATGTTTTCGGGAAACGCCATAATCGACAGCACCGTTACGATGTTAGGGACCGCCATGGCGTAGATGTCGCTGGTGACGTTGCTGGCGGCGATTCTGCCTTGTGTTTCTGGCTCGTCAACGATGGGGGTGAAAAAGTCCAGCGTGTTGAGTACCGCAACGTCTTCGGATACCTGTACGGCGCTGGCGTTCTCCCACGGTCCAGCTAACAACTCATCGGAGGGCGTAACCGTGACGCCTGCCTGGTTGAGAAGTTTATCCAGCTGGTACTGTGGGAGCTTGCAGCTTCATCCGTGCACTGGCACAACTTTGGTGAGCCTGTACTCCATACTTTTTCGCCTATCGTTACTTTACTAGTTGATGCCTTCTTCAGCGATTAGTGCTGCTCCAAAGGCACCTATAATCTGAGGCTCCACGGGGATATTAATGTTTAAACCCAAAACCCGCTCTAAACTGGCTTTCATGCCCACGTTTTTGGCGACGCCGCCTGTGAAAACTACTTCGCGTCGCAGTCCCACCTGTTTCACCATGCCCGAGATGCGTTTAGATATGGCTTCATGCAGCCCCGCGATGATGGCTTCACGTTTTTCGCCCTGGGCAACGAGCGAGACCACTTCGGATTCGGCAAACACGGTGCACATGCTGCTGATTTTCGCGGGCTTCTCAGCAGACATGGATAATTCGCCTAAATCTTGCAGAGAAACCTCCATGGTTCGCGCCATGACTTCGAGGAATCTGCCTGTGCCCGCGGCGCATTTGTCGTTCATTACAAAATTGTTTATGCGTCCCTCTTCGTCAAGGCTGATGACTTTGCTGTCTTGCCCGCCGATGTCAATTATGGTCATTGCTGCTGGGAACAGGGTTTTGGCGCCTTTGGCGTGAGCGGTGATTTCGGTTACTGCGTTTTCGGCGAACCCGACGTTTCTTCTTCCATACCCTGTTGAAACGATGTTCTGCAAGTCTGTGCGGGTGAGATTTGCGGCAGCCAACGCCTTTTCCAAGGCGTTTGTGGATGCGTTTTTGCCGTTGGCTCCTGTGGGCACAATTGCGTGCGCGATTGCTTTTTGGTTTTGGATAATTACGGCTTTAGTTGCCGCTGAACCTGCATCAACACCTGCAACAGCCAAATAAATTCAACCTACCCGAAGTTAATTTTAGTAAACAAAAGGAGAAAGGAGGGAATTTACTGTTTCCGTTTGCCTTTGATCATTTCAAGGAAGGCTTCTAGTCTTGTGCGGATTTGCTCGGCGTCTTCCATTGTGTAGTCGGTTTCGATTTTCAGCATCGGTACGTCTTCGCCTTTGAGTGCTTTGCCGACTTTGACGGCTTCAACGTTGTAGCTGTGGCAGAACTGCAGCGTGTAGTAGACTACACCGTCGACTTTGAAGTCCTTGGCTAACTGGTTTACGCTTTCTATACGGGCGTCGTTGGGGGTGAAGCATGCGCAGGGAATCTTGGCGTATTTCTCCACCAAGGCTTCGAGCAGGTCGTTGAGGCTTTCACCTTTGGGTTCTACCATGTCCATGAAGTATCGGCTTCCAACGCAGCTTTCCTCGACAACTATGGAGGCGCCTGCGGATTCGGCTATGCTGGGTAGCTTCCAGTTGGGAACTGCCATGGGGCAGCCTGAAACCATGAGTCGGGGCGCGTTTTTGTCGGTGACGCCGACGCCGTTTTTCACGCGTTCCTCTAGTTCGTCGCAGAGTTCGTTGACTTTGGTGGTGAACCGTTTCACGTCGTCGTAGAAGCCGATTTGGGTCACGATGAGGGCGTCTAAGCCGCTGATGGGTGCGGGAGTTGCTTTGCGGAGTTCGGCGAGGCGTTTGAGGGCTTTGCGTTTGTTGTTTATGAGTTCAATGGAGGCTTTGAGTTTTTTAGCGGTTATGGTGTTGCCTGTTAGTTTTTCAAGTTGGGTTTTGAATTCTTCCAGCTCTTTAAGCCAGAGGCTTCTGCCTTGGGGGGTGTCGGGTTTGTGGGGGACTTCAATGACGTAGGTTGGGGTGTGCTCGTTGAGGAGTTCGTAGACTTTCTTTTTGCCGTCGCAGGTGGTTTCGCCGACTAGCATGTCGCAGCATTGGAAGTAGGGGCAAGTTAAGCCCACTTTGAAGCCGTAGAATGATTTGATGAGGGGGCACATGTTTCGGGGCAGGGTTGCTTCAGCGTCGGGGATGGAGAAGTCTGCGCCTCCGCATAAGCCGACCATGGTGGCGTTTGCTGCGTATGCAAGCTCTTCAGGCGCGTAGAGGCAGAAGGCGCCGATGATTTTGTTGCCTTCTTTGCGGAGTTTATCCAGTTCATCTACTCGGAGCCCATGGATTTCGGAGATGACAAAGTCAAAGTAATCCATTTTTTGGGGTCTGTTTTTCTGGGATAAAACCAGGTCGGTGTAGATTTGGGGTAAAACTGTTAGAAGCTGGTTGTGTTTTTCTAGGTCAATTCCTAGGCTTGTCCATAAATCAACGTATTTTTGTGCCATACTAACACTGCCTATTGGTTTGTTGACCGTGAAGGTTGCTATTAAAATTTTTGATAAAATACATTAAAAAAGCAAATAAAATGTTGAGTGATTCAGACCCACAAAACCAGCCTAAACCACCCAAATAAGCAAAAGGTGAGGTGCCGTTTACTGCTTTTTTATCTTAATGTTGAACTCAACGCCGTTTTTGGTGGCTTCAACAATCTCGTGTCCCGCGTTTTTTGCCCACCGCTGCACGTTATCAAACGCTGGACCACAATCGCCGTTGACTTCCAGAATTTGTCCCGTCTGCACCGTTTCCAGTTTGCGCTTGATTAAAAGGATGGGCATGGGGCAAACTTTGCCCTTCACGTCTAGTTTCTCGTTTTCCAAATCAATCACTAGAACACTATGGTTTTGTCGGTTGTTGCGGTCCATTCGACGAGTTCATGCATGGATGCGATTTTGACGCCTGGAATTAGGTCGTTTTCGGTTAATCCTCGAGCTTGGCAGCAGACCACACAGGCTTTGACTTCTACATTGCTTTTTAGGAGTTCTTCAAGGTAAACCATAAGGTTGGGTGCGTCGGAGGAGGGGTTTTGACCTTTCTTTGCGACGTACACGCCGTTTTCCATCAAGAAAACTTTCACTTCGTGTCCTTCAAGTGCGCAGGTGGTTGCATACCTGAGGGCAGTGAAGGCGCGTTCTTTAGCAATAGGTGCTTCATTAATCAACACTGTGAACGAAACCATAACATAGCCTCTTTAAGGTATCTGATAGAGACTATTAGCGCTCCTGATATAAATTTTATCCAAACTCACTTACAAACAAAACAGTCATCAAACAAAAAAGATGAGACTTCGCAGACCTGACCTATCTGCCTGTCTGCGTTTTCCTAGCTGATTCCAGCGCTTCAGGGATGAACCGAATCATCTCCCACACCTTCGTGGCGGGATTAGGCTTCGCCAACGCGCCCATGAGCCTGTTTGCCTTCGCAGCCAAGACTGCAGCGTCCGTTACGCCGTAGCCCGCCGCAATCAAAGCCGATGCAATGCCCACGAGGGTGTCGCCTGTTCCGCCGACTGCCTCCAACGCGGGGATGCTTGGTTGCGACACTTCACCCACGATTTTGCCGTCGTCAACAATGTAGTCCGTTACGCCCTTCACCAACAAGGCTTTGGCAGCGTTGCCGTATTTGTACGCCTGTGCAATCAAGGCGGGAACATCATTTATGGCATCAAAAATGAAGCTGCGCACGTATGCGGGGTGCATGGCTTCAGGGTCAGCCAGAAAAGCCATTTCGCCAGGGTCAGGCGTGAAAAGGTCAAAGTCTTTGGCAAGTCCAGCAGCTTTGGCGACGTACAGGGAGCCTGCGTCGGCAATCAGCGTGGTGTTGGGGCGTCTGCGGAGTGTTTTGATGGCGTCTTTGGCGTACAGCACGTTGGGTTTGATGTAGTGCATTGCTATGACGGTTTTTTCTGCAGCGGGAATACGTGTGTCTCGTAGGTGCCTGTAAATTAGCTTGCTTCCTTCCCCTGTGCCTATGTCGCCTGCCAACACGGCGTAGGGCTTTTCGATTTTGAGGGCGCTGCAGGTTTGGGCTGCAGTTGCCACCAAGGCGCTTGTTCCGTTGATAAGCGGCAAATCAACATCGTCAACGGTGAGTTTTTCGTGGTCAAACTTGCAGAAGTCCGTGGTCAGGGGCATGTCTTTGAGGGGTACGGTGCCAACAATGACTAACATGGTTGGGTCTTCCTGTAGGTTTGTAGTGCTCTTTCGTAGGCTTTCTCCAGCATAAACGCGCAAAGAGTATAGCCCAACTCGTCAGGTCGCTGTGTTTCCTCCAAGGTTTTACCGACCATGCTTAACGCCAGAAAGGGGATGTCGGGGCATCCGCCTCCTGAAACGTTTACGATTTTGCCGTTTTGCTTCTCGAAGGTCAACTTCATGTGACCCGCTTTCACCATCAAGTAGTCATCAAGGTCGACTTCTTTGATGATTTCCAGTGGCCTAAGCTCCAAGTTGCTTAACGGAACCACTTTGATTGGGTTGATGTGGTTATCTTTTAGCAGGTTTTCAATCCCAAAGCTGTCCACCAGGTTGATTTCGATGGCTAAGTCGCATCCGATTCTCACTTCGACTGGGGGCGCCACTACTTTTACGTCGTAGTTTTTTGCTTTGAGTATCCGCTCAGCTTTTATGCTTTCGCGGACATCTCTAAGCAACAGAATTGCGCGTTCCCTTTTGTCTCTATTCAACCTATTCGCTCCCAGGCGTGGTTACTTCTTTTCAATGACGATGGTGAACTGCGTTTTTTCGTCTCTGACTTCCACGATTTTGCTGCCTTCAGCTTTGGCAACGCGTTCCACGTTTTCTCTGGCGGGCTGATAGTCCACGGTTACTTCTAGGATGTCTCCGGATGCGAGTTTCTTAAGTTTCTCTTTGGTCAACAGCACAGGGTACGGACAGGTTTTGCCTTTTAGGTCTAAAGTTTCTTTTTTCATTTCTCTACCTCCTATAACACGTCAATTATTATTGGCAAGATTACCGCGGTGAACACGACGGCGCCCACGTAGAAACCCGCCAAATACGACATTGAGCTTTTGTCCCCTTCTGAAGCCATCACATGTTGCCTAAGCGGGCAGCCTCCAGCCAAAACCGAAAACAATCCTAATCCTGCGCCGCCGAGAACTGCAAGGAACACGTTTACCCACAGGGGTGTGGTGGCTGCGCTTGAGAGGGGTGCGCCGGGAATTGGAAGCAAAGCTTTGTTTACTGCCCAGGGCCAGAGGGGGGCGCTGGAGAACAGGGAGGCAACTCCAAAGATGACTACGGCTCCGACTAGGAAGGCAAGTGGAGCTTTGAGTAGGTGTGTGTCTTTTACGAGTATGTAGTCGCGGATTCCTCCGACAAAGCACATGCGTGCTCGTTGAGCAACGTAACCCACGATTAATCCTGCCACTAAAGTTGCTAACAGAATTTCAGTTTGCCCCATTTAGATGCCTCCTTTGCTGTTTAGTCCCCGTTGGGCGCTCCATTTGATGAGTTCGGCGCCTATGAACACTCCAAGGGCTATGGCCGCAAAACCAATCACCGCGATTATGTCACCGTAGGCGATGCGCAGGATGGTTCGGAGTGGGCAAGCACCCAGAATTAGGGCGAACACCATCACGAGAAAGCCGTAGATGAAGGAGGTGAGGGGGTGTTTGGTGGTTTTGAGTTTAAACTCGTGGTTACGCGCTGATGCTACGTATGCACCCACAACTAGTCCCACAACAGTTAACACGGGTGCCACAACGGATACAGGGGCAACTGATAGGCTCCAGCCGGTGGCCTGGTTGACGAGCCAGTTGATTAAGTCTCTGGCGTGGCATGCAACGCATATGCCGTATGCGTATGGTGGTAGGACGTTGAAAGAAACTTGAGTTATGGCTGCTAAAGCGCCGGTGATTAACCCAGCGATTACTATCGTTATGCGTATGTTTTTTTGGATTTCCTACATCCCCTTTTGGAATATTGATTTTGCGTATTAAAATTTCTGATAGATATGTGTTGCGCGTGACACTTGACCAAATGAAACAATAAATACAGCCAATTCGTTCAAGAATCAACCTTGGGAAAACTCAGAATACGAAATCGTTATCAGAAGAGAACAATATATAAGCGGTTACCCAAAAAATAAGTAACTTACATTGAGTTGGAAGCCAGAACGATGCGATTGGATTATTTGAAAACTTTCCTTGCAGTAGCTCGAATTGGCAGCTTTTCAATTGCCGCCAAAGAACTCCGAACCAGTCAAGGAACAGTCAGCAACCATATCGCCGCCTTGGAAGAATACTTTGATGCTCAACTGCTCAAACGCACCGTAAAAGGCGTCGAAGTCACCGAAGCAGGACTCATCCTAAAAGAAACCGCCCAAAAAATCTTCCAAGACTTAGACGCCGCCAAAGCCTCAATCTCTTCAACCAAGCATAAACTTTCAGGGGTTCTGAAAATTGCCGCCAGCACCATCCCAGAAGAGCATCTGCTTCCGAGCTTAATTGCTGAGTTCCAAAAAAGGAATCCTGACGTAAAATTCAAAATAAAAACCGAAGACAGCGTTTCCAGCCTTTTGAGTCTGCAGGCAAACGATGTGGACTTTGCTGCGACGGGTAGCATACGGGGATACACCGAGAAATTTGAAGCCATCGAAATCGGTCAAGAAGAACTCGTGCTTATCGTTCCTTGTGGGCATGAGCTTTCTAAACGTGAATCAGTCAAACTTGCAGAACTTCTGCGTTATCCCTACATCAACCGTGAGGAAACCTCGGGAACCCGCGCCGAAATCGAGCGCATCATTGAATCCGCCGGTTTCTCTCCTGCTGGGTTGAAAACTACCCTTGAGCTTGGCAGCACCGAATCAGTCATAACCGCGGTTTCGGAGGGCAGAGGCATAAGTCTTGTCTCATCCATTGCTTCCCGCAAAGCTCAAGCCGCAGGGCTGGTTTTGATAAAAAAACTGGAAGACGTAAACACCACACGCAAACTTTACCTGCTCCGACCTAAACGAAGCCTGCTTAAAGCCGCGGAGCTTTTCTGGGATTTCTGCCAAGAACAAACCGTCGTGCATCCTAATCCCCCGCAAGCGGTTTGCCAGTTGGGGAACGAAAAGTGATGCCGCTTTGATAAGATGCTGGTTTGGATAAAACGGGTGGTGGCGGCGCCCAAGGGGAATTGAACCCCGAGTCCTTATCGGACTCCCCGGATTTGAAGTCCGGTGATAGGACCACCTAACTGTAGAGCGCCCTCAAACGGGAGAGAACGTTTTGTGCGGCTACTCTTCGTCGACTTTGACCCAGATTTTGCCTGACTCAATCTTCCACGGAAACTTTACCAGTTTGATTTCAGGTTGGTCTTCGTAGGAGCCTGTTTTGAGGTCAAAGCGCCAGTCGTGGCAGGGACAAATAATCACGTTGCCATCCAGTTCGCCGCCGTCAAAGCCGCAGCTCATGTGGGGGCAACGGTTGTCGATAGCAAAGATTTCTCCCGCAACCTTAACCAGTAGAACTGGGGTGCCTTCCACAGATACGCGTTTCATGGAGCCTTCTTGTAGGTCCTTTTCATCTAAAACTGGAACAAAAAAGTCTTGGTCTTCACTCATGTTTAACCCTCTACTGTTTCAAGCGCATTCAACTAATTAATGTGGTGCGGTCACTCAAGCTCAATTCTTGTTGGTGCCCTTGCAGCATCAATGTTATATATCATCGGGGCACTTATTTTACTGAGGAATTGTTTTGGTTGACTTTGTTTGGAACAAAGCCGTCATCTGCATATTCAGGGAACGCTCCACTAACCCCGAGCAAGACCCATTCGTGGTCGTTAGGGCAAAACAGCTCGCGGTCACAAAATCTGACGACGGCAAACTCGCCGGAAAAATCCACGATTTCTTCACGCTCATGGGTGACACCGACTATATCATTTCGCCCGAAGGCAAACAAGACCACTACGTTATGTGCTGGTTTGACGACACCGAACCCGACACAACCAAGGACCTCAGACGCATGCGGGGAGTCACGTTTCTGCCCGACGTCACTTTCGCAGTTGGCGCCGCCCACAAAAGAACCTACAACGCTACCTTCAATGCGGAACATGGTAAACTAACCTAACTTTCAAGCCTTCTTTGTTTTCTAAAAACCGGAAACGGGGTTTTCTGGGGTAAAATGTGGTGGCATTTGAGTGTTTTGCACACATTTTGATGTTGAATTTTACGTGTTTTTTGAACTTACTCTTAAATATGACCACTGAAATCTCTATTGGATAGGTCAAGGGTATGGTAGACCAAAAGTTACGTGCAACTATAATCACGGGCAGAACAATAGATCAAGGCGTAGGCAAAGAACTGGGGAAAGGCTCCCAAGAATACTTTGACAGCGCCGCTGTCTGTTTTATGGACAAAGTAGATATGATAAAACTTGGCTTGCGAAACGGAGCCAACGTTCAAGTAACCTCCAAGTACGGTTCAGTTGTGGTGAAGGCAAGGAAATTTCCGCGAGGTTCCATGCCTGGGATGGTTTTCATACCATGCGGTCTTTGGGCAAACGCTGTTTGCGGAGATGACACCTTCAGTATGGGTATGCCCATGTTCAAAGGGTTCCCCGTGGATGTGGAGCCCGCCCCCGATCAGACCGTTTTAACCCTAAATGAGCTTCTCAAAAAAGAGTTTGGAAAGGGAATGTAATGACGACCGAACTAAAATCCATTGTTTGTCCAATATGCGGCTGCCTCTGTGACGACCTTGAGGTAACCGTGGAAGATAACAAAATCGTCAAAATGAAAAATGGCTGTGCAGTCTGTGAAGCCAAAATGGTTCACGGCTACAACAGCGAAGAACGAATTTTAAAACCCATGATTCGAAAAGACGGCACATTAGTCCCTGTCTCTATGGATGAAGCCGTTCACAAAGCAGCCCAAATCCTCGCCGACGCCAAGTACCCGCTGCTGTTCGGCTGGAGCAGCTCAACCAGCGAAGCCCAACGCGTAGGCGTCGAGTTAGCTGAAGAATTAGGCTCAGCACTAGACAACTGCTGCAGCGTCTGCCACGGACCCTCCGTGATGGCTACCCAAGAAATCGGCATCCCAACCTGCACCTTGGGGCAAATCCGCCACCGCGCCGACCTGATTGTCTACTGGGCATGCAACCCCTGGGCTTCACACCCCCGACACGTAGAAAGATACACTAACTTTAGTGAAGGGCGTTTTGAGAAAAGCGAATGGAAAGAATACATCCAAAAAATAAAAGCTACCTCAGGAAAGAAAAAACTCGCCGCAGCAGCCCGCCAAAGCCACTTCATGAAATATCAACCTCCACCCCGTCCACAAACATGCGTCGTCGACGCCCCCCCACAAACCATCCAAAAAATGGGGCGTAAGATGATTGTTTTTGATGTGCGGAAAACTATGACTGCTGAAGCTGCGGATTATTTTGTGCAGGTGGAGCCTAACAAGGACTACGAAATCATACAAGCCCTCCGATGCCTTGTTAACGATCAGGAGTTGGATGTTGACAAAGTCGGCGGCGTCCCAGTTGAGTACCTCAAAGAAGTCGCCGATGCCTTGGTTAACTGTGAATTCGGCGTCATATTCTTCGGGCTTGGCTTAACCGCAAGTGCGGGCAGATTCAGAAACATCGAAATCGCCATTGCCTTGACGCGTGACCTTAACAAAAAAACCAAATTCGTCATCTCCCCCATGAGAGGACACTTCAACGTCACAGGCGCCAACGTGGTTTTCGCGTGGCAAACAGGCTACCCTTACGCGCTTGACTTCTCCCAAGGCTACCCCCAGTATAACCCCGGCGAAAACACCGCTATCGATGTGCTACGTCGCGGCGACAACGATGCAACTCTTGTCATCTCTGCCGACCCTGGCGCGCACTTCCCCAAGGCAGCCGTGCAAAACATGATGAAGCACCCCCTAATCACCATCAACCCTGACTGGAACGCCATCTCACGGCTCGGCGACGTTGTGTTTCCGACTCAGTGGTGCGGCATCGAATACGAAGGCACCGCCTACCGCATGGACCACGTGCCCATAGTGCTTAGAAAAGTTGTTGAGCCCCCACAGGGTGTCCTTAACGACGAAGAATTGCTCACACGGATTCTTGCCGAAGTCAGAAAAATTAAAGCTGAAAAAGCAGCCGCGGCGCCGCCAAAAACCAAATGCGCCGCAAAAGTGGAGGCTAACTAAATGACTGAAATGCTCATAAAAAACGGCTTCGTCTTTGACCCCATTAACGGGATTAACGGCGAAAAAATGGACATAGCCATCAAAGACGGCAAAATAGTCGCGAGCGTGAACGAGAAAACCGCCCAAATTGTTGATGCTTCTGGCTTAACGGTTATGCCTGGCGCTGTGGACATTCATACCCACATTGCAGGTGGCGAAGTTAACACTGGACGCATGATTCGTCCTGAAGACCACGTTAAGGATGTGGAGCGCAAAACGGCTCTCACCCGGTCAGGTGTCGGCTACTCGATTCCTTCAACCTTCACCACAGGTTATCGTTACGCAAAGATGGGTTACACCACCGTCATGAACCCCTCCATGGCTCCATTGGAGGCTAAACACACTCACGAAGAACTCAACGACATACCCATGCTGGACAAAGCCTCCTACCCCCTTATCGGGGACTGGTGGTTTGTTCTCGAATACTTAAGCAAAGACAAAATCGAGGAATGCGCACGTCACGTTGCGTGGATGATGAGTACAACCAAAGGCTACGCCATAAAAATTGTTAACCCTGGCGGCTTAGAAAGCTGGGGCTTTGGCGGCAACGTTCACAGCATCGATGACCAAGTGCCTAACTTTTGCATCACTCCGCGGGAAATAGTGCGCGGTTTAGCTAAAGTAAACAAGCTGCTTAACCTGCCCCACTCAATACACTTACACACAAACAATCTGGGATTGCCTGGCAACTACACCACCACCTTAGACACAATGAAAGCACTGGAAGACATTTACACCGGCGACCGCCCCGTCGGGCACATCACCCACCTGCAGTTCAGCAGTTTCGCTGGCGACGGTTGGGGCAACATGAAATCCGCCGCGGAAGAAATCTCCAAATACATCAACAACCACAACCATATGACCTTCGACATGGGTCAAGTCATATTCTCCGAAACCACAACCATGACCGCTGACGGTCCCTTCGAGTTTACCCTCTACCAGTTGAGCGGACACAAATGGGTCAACTCTGACATCGAGACTGAAACAAGCGGCGGCATCATACCTATGCATTATAAACGCACAAGCGCTGTTAACGCCGTCCAATGGTCAATCGGTTTAGAGCTTGCGTTGCTAATTGAAGACCCGTGGAAAATCTTCATGACCACCGACCACCCCAACGGCGGGCCCTTCTTTGCTTATCCAAAAATCATGGCGTGGCTCACCAGCCGAAAAGCCCGCATGGCTATGCTTAAGAAGTGCCACAAGAAAGCCCAAGCCCGAAGCTTGCTGCCCTCGATTAAGCGCGAGTTAAGTCTGTATGAATTAGCAATTGTAACCCGCGCTGGTCAAGCCAAAGCTCTGGGGCTAAAAGATAAAGGTCATCTGGGTGTTGGCGCCGACGGCGACGTAGCCATATACAACATTAACCCTGAAACCACAGACATATCCCAGAAGTACAAGACTGCCCGTGCAGCTTTCGGCAGCGCGGCGTACACAATTAAAGACGGCCAAATTGTGGTTAAAGACGGAGAGGTTGTCAAGACCCCCAGCGGCAAAACAATGTGGCTTAACGTGGACACAAACGAACCCTGCCTCATTGACGAAGACATGAAACGCCGGTTCAAAGACTACTGGACCATCGAATACGACAACTACCCCGTGTTTGACCACTGCATTAAGGTTCCAAGTCCAATAACTGTAAAGGCGGATGTCTAAAATGATTGTTCTTTCTCCACTGAAAAAATTTGACGTGCCCGTTCAAGCAGACTGCATCAACCCCGACATATTCAAAGGAAAAACCCTCGAGCAGATAGCTGACTTACACCTCACCGAAGGAAACGCTCAGCTAACGCTCTGTGACCTCTTCAAAATCGAAGAAACCGAAGACGGAACATCCAACATAACCATCAACGGCGACGTAAGCAAAGTCAAACGCATCGGACAAGGAATGAAATCTGGCGAAATCACCATCAACGGCGATGTTGGCATGCACACTGGCGAAAAAATGGCTGGAGGCAAAATCGTAATCAACGGTAACGCCGTCGGATGGACAGGCAGCCAAATGCGAGGTGGCATCATTGAAGTTCACGGCAACGCGGGTGACTATGTAGCTTCTCCTTACCGGGGCAGCGAGGTCGGCATGCGCGGAGGCGCAATCATTGTTGACGGCGACATCGGAACCGACTCAGCCTGCTACATGCACGGCGGCGTAATCAAAGTTAAAGGCAACGCTGGCCGCTTCCTCGGATACCACATGGCAAACGGCACCATCTACATCGAGAAAGGCTGCGCCATACGTTTAGCTCCCTGCATGACAGGCGGCAAAATCATAGTTGGTGGCCTGCTTGAGGATATCATGCCCAGCTTCACCGTTGACTCCGTAAAGGGAAAAGTGAAAGTTGACGCTGAAATAACCGCGCAGGGACCGTTTTACGTGTTTCTGGGCGACTTAGCGCAACAAGGAACCGGCAAGCTATTCATCTCCAAACCAAGCAATCCTCAATTAGGTCCAGTATACGATAAGTACCTTTAGGAGCAAGCAACCTTGCACGAAAACCTAAGTGTAAACAGTTTAGCGTGGAACCTGTCCGAAAAACTTCAAGATAAACAAGCATTCTATGGAGTGCACGCCTCAAAATCTGCTGCAGGCGCCACCATCATTGACGCCGGGGTCAACGTTCCTGGTGGTTTCCAAGCAGGAAAAATGTTAACTGAACTCTGTTTGGGTGGCGCTGGCAAAGCTCAACTTGGCTTCAAAACCTACGGCGACCTAACCTTCCCTTCAATAACCATCTCAACAGACCACCCTGCAATTGCAGCATTAGGTTCACAGTTTGCTGGGTGGCGGATAAAAGAACCCGCTGGCTCCATCGCAATCGGTTCAGGGCCCGCACGCGCGTTGGCTTTGAAGCCTAAGACTGTTTTTGAGGAAATCGGCTACAAAGACGCTTCCGACAAGGCGGTTCTGACGCTGGAAAGTAACGTGCTTCCCTCAGACACCCTTATTGAGAAAGTCACCACTGCATGTAACGTGAAGCCCGAAAACCTCGTTGCAGTCGTTGCTCCCACAGCAAGCATCGCAGGCTTAACTCAAGTCACTGGACGAATCGTTGAAGTGGGCATCCACAAGCTCCGCACATTGGGCTTAGACCCCAAAACCATCAAGTACGCTTGTGGTTACGCGCCGATTCCGCCGCAGGGCAAAGACTTCGAGGTTGCTATGGCACGCACAAACGACGCTATCCTTTATGGCGGCACCGTTTACTGCACAGTCGAATCCGATGATGAGGCAGCGTTGCAGAAAATCGTGGAGCAGGCGCCATCCAAGATGAGCAAGGATTACGGGAAACCGTTTCTGCAGATTTTCCTTGAAGCCGACAAAGACTTCTACAAAATTGACCACAACCTCTTTGCCCCCGCTGTGCTTATGGTGAATAACGCAAAGACGGGCAAGGTTTTCAAGGCAGGCGAAATCAACCCAACCGTTTTAGCCCAATCACTGGGCTTCTAAGCTTTTCTTTTATTGTTTCTTTTTAAAAAAAGAAGAAATGGGCTCGAGTTCTGTTTTTAAGCTATTGCTTTTTTTGGGTTTTTTGTGAAGTGTGCTCTGACGAAGCTGTTGAAACCCTTATGGTACAATAGTGCAGTGACTATTATGCTTGCTATTGTAACTTCGACCAAGGCTTTTGGCAGTATAGTGAAGATGTACACATTTCCTCCGCTGAGCCCTCCCATTATCAAAATGAAGTATGCATAGGTGAATACGCCTTCGGGAATGTATGATAGAAAGGTTGCGGGGATTCCCAAAAGAGGCGAATAGGGTGAAGGATTTTTTTGCCCAAGTTTAAACGCTCTAGCGAGAAATCCAGCAGTCATGCCTGAAAGTCCTTTGCCAAGTGGCAATCCAATAAGTCCGACCGCTCCCCCAAATCCCAACGGACCAAACATGATTCCTGGCAAAACGCCTGCGATGAGTCCTGCAGTGAAGCCTACTGTTGGTCCTCCGTAGAATCCCGCTATGACTACTGCGATAATGGAGAGGTCTAATGCTATTCCAGGGGCGAATTGTCCGACTGTGTACGAGATTGCGAAGAGCGCGCCTCCTAGTGCGCCCATCATGACTGCAAGGGTTAGTTTTTTAGTGTCCATGTCGAGTCATCTTTGTTGGTAATGGCTGTGACTAATTATTTAAGAGTAGCTACCAAAAAAGGAGTTATTCTTCGTCAGTGGTTTACGCGTCTTTTTTTCTGTCGCTGGTTCAGCTAAAAGCACATCCAATTGCCAAAAATCGTTCCCGCTGCAGGGATCAGGCTTGCTATCTGCTCTAACAAACATAGTTTGTTTTCCACTATCTTGAATTCAACTCCTAACCTTTTTCTTTTTTTAAAAAATGATTAGCTTTCAAAACGGCAGTCGATAGTATGAAGGAAAACCTGTACTGCCGTGGAGAACGCCTCCTGTTAAATTCATAAAAATTTCATTTCGCAGTTGTAACTTGGGAAATTTGATAAATACTTCAAACTCTAAATAATCACCAGTGAGCGCCTTGACCCAACCCACCTTCTCCACCTCCAGCCTCAAAACTTGGCTTGAACAAGAAACAGGCTCCATCCTTAACCCCGTTCAAGCTCAAGCCCAAAAACACCGTGACGAAACCCAAAACGCCCTCCAAAGCCTCAGTGACGCCAGCAAAATGCTCAACGACAACAGCCAAAAAGAAATCGAAAAACGCAACATGAAACTTTACAACCGCGCCCGTGCCCTCAACAAACTTTCCGGCATCTTCATGGACCGCTTAAAGAAGCTCAAAGCCCCCGACCAGGTCTCCTTTGATAGCATCAACATTTATGCCAACGAAATCCAAAAAACCCTTGCCGTCATCGAAGTCGACGTTCGCAACTGGTTCCCCCGAATCAGCCCCTTCTTCATCATGGACCGCCGAAAATTCCTCGCCACCTACGAAAAAACCAAGTTCACCGCCAAAGCCTTCATTGAATTCGTAACCAAAGAATACATCAAATCCCAGACACTGGAGAAAACCTACCAACTCATCGCTGAACTGCAGAACGTTGAGCAGCAAATCGTCGGCATCGAAACTGAACAATCAAACCTGCAAGAGGAACGTTCTTTGTTGGAGAAGGAAATTGAGGCGTTGCAGCATAAAATGGCTCAAGTTAAGGGCAATGACACGCTGGAGCAACTGGGCAGTTTTGACGCTGAAGTGGATGAATTAAGCAACGAGCTGAAACAGACTTTACGGCACCTGCAAAAGCCCTTTCTGAAAATGCAGGCATTAGCCACGTACGGCGGAGGCGGCGGTATAACACCTAACGAGTTAAAGATGATTGGGCTCTACATGGACAACCCCTTTGATGCCATCGTGTCCGAGCAGCCAGGATGCCCCATGCTAAAGGGAATTTTAGAAAAATTCACCAACCTGCTTTCAGAAGACAAGCTGAAGCTAAAACCCGACAAGCAACGTAAAGCCCAACAAGACGTAGACGAAATCCTCAAGTCAGAAGCTTTAACAACTCTACACAAACGGTGCGTTGATGTCTCCAATCTCAAACGGAAGCTGCTGGATTCGCCGCAAATGGAAGAGGCAAAAAACAGCCTGACCCTGCTTACGCAGCAGATGGAAACGCTCAAAGTCCGAAAAGGCAGCATTGAGGATGAAGAGCGCATGAAGGCAAATCAAGCTCAAGACCTTAAAGACAGGGCGCAACACCTCAAGAAAAGCATAGAAGCAAACGTTCTCAGTTTCATGGGTAAACAAATCCAAATCCAATAGGGTCCCCACATGGATTTTCCACAAATAATTCAGGAGTCCAAAGCCGCAGCAGCCAACGCTTACCTCGAAGTAGTAGAAAAAGCGATTCACGTACTTTCCGACCCAAAAAGCACCGAAAACCTAACGGTGACGGGCAAGTTGGTCACTCTCAAACCCGTGGGGGAGGCGTTGGTTGTTGGGGACTTGCATGGCGACCTTGACAGTCTACGCGTCATTTTGGAGCAGAGCGGTTTTCTTGACAAACTGGAACGCGACAAGTTTGCGTCGATGATTTTTTTGGGGGATTACGGCGACCGTGGTGCCTTGTCGCCTGAGCTGATTTACTGCGTGCTTGAGCTTAAGTTGGCTTTTCCCCTGCAAGTTGTGTTGTTGCAGGGAAATCATGAAGGTCCCCCTGATTTGATGGCTTCTCCCCATGACCTGCCCGAATACCTGCAACGCAAATTCAAGCAAAACGGCTATGACGTGTATCAACGACTCACAGAACTCTTTTGTCACTTGCAGGTCGCGGTTTACGTGGAGAAACGTTACCTCATGGTTCACGGTGGACTACCCCACAACCTTCGAAGTCTCCAAGACCTCGCCAACGCCCAACAACTGTATCCCAAAGCGACGTTTCTTGAGGAGTTGCTTTGGAGCGACCCTGACGAGCAAATCCGCCGTTTAGGAACTTCTCCAAGGGGGGCTGGTTACGTTTTTGGCCAAGAAGTCACCGAGGAGGTTCTGGGGGCGTTAGATGCGCAGATTCTCATACGGGGACATGAACCCGCTGAGGCAGGCTACAAAATTAACCACAACGGCAAAGTGCTCACGTTGTTTAGCCGTAAAGGCGAACCCTACTTCAACCAAAACGGCGCCTACCTGCAGTTGCCGCTGGAGCCAAAATTTGAGAACGCCCATCAAATGGTTGCCTTCATTCACCCGTTCTAGCTGTTGTTGGCCTAGTGTTTTTTGCTGTCGTTTCTTCTCATCATGACTATAGCGGCAATTAACGCAGCCACGATGCTTACTACAACCACGATTATGATAGTTGTCGTTAAGCCTTCTGGGTATGGAACAAAGTTCTGTTGGGTTTCTGCGGCTGCAGTGTCTCCGTTTGCGTCGTAAGCCACCGCTTTCAGGGTGTGCAGACCTTCAGGGAATTCATCGGTGTTGTAGGACCATGCAAATGGTGTCTGGGTGTCGTCAAGTTGCAGTTCATCGTCAAGGTAGAATTCGACCCGTGTGGTGTCTTCTGAAACGTTGGCTTGTACTGTCCAGTTGCCTTGGGCGTCGTTGCCAAAGCTGCTGTACCCAAAGTCCTTGTGAAGCTTTAACGATACTGTGGGTTCAGCATTAACCTGTACTACCCCAAAGGCACCTATCCCCATGAATGCTAACGTAAACACTAAAACTGCCAGAATCACGATGCACTTGTTTTCTGTTTTCGCCAAAGCCTTTCCCTTTTCCACGAATAGTTTTCTATTGTAGTTTAACTAACTCCCTATAAGAATTTTATCTGCATATTGATTTTTGTATTTAATAATTGCAGCTTGTCGGGCGCAAGCGTGGTTTTTCCCGCGGAAACTTTAAGAGCCCAAACCAAATGCATTTTTGAAGGATAAAGTCCGCAGGAGAACCCTACGTGAAGATTGGAATAGCAACACGAAACATGGAAGCTTGGAGTAGCACCCAAGTCCGAGAATCACTCACCAAACGCGGCATACCTTATGTTTGTTTCACTTTTCCCCGACTAATCGCTCAGCTTGGAGGCAAACCCTACTTCAAAGCCAAAGACATTAACCTTCAAGATGTAGATTTGCTCCAAGACCTCGACGCCTTGCTCATCCGCCCCATCGGACGCGGAAGTCTTGAAGAGCTCGTGTTCCGTATGGACATGCTCTATAAGCTGGAACGCGAAGGCTTCTACCTCATCAACCCCACAGAAGCCATCGAACACTGCGTCGACAAATACGATATACTCTCCATTCTTGAAGACAACGGTGTGCCTGTCCCGCGCACTTTCGCAACCGAGAGCGCTAACTGGGCTTTGGAGGCATTCAATGAACTGGGTGGCGATGTCGTCATCAAACCCGTTTTTGGCAGTCGAGGCATAGGCGCAACCCGCGTCAACGACCCCGAAGTTGCCCTCACAGTCTTTAAAGCCATTACCTTCCAGCATGGCGTCATTTACCTGCAGGAGTTTGTGGAGCACGGCACCTCCGACATCCGCGTTTTTGTGGTTGGCGACCATGTTGTGGCGGCTATGCGGCGAGAAGCGGACGGCTGGAAAACCAACTACAGCCAAGGCGCCCGACCCGTTCCCATAACGCTGAGCAAGGAGTTTGAAGATATGGCTGTCAGAGCGGCGCAGTCGGTGGGTGCCAAAGTCAGCGGTGTGGACATTCTTGAGGGACCCGACGGACCCAAAATCTGCGATGTCAACAGTCAGCCGGGATGGAAGGGGCTGCAGATGGTGACCAAAGTTAACATAGCTGATGAAATCGTAGCCTTCATGCTTGACGAAATGAAAAGATAACTACTGCCTCGTTTAGCTGTGGCGTTTGAGGATTCTATCCTTAAAAGCCATAGCTGTTTGCTTAGGGTTTTCCGCCCTAAGTAACGCAGACGCAACCGCAACGCCATCCACGCCTGTCGCCAAAACTTTTTCCACATTCTCCAAATTTATGCCTCCAGCCGCAAACATCGAAAGCCCGGTCTCAGCTCTGGCGGCACTTATTTTTTCTAACGGCACTATCGGGCAGTGTGAACTGGTGCATGTTTGAAAAACAGCGCAAAACGAAACATAGTCAGCACCCACATTTTCTGCCCAGCGTAACTTTTCCATATCCGCGTTAACTGTGTAGCCTACTATACAGTTTTCACCCAAGGCTTCTCTTACTTCCGCAGGAACCGTCTCCAAGTTGTCAAAATGAACCCCATCCGCTTGAACTTCTTTAGCTAAGGCTATGTCCGTGTTTATGAGAAAAGGCTTATCGCGCCCCTGAGTCAATTCTGCCAATTTCACTGCCACCTTTCGAACTTCACTGTTTTCTTGCTCTGACAAAAACTGCACTATGTCAACACCGCCCTCCAAAGCCCTTTCAACCGCAAAAAGTAGTGCATCCGTGGGCAGTATTGGCGAAACAACCAGATACAATCCTTCCAGCTTGGACATGTTTATTTCCAGCCTTCCTGTGTTGCTTTCCAATATGCCGCCCAATACGGGTCAACGGTGGGTTTTTCCAAAGGCTTCTTTTTTCCTTCGGTTTTGATCCATCTGCCTTCTTTTTGGCTAATGATTTTTCCGATGACCGCGCTTTCTATGCCCTTCTCCTTCAGCGCTTGCTGGGTTTCATCTGCTTTTTTAGGTTTAACTGTCGCAATCAGGGTGCCTTCACTTAATGTAGAGTAAGGTGAGAGGTTAAACAACTCGCATATCTGCTTTGCTTCCTTGGTTACGGGGACCTTTGACAGGTCCACTTCTACTCCTACGCCCGACGCCTCCGTTAGTTCATAAAGTGCACCCGTTAAGCCTCCCTCCGTGACATCATGCATTGCGGTTACGCCTTTTTCTCTGCGCCCCACCGAAGCAACCGCTAAGGCATCTTCCACTACACTGAACTTCTCCAAGTAGGCGTGCGCTTTTTTGAGGAAGGCTGTGCCGAAGGCGTTTTCGATGGTTTGGGGGAAAACCCGTGTGAGGATAGCGGTTGTGGCGATTGCGGTGCCTTTGGTCATTAGCACGGCGTCTCCTGGTTTGCTCATGGTGCTGTCTACGTATTGGTCTTTTGGGGCAAACGTCATCATCACGCCCCCACCCACGACTGTGTAGTCGGAGCCTACATATCTGCCTGTATGTCCACCCACAATGGCTACCCCAAGTTTCTTGCATTCCTCGTCGATGCAGTTCCAGTATTCCTCAAACTCTTCGTTCTTCATGTGGGGCGGTAGATTGAGGTTTGCCATGAAAAATCTGGGTGGAAACCCACATGTTGCTAAATCTGACGCGAGAAGATGTATCGATATGTAAGCTGAATCTCTGAAGCCCAGAGCAGGAATGACTGATAATGGGTCTGCGGTTGCGATGAGAACTTGGTCGCCATTAGCTTGGATTACAGTGTTGTCTCTGCCGTGACCTGGACCGACAAGGACCGCTTGGTTTTTGGCTCCTAAATGAGCATAAACTGTTCTTTCAATCAAGTCTATTGGAAACTTGCCGATTTCACTCATTTGATTCATGCTCCACTTTTACGGCGATGCCCAGAAACGCTCCAAACGGTAAACTGGACGATTCGAGGTCTCCGAAAACCGATGGAAAAACCGTTGTATCCCACACCATTGCCTTTCGCTTGGTTTGGGTTTGCTTTAGCATTTGTTCTATGTCCTTTACGGCGTAGAAGTGTGCATTTTGGTAGTGCCTGCTTCTTCCTGAAGTCGTCTTGACCTGTTTTGTTAGTGTTGAGAGGCTGAATTTGTTGAGCAGCCCAATAACCAAACCCTTCTTGGCAACCCGCAAAGCTTCAGATAGCGCCGTTTGGGGGTCACGGATAAACTCTAAGCTTGTTATGAACGCAACTATATCCACGGATTGGGCTGCGAAGGGCAACTGTGTTGCTTCGCACTGAACAAGGCAGCTTTGGGTCCACGTGTTTTTTGCTTCTTGCAGCATGGGCTTTGATACATCAGCGCCGTAACATTGCAGTCCCAGTGTTGCCATCCATTTTGTGAAGTGCCCTGTTCCGCAACCAACCTCTAACACTTGACTGATATCGTTAAATTGTGATAGCATTTTTTCCAGCAGCTTTTTTTCCAGAGCATCTGCTCTGCGGTACTTGGTTTTGTAGTATGCTTCGTATTCTTTGGCGGTTTTTTCCTCGGTGTACACCGTTTTTTCATTCATTTCTTTCATCTAAGCTAAATATTTGCTGTTTAGCATCCTGCGGACTGCAATGAGCACAACAAAGGTGATGGGTACAAACACGAAGTCAATGAACACCCCAAGGTCAAATATGGCAAATGCTATGCCAAACATGGCAAGGTCGATGACAAAGAAAATCATAGTCTCCACCACAACACCCAGCGTCATTCCTGCGATTTCGCTCTTTTTGCGCAGCAACCCGACTGCTATTGCCATTGGGGTTCGGGCGGCAATTAATCCGAACAGGTAGATGTATTGAAAGCCTGGGGGAACAACTATGGTTCCGACGCTTATGCCGGTTAAGTAGCCGATTGCGCATCCTATGGCCGTGGCTGCGCCCCCAACTTTTGGTCCCAAAAGAATGGCTACGGTGAAGATTATCACCGGCGCCAAGTTTATGGTTGAAAGTGGGGGTGGAAGGGGTATGGCGATTATGGTTGTAACTGCGATTAATGCAGCCATAATTGCGGTTAAAGAAATTTTTTTGGATTGAGAAATCTGGTTTGATTTATAGTTTTTTGCGTTTAGGTTCACTGTTTTTTCCCTCCGCCAGTATTATCTGGGTCAGGTTCATTGGGTCGACAGAAGGAACTGTCCTCTCAGCCGGGTCATTTCCCAGCTCCCCGAATTACCTTTTAAAGAAAGATTTGAACTCAGCCTAAAAGGCTTATCGGTTTAAGCCTTGACTGAGCCGATTCGCCTTCGTTACGCTAAGATTGCCATTCCCGCAGCGGGCAAATGCACCAAAACAGTTGCCTGTCCCTCAACGTACTCCACAGGAACCGCCCTTGCTGGGTTGGGAACCTTTGCCAGCTCCGCGTCAGTCCAGTCGCTCAAATACAGAAAACTCATGCTCGACTCTTTGGGGTGAAACCGCGAGTCCAGCAGAACCCTTGCAGTCTGCTCTTTTTCCCCATTCGTATTAAGGGCAACCAAAACGTCTTGGTCAAAGAAGACTCGCGACCACGCCACGATGTCTCCCGCGGAAGGTAACGCAAACTGGGCGTCTGGTGGTTTGGCGGTTTTGTGCAGGTATTGTCTGCCGCGGCGAAGTGCTAAGCCAACCATGTTTTTCTGGTTGCGTATGCGGGCGATGGCGGCGATGCGCATGTAGGTGGGGTTTTTGGGGTCAAAGAAGTGGCAGCCTTGGGTTTGGAAGGCTCCGAATTTGCCGCCGAACATGCATTCACGGATGTAGCGGTCGCCGTAGGGGACGTCGCCTGATGTTGTGGGTTCGATGGCTGAGTCGTGTTGGTCTTCGGAGCCGTCAAAGGCTTGCTCGGTGCCGTAGTAAATGCACGGAATCCCCAAAGTCGTCAGTTGCACGCCTACCGCGTGGGCGGCTTGTTGGTGTTTATGTTTGATGTTGTTGCCTGCGCTGAAGCGGCGTTTTCCCCCGCGGGAACCCACTTTGTCATGGTCGTCCAATATGGAGACGTGGTAGCGTCCGATTACGCGGTGGCTGCCAAATTGGTCTTGGTCTTTGCCGCCGAACTGGTTAAAGAAGTCTTGGGGGTTGCCAAAGCCTTTGGTCATGTCGGCGATTCGGTCTGCAGGTTCGCCTATGTCAAGGGCTGCGTCGATGTTCATGCCAAAAATGTCCAGATAGTTGCTTATCATTTTCGCGCCCCCCGTTACCTCGCCTAAGAGTAGGAAGTTTTCTTTGCCTATGGATTCGGCGTATTCGCGGATGGCGCCGCAGAAGTTGCGGGACGCCTCAAACGACGTGTGTTTGACGGTGTCTATGCGAAAGCCGTCGCAGTCGCTTAAGGCAATCCAGTACTGGTAGGCGCGGATGAGGGCGGAGAGAACTTCGTTTTTGCTGTGGTTGAGGTCTTTGAGGTTGAAGAAGTCGCCTCTTCGAAACTCGCAGTCATCATGCATGGGGTTTTCCCAGTCTGCGGGGTCCCAATGCTCTATTTTTCCTGCGCGAGTGTACCACTCTGGGTTCTGGAATTCAACGGGCCACACGCCGTCTTGGGCGGTTGCAGCTTGTGTTGCAGGGCGCCCGTTTTGGTTTCGCCACCAGCCAAATGGGTAGGGCGGCTCAAAACGGTACGGCAAAATGTCGCTGGCGTATCCTTCCTCGTTTTGGTAGAACCAGTTGTTGCCTGAATGATTGTAAATCACGTCCAAAAGCACATACAACCCTAAATCGTGAGCTGCATCCACCATGTCCCGCAAATCCTGCCGCGTCCCAAACCGTGAATCCACATCAAGGAAGTTTTGGATGGCGTATCCGTGGTAGGAGTCGTTAAGGTCTGGTCTTTGCTGCCAGACGGGTCCAACCCAAAGTGTGGTGGCGCCTAAGTCTTTGATGTAGCCGAGTTTGCTGGTGATTCCTTTTATGGTGCCTCCTTGGAAGGTTTTGCCGCTTGCCATCCACCTGCCCTTGTCTGCTAGATGCGCTTCTGGGGTTGCGCGGTTGAAGAGGGGTCGGGTTGCTTCGTTGGCGTCGCTGAATCGGTCGGGAAGCAAAAAATACACGATTTGGTCCTGCCATGAGGCGGGGCTGGGGTGGACTTTTCCTCGGGGTTTAAGGTATGCTTGAGAAATTTTGGTTGGAGCGGTCGGCTCAATTGTGGTTGACAAGAAAAACACCTTACAAGGATACTGGCTCTTGGAGCTAATTAACAATTCGATACCCAACCAATGCGGGCTCTATAGAGCTCACTTTTCTGCTATGCGAATACTCTCTTCACAATACTTTGTGTAAGGTCTTAGGTTTTGGTAGTTTCTTGAAAACTCTAGATGCGGGTCAATTTGCTTAAGCAACGTGTCAGTTGCGTTTTCGTTTAGTTTTCTACAAATGATTCTTGTGTCTACGCCAAGTATTTTGCAGGCTTCCAAAGTGGGACAGAAGTTTTGGGAATGGAAAACAATCTCGTGTTCAGTTCTTGATACAACTGGAGCTTGATCTTCCGTGATGCCCAACCGTTCTAAAAGTAGCCTATAGCCTGAATCCAGTATGTCTTTGGTTATGACATCCTCAAGCTTTTCCCGATTTTCCTTAAACCACTTAACCCGCCTTTGGGCTGAATTGATATTAAGCGCCTTCAGAGCTTCATCGTTTGCGTTACGAAGCTTCCTAATCTCTGCCCTAACGTCTTCTCGGTACAAAACCGTGCATTCTTCATGTAACACTTTCTCATGTACAACAACCTTTACGCCTGCCCTGTGAAATAGCTCCACGCAAGACAGGTCTATCCGCCTTCTTCCCTGCTTAATCGCTTCCTTGGTTGAGAATCCGTAGGCGATTTCGGCTATACCCGACCAAATCACAGCCGTGGCGCACATGGGACACGGTTCATGCGTTGAAACCAAGATACAGTCTGAAAGATTTTTGCCCACTTTGCGTGAGGCTTTTTGGATAGCGAGAAGTTCTGCGTGGGCTGTGGCGTCGTTTTCGGTGCACTCCGTGTCATGAGCAGACGACACAACTTGTCCATTTTTAGCGATGACTGCGCCAAACCCTTTGTTTCCTTCGCGTAAACTTGCTTTCGCCTCTTCTACCGCTTGCTTCATGTACTTTTCCAGTTTCATTCAACTGCCCCGTTAACTGCCAATTAGAAGACCATGTCGGCTATACCAAAAAAGGGTTTTCTCGCCTTAATCCGATGTGCCCAAAAAAGGAAAGCGAGGGCTATGGCACGGTTTGTGGAATGGCTGTGGTGATGTCGAACGGGTTGATTAAGGGGTAGTAGTCGATGTTGTTGGGTCCGATTTCGTAGGGTGTGTCTCCTATGCCGTCGCCGTCTGCGTCGGTTCCCGTGTAAAAGTACCACCAGTTGCCTTCCATGCCGTTGTCCCAGACGTTAGCGGTATAGTCGGAGTGGTCAAAACTTATGGGGGATATGAAGTTGTTGTGGTAAAATGTTCCTGGTGCTTCAGATTGGAACCAGATGCCGTACTGTCCATATCTGGTGTTTAGGCTGACGTTGTTAGCGACTATGGTGCAATTTATGGCGCTGTTGCGGTACATTCCGAAAAAGAAGCCTTCGATAACATTTCCCATTATGGTACAGTTAACACTATTACTCAATTCAATGCCGTTGCCGCTGTTTTTTGGGAGATTGTTACCTATGATTTGGGTGCCAAAGGCTGAGTCGAGTATACCTTCGTTGCCGTTGTCGGTGATGTTGTTGCCACAAATGAGGTTATTTTTTGTTCCTGAACCCATTGTCCCAAGCACGATGCCTCCTTGAGCGTTCCCATGAATGTTATTGTTGATTATGCGGTTGAACGTGGCGCCTCCATCTACTCCCACGCCTGCGCTGTTACCCCAAATGTCGTTTTCATTTATGGTGTTGTTTGAGGATTGACTCAGAACAATACCCGACCAGTCTATAGACATGAAGCCGATTTTGGTCACGTTGTTCTGAGTGATTTGGTTATGGTCTGAACCACTAAGCCGAATGACACCTGTGTTCTGTGTTAGCGTGTTCGTTGATGAGGTGTTCAGCCAGAGAGTTGCCTGGTTGCTGTTTAGCTGGTTGCCAGAACTGTTTAACAATAGGATATACAGGGGAACGCCAGGTGTATGGTACTGCTCAAGTTGATTGGGGTCTAAAACGGCAAGCTGATTATTTTCAACCGTGGACTGGTTGGTGTTTACAAGCATTATCCCATAGGTGCTCTGCGGAAAGACGCAGTCTTTGATGGTCATGCGAGTACTGTTGACCAATATGACTGCGCCCGCATCCGACGGCACAGTCTCGCCTGCGCGGTCTATCCAATAGTAGATGGGTTTGCCGTTGATGGTGTTTGAGGAATCGACAGCGTTATCGTAGTCCAACCACGGCTCAGTTGACCCCGCAAGCAAGCTGATGAAGTTGCCCTGGAGCTTGTTGCCTATGAGGGTGTTGTTTTCGCCGGATATGAACCAGATTCCGCCTGTACCCTCCGTTATGGTGTTGTTGATTATGGTGTTGTGGTTTGAAGCAATCGCTAAACCTGTGCCTCCACCGTTGCGGTTCGCAATCACGTTATTAACGACAAAGTGGCTACCTCCTGAAATGTGCACAGCTTCGCCGTTGCCGCAGAACTCGTTTTCAAATACACGATTACTTTTTGAGTCTGAAAGGTCCACTCCGACGCTGCTGTTATGTAAAACGTTGTGGTAGATGTTGCAGCCGCTGACGTTACTCATTTGAATATTCTGCAGCTGCTTTGCGGGGACGTATTCCCAATAGAACATCCAGTTTCCCTGCGCTGGAATAGCGGTGTTTATCATGCAGAAACCCGTAACGTTGACATTATCCGCGAGGATACACATGTCTGGGGCTACGCTGTGGGCGTCGATTATTGTTGTTTGGTTGTCTTCTCCGACCAGCCACAGTGGCTTGTTGACGGTTACTGATTCATTGTATATGCCCGTCTTCACAAGAATAGCTGCGCCATCAAAGGCGTGGTCAACAGCTTCCTGAATATGAGAGTAATCGCCAGGAACTACAATATCAAAAACTGTAGGTGTATGCATCAGAGTGGTCGTTGGTGAGGGAGGAGATTGAGAAGCAGAAGGTAGCGAGGAATTTGGGTGGTCGGTGGGTGAGGGTTCAGGGGAGGGGGAAGAAACCGTTTGAGAGGCAGACGGTGAAGGGGTGGTGTTTGCAGTAGTTGTTGAAGCCGTGGAGGATTGTGGGGGTTCTTCTGAAGGCGAAGCCGCTGGCGGTTGTGTATGGTTTGGGTTTACTTGGCTGTAAACGACGGTGCCCGCGACTAAAATAGCTAACACCGCAAAGGAAAGAAGGATAACCAAGTTTCTTTTCAAGGTTCCACCTACTGTTATGTTACGTTGGGTAAATTTAACTCTCCCCAAAGAACAGGGCGTTCTCCAACAAGAACAGGCACTTACACCAGCCACCAAAAAAGTGTGCCTTCATTAGCAAACGGGCATCCTTTACATAGGCTTGTTTCTGAGGCGCATAGCACGGTGAAGAATTGAGAAAGCTCAAGCAGCAAGGTTAATATTTTGGTTAAAGATGCTCTGCGCAATATACAAATCATGATTTACCTTGGGGAGCGGGAGGATAAATGGCGGACTACGGATTCCTCGGAAACATCTTGGTAATTGTTGTTGCATTAGTGTTTCTGAACTGGACAAGCAACATAGTTATAAACTACGCCACCAAAGTGGCGGCGCTGGGCAAGCTTGGAAAAACCTCTGTTGGCTTCACCTTAATCTCTCTGGCGACTACGCTACCTGAGTTAACTGTGGCTTTGTCGGCTGCGTTATCTGGAGGCGCCCCCTTATCCATAGGAAACGCCTTAGGCTCAAACATATTTAACATCACCGTAATCTTGGGTTTAGGCGCAATACTTCTGGGTCTGAAGCTGAATTTCGGGAAAAACCAGAACAAAACCAGTGCTTCCTCATGCAACATTATTCCTTCCTTTGTACAGTCAGAGTTCAGCAACATCGAGTTTGGACTCTTCGTGTCCTCTTTGGTTCCTCTTGTACTCATTTACACTTCAACGCAGGCAGCGTGGCTTGTAGGTTTGCTCCTTTTGGTTATCTTTGCGGGATACATGTACAGGCTGTCCAAAGTTAAAGTAACCACAGAGGAAACAGACATAGAAGTAGAACCACAAGAGCGCGGTAGTCTCAAAAAGTATATCTTGTTTACGGTGCTGGGCGCGTTAGGTGTAGTGATAAGCGCCAACTTTCTGGTTGAATCCGCAATTTTTATTGCCACGTCAATGGGCGTGTCTCAGCAGGTGATAGGTGCAACGATAATTGCGGCGGGCACAAGCTTACCTGAACTAACAATCAGCATAAAATCCATCCTTCGTGGGCATCCGAACCTTGCGTTAGGCAACATCGTCGGCGCCAGCTTCTTCAACACCACATTGATTTTAGGGATTGCGCTCTTTGTGCCAGCACTTGTCGGCGCTCCGTTGACGTTTAACATGAATGTCTTCTTAAACCTGATAATATTCGCCATGGTAGCAAACGTGTTCTTTTCACATTTCCTGTCCAGAAGACAGCTAACCTGGAAAGAGGGCACAGTGTTTTTGATAATTTATGCGCTGTTCCTGATAGCCACCTTAGGCTTGATATAACACTTCAGGGTGCACTTTTTCTTTTAACCCTGATTTTTTGTTTTCCATTTTGTTGTTGCCGAGCGCTTGCTATGCATGACAACCACTTTTAGATAAATTGCTTGCTGTTTTTCAGTGTTTTATATTTTTTTTATGTTGGCTGCTTCGTGTTCGCTTCGGTATATAGATATTCGCTGTTGACGAACTGATACTGTGTATTCCCAGCAAAGCTCTATCAAATAACCAAAACTGCTTCCAATAGAAATCCAAGGTTGCCAACAGTTTAGGTTATGTTTTTGAAATTCGGGATTGACTCGATGGTGATTGACTTTTTTTTGGTCTGTTTGTCGAGTTATTTTTTTAAAAAACATTTGTGAGTTAGGTCTTGGTGCTTGCTGATGAGATTCTGAAGGTTGCGTTTGTGAGTGGGATAATGTTTTTAGGTGCTACCATAGTTTTTCTAAAGCCTGAACGTTTACAGGAGAACAGTTTGCATGCAAGCCTTGCCGAAAGAGTACAACTTCATCGAAATTGAACGCAAATGGCAACAGCGATGGGAAGAATTGGGCATATTCCGCTACGACTGGAACGACACCGCACGGACGCCCTTTAGCATAGACACACCCCCGCCCTACCCGTCGGGCGAGCTTCACATGGGCAACGTGCTCAACTGGACCTACTTTGACATAGTCGCTCGCTACAAGCGCCTGCGCGGTTTTAACGTGCTGTTTCCGCAGGGCTGGGACTGCCACGGCTTAGGCATCGAAATCCAGGTCGAAAAAGCCAACAACATCCGCAAACGCGACCTGCCCCCTGACGAGTTCCGCAAAATGTGCATGGCGCTGGTCGAAAAGTACATTGCCATGATGAAGGAAGGCATCCTGAAGCTGGGTGCATCCATCGACTGGAGCACCGAGTACAAAACGATGGACCCCGACTACTGGCGCCGCACGCAGCTCAGCTTCATTTTGCTGCATCAGAAGGGTTACATGTACCGTGGCACGCACCCCGTTAACTGGTGTCCCCGCGACGAAACCGCCATAGCCGACGCCGAAGTGGACCACGTTAAACGCGACGGCGTACTGCACTACATTCGTTACCCATTGGAGGGCACAAACGAGCATCTGATGATTGCCACCAGCCGCCCCGAATTCATCCCCGCCTGCGTCGCAGTGGAAGTGAACCCTTCGGATGAGCGGTTTAGCAAGTACATCGGCAAAAAAATTGTGGTGCCCATCGTAAACCGCACCGTAACCATCATCGGCGAAGAATCCGTTGACCCCGAATTCGGCACTGGCGTGGTGCAGATTTGCACTTATGGGGATAAAGAAGACGTGAAAACCGTCATGAAACACAAACTCCCCGTCATCATGCTTCTCTCGGAGAACGGGCGTATTAATGAGAACGGCGGCAAATACCACGGCTTAACCATAAACCAAGCCCGCGCCGCCATCGTCCAAGACCTCACCGACGCCGGTTTGCTGGACCACACTGAAAAAATCCAACAGGAAGTGGGTGTGTGTGACCGTTGTAAGGCGCATGTGGAGATTTTGGAGCGCAAACAGTGGTTCATGAAAACCCGCGACTTAACCGAAGCGGTAGAAAAAGCCGCCAACGAAGTGGTCTGGTACCCTGACTACATGAAGAACCGCCTCATCGACTGGGCGCGCTCCTTGGACTGGGACTGGGTCATCAGCCGCCAACGGCTCTTCGCAACACCCATCCCCGTCTGGTACTGCAACAGCTGCGGCGAGCTTATCCTTGCCGAGCCCGACTGGGTCCCCATCGACCCTAAACTTGAAGCCCCCCGCATCGAGAAGTGCCCCAAATGCGGCGGCACCCAATTCACGGGCGAAACCGACGTGTTCGACACCTGGATGGACAGCTCCATCACCTGCGCCGTCCACGCGGGCTGGCCCGACAAAGCCGACTGGAAACGCCTCTTCCCCGCCAGCGTTCACCCGTCAGGAACCGACATCATCCGAACTTGGGCGTACTACCTTATGGTGCGGCATTTGGCGCTGTTTGGCGAAACCGCCTACAAAAGTGTGCTTATCAACGGTATGGTGTTGGGGCAGGACGGCAGAAAAATGAGTAAATCCCTCAAAAACTACGTTGCCGCGCCCGAAGCCCTCAACAAGTACGGATCCGACGCCATTCGCCAGTGGGCAGCAGGAGGCGGCGCAACAGGCTCTGACATCCCCTACCGCGTCCAAGATGTCGAATACGGCAGACGCTTTCTTGTGAAGCTGTGGAACGTGTCAGGCTTCACTAGCAAACTCCTCTCCGACTACCAACCCATCCAAGACCCCTCTGCGTTGCAGCTTGAACCGCTGGATCGCTGGATGCTTAGCAAAACCGAAAAAGTAACCGCTAAAGTCACCGATGCCTTTGAGAAGTGCCAGTTCAACCTTGCTGTGGAGGAGCTTCGCAACTTCACTTGGCACGTTTTTTGCGACGCCTACGTAGAAGCCGTCAAAGACCGCCTATACCGACCCGAAGTCCACGGGCAAGAACAGAGGACCGCCGCGCAGTACACGCTATACACAGTGCTCTACCGCGTTCTGCAAATGCTCTCGCCGGTGGTTCCGCATTTAACTGAGGAAATTTACCAAACCATGTACGCCCCTGACAAAGGCTACCAGAGCCTCCAGCAGGCACCGTGGCCACAGGTTAACGAGGCATGGGTGGACGAGCACGCGGAGAAACGCGGCGATGTCATCGTGGAGTTCATCGGCGAAGTCCGCAGGGAAAAAGCCGAAAAACGCATGTCCCTCAACACCCCAATAACTAACCTCACCGTCTACGCAGGCGACCATTCCGCAGCAGAAGCACTGGAAGAAGGCAAAGTTGACATCGTGGGCGCCCTCAAAGTTAACACGTTGGTGGTGCTGCCTGAAGAGGGCAACGGCAGAGAACTCCCCCTGTTCCCCACAGTGCGGTTCGTTGCAGAGTACCAAGTTGCCGCTAAACCCAATTAACGGAGCCAGAAAATGAAGACTGTTGGTTTAATTGGCTGTGGTGCCATCGGTACGGTTCTTGCAGAAGCTATCCAACGCAGATTGGTCGTATGCGATGAGTTGCTTGTTTTTGACGTGGACAAGGCAAAGGCACAGCAGCTTAAACGCGTCCTCAATTTCCCCGTCGCCATCGTCGACAGTTTTGAGGCGTTGCTGGACCGCAAACCCACCGTGATTGTGGAGGCGGCTTCACAGCAGGCAGCCAAAGAATACGTTCCCAAAATCGCAGCGGCAGGCATCGAGTTGATTGTGATGAGCACAGGTGCCCTGCTTGACCTACCTGTTGACCTGAACCGTGTGCATGTGCCTGCAGGAGCCATCGGAGGCTTAGACGCCATATCCAGCGCCACCATGGCCGGCGTCGACGAGGTGGTTTTGGCTTCACGCAAAAACCCCAAAGCCTTCGACAAAACCAACACCGCCCCCGAAGTCGTTTATGAGGGCACCGCCGAGGATGCCGCCAAAACGTTTCCCAAAGCCATGAATGTCGCTGCAACTTTAGCGTTAACCGTTCGCCCCGTAAAAGTGAAAGTGCAAGTCATCTCCGACCCCTCTGTCACTCGCAACACCCACGAAATCCAGCTTAAATGGCGGTTTGGCGAAATGCTTCTGCGCTTCGCAAACGACCCCCACCCCGATAACCCTCACACCAGCGCTTTAGCTGCGTGGTCGGCGATTAGGCTTTTGCAGACGCTTCTGGAAAGCGCCTAATTCCCCTTTATGGAAGTCGGGAATGTTTGGCAGTGTAGCCATTTGCTTAGGCTTCCTTGTTGTTAGTCAAGAATTTTTGACCTAACTGGTTTCTGGTGTTCTTTGTTTTTGTCAAAAAACCCTTACAAGAACCCTTTTATTTTCTAAAAAGACCCGTTTCTTTTCAAGGAACGGTTGATGCAGAATGGGTGGCTTTAAAAAACCCCAGTTATTTGTGGCTCTACTTTGCTTATCTCTTGCCGCGGCGCCAATGTTTCAGTTGCCTGAGGTGCACGCCGAGTTTTCCGACGAAGTAACTCAACTGCTCACCTTCTTTAAGGATGTTTTGCACATCGACACCTCCCAATGCACTGTTCATGTGTCCTATGAGACTGGCGACAACAGCCCCGAATTAGGCACGCGCGGACAAAAAGGAGGAAGAGTAGTCTTAACCTTCGAGGAAGGTGGCTCAGTTCATTCACTTTTTGAGTTCCGAGGTAAATACCTCACTTGGTGTCTTGTCTATTATGACGTAGGCAACATTGACCCAATTCCCTATATAGAGCCCCCATCGGATGACCCCCTTGAATTGGCACACGATTTTCTCCAAAGATACGAACAGTTCACAAACGACTCCACAATTGGCGACATGGATGACCTGCTTCAAGAAGTTGCAGTGGTTGAACCGCTTTCCAAAGTTGACGGTAACCTTAAACTAGATATTTCTGTTCGTGATACGCCTGATTTTGATTGGAGCTACACTTTCGAAGGGGAAGACTACTCTTTGCTGGGTGTGGGCTTCTTCTCTCCACCTCACATATTCTCATTCAGCGACCGACGACACCAATTTACCATGAACGAATCTGTTTTTCCCCTATACGAACCCTTAAATTCCCCAAGCTTTACCGAACCTTCCCTTTCTTCCCCCTCTCCCGCTGAGAGTATTTCTTCAAAATCAACACTTCCCGCCAAAAACTCAGTGTCCCCATCAAGTTCGTGGAGCACACTAAATTTTCCAGCTGTACTTCTAGCGGTAGTCGCTGGTTTAAGCACCCTTGGATATACGTATGTGAAGCGGCTTAAGCGGAGGGTTCTGGTTGATTAGAAAAAAACTGCTGGTTGCTGCGTTCGCGTTTTTGCTTCTGTTTCCCGTTGGCTTAAGTTTTAGTCAGCTTAAAGTGGCTGAAGCAAATTTCCTTTATCCTCCCCTGCAACAAATTTGCCTCACAGCCAACGGAACCATCACGCCCTCAACTGCGCCGATAAGATGCGACGGCGACGTTTACTTTTTCACTGGGAACATAACCGACTTTGTTATTGAAGTTGAGCGAGATAACATTGTCATTGACGGTGCAGGCTACACCATGCTGAAGACGATGCCTGCTTTGGGGCGTCAGGACGCTGTAGCTTTGAAGGCACGAATTAACGTCACGCTCAAAAACCTGTATGTGACCGGATTTGGGTATGGGGTTTTTCTAAGCAATTCCCGTAACTGCGCCGTTTGTGACAGCGTTTTTGTGTCCAATCAGTACGGAGTAGCCTTGGCTGATGCAGCAACAGGGAACCTTATTTCGGGAAACCGTTTCACTTCGAGAGGTGGTATATTCATTCAAAACTCAGTCAACAACGTTTTGCGCAGCAATTCAATGTTGGGGGCGGGACCTAACCTCTGGGTCGACTGCGAAAACGCAACTAACCTACCCCTAAAAAGTTTCATCAACGACATTGACGCCTCAAACACCATAAACGGCAAATCCATATACTACTGGGTAAACCAACACAACAAAACAGTGCCCCTCAACGCTGGCTACGTTGCGCTCATCAACTGCAGTGGCATAACGGCGCGACATCTGAATCTATCCGACAACGGGCAAGGCATCGTTTTGATTTCCACAACTAACTCCACAGTTACCCAAACAAACATCACCAACAACGACAAAGGAGTCGCTCTCTTCAACTCCCAAAACAACACAATCACCTCAAACAACATCGCGAACAACACATACGGAATTCTCACATACTCGCAGTCGAACGTATTTCGCAGTAATTGTTTAGTCAATAACACTTACGATGTGAATTTTGAGGACCGCTTTGTTGACGAGTTTGATTACTCCAACATTGTTGATGGCTCGCCGATTTGTTACTGGATATGGCAAAACAACAAAACGGTTCCCCCCAACGTTGGTTATGTGGTTCTTCTTAGCTGCTCCAACATAACCGTTCAAAACCTCAACATAACCAACCGGCGGCAAGCCATGCTTCTTGTCGGCGTCACCAACTCCACAATCACCCGAAACATCATAACCAACAACCAAGCCGGTATAGTAATGCGGGGCTCCTCTGGCAACCTACTCTCAGGAAATCTGGTAGCAAACAACTCTGACGGATTTTACATGGAGGCATCGGGATTTAATGAGGTGTCCACGAACAGGATGTCCTTTAACGAAAACTTTGGCATACATTTAGACGACTGCGACAACAACGCTTTCACTCGCAACTACATAACGCACAGCAAAAAAGGGTTCACCATTAACCGAGGCGGCAACAACACCCTCTTAGAAAACTCGATACTGTACAGCTCAGAAAAAGGGCTTCATGTCGGCGAATCCGTCAACAACCTCATAACACGCAATAACATCGCTTGGAGCAAAAGCTGGGCTCTAACAATAACTGGCTCGGTAGGCAACAACCTGATTCATCACAACGACTTCGTTAACAACGTTGGCGGCTACCCCTACCAAACTTACCCCGCAAACGCCTCTTTCAACCTCTGGGATGACGGCAAAGAGGGCAACTTCTGGAGCGACTATTCAGCCAAGCATCCAACCGCCAACGAGGTCCCTGAATTAGGAGTCTACGACTCTGCAGTGGTTATGAATGATAACAATGTGGACCATCATCCCCTCAGTAAACCCGTCAACCTCAAATACACACTGACCATAATGCAACCCGCAAACACAACCTACCCAGTAAGCAGTGTGCCCTTGGCTTTTTTTGCCACCGCAGACGTGCCCTGGCTGGGCTACAGCTTGGATGGCAACGCAAACGTAACCGCGAATGGCAAGGCAAACTTGGACACTTTGGCCGCTGGAGTTCACAGCGTCACCGCATATGCAGGGAATTCTGAAGGTGGCGTATGTTCTTCTGAAACGGTGTATTTCGAAGTCGTAAATGCTTCCGTCGCCGAGGTAGATGTTCAACTAGTGCAGCCCACGGCTTCTCTAACTCAATCACCTCAACCAACCCCTACTCCAACTTTGTCTTCACCTTCACTTTCAGCTTCCCCCTCCCAGTTTCCCCCTCCCACCGAGCAACCGCCTCGCCAAGTTGAATCCCCCGACGCAAAACAAACCTCTCCCTCCGCAGAAAACATCGGCATAATAGCAGGGGCAACAACCGCAACAGCAGTCCTCCTTCTGATCGCCTTTTTCACCCTCAAACGGCGCAATCCAAAAAATTAAGCCCAGCTGTTTAAGTCACAAGCACCATGTAGTGGACCGCCAGTTTCGAGCAATATGCGCCTTCTATAACCTTCCTCTGCCTTTCTGTGACGCAAGAAAAATATAACCCACCTCCAGAAACAAAAAAGCAACCCAAATGCAATCTGCAGAAAAAGAGAGGGATGGCGTGCGTAGAGCAACGCGTCAAAGTGTTTCCAGCCGCTACTCCATTTTACACCTTTGGGTGTTTAGTTGCGCTTCTGTCTCCATGTATTTTTTAACTGTTTAATGATATAACCAGTTATAGATTCAACGGCTTTTTGTATGCATAATTTCATTTTTCTACGCTGCTCAACCCGTTTTTATCTGGCAGCGATATATGTGCATGTTAACAAACGTTATTTCCCATGCTGTCCCTATGTGTGCACGGTGCCTAAAAGTGATTTCATGGAAACATTCCTTTAACCGTCTAAACGAAGAAAACGAGATAGCCAAGAAGAAGCAGCAAGCACTGGACAGCTTGTTTGAAAAAGGCAAGATTTCTCAATCAACCCATGACTCATTCAAAGCAGAAATAGCCGCCGCTATTGCAGAAATCGAAAAACAGCAACAAGAACTCGTCAGCAAAATGCAAGCAAAATCCGCCGACCTCCAGAACCAAATCAAAACCCTAGAAATTCTCCTTGCAAACTACGAAATCCAACACGTCGCAGGAGAAATCGACGAAAACACCTACACCCTCGAAATAAACCTCCTCACCAACGGACTAGAAACCGCCAAGCACGAACTCGAAACAATCCAAGCCGCAATGGACCAACTCTGTAAACCAACCATCGCGGAACCAACCCTTCCAACTGCCGAAACCCCCCTCCTTGAAGTTGCCCCCGAACAACCCCAAGAAACAGCCCAGGCAGCAGTTGCAGCCGTCGAAGCAACCCCGCTCGAAGTTGCACCTGCTGAATTTGTTGCAGCCCCGCCAGAAATTATTCTCGAACCAGTTGCAGAACCAATCGAGCCAACCTTAGAAGCCCACATCGCAGAAGCTCCCGCTCTGGAACCCGAACCTGAACCAGTTGAGCAAGCTCCTGCAGACTCTCAAGTTGACATTGTTCTTGCAGCTACCCCCGAGCCAGTGGCTGAACCAGTTGAGGTTGCCCCCGAACCCGAAGCAGTTGTGGAAGTCCCAACTGTTGAGCAAGCTCCAATAGAAGAAGCACCCGCGATGGAAGAAACAGCTCCAATTGTGGAAGAACCTGCAATTGTGGAACAACCCGTAGTTGAGGAAGCGCCAATCGTGGAATTTCCAGTCGAAGAGCCCTCAATCGTAGAAGAAGCAGTTGTTGAACAGACGGAAATTGAGCAGCCCGCCCCAGAAACCATGGAGATAGAAACTCCAGTTATTGAAGCTCCAGTTGCTGAAGAAATGCCCATTACGGAAGAAATTGCAGCTCCAGAACCAGTTGCAGTTGTTGAAGAAGAAATCATCGAGAAACGTCCATTAGACGAATTTGACGTTGCCGAACCCGACGTTGTACAGCAGGAACTTCTACAGCCCGTAGAGGAGGAGATTGTGGAGAACCCTTTTCAGGAAGCGCCAGTAGAGGCGCAACAAGAAGCAGTCGCAGACGCTCCCGTAGAAATCTCCGAAGAAATTCCACAGGTGGCAATTCACTCCGCAAAAGAGAGCTTGCCCGAAGCATCTTCAAATGACGACGAACACCGAGAATACACCGAATAAGCGGCCATCTCGCCTCACTTTTTCTATCCTTTATTCTATCCTCACCATTTTTCTTTTTCAAACACCCGCATACCTGAATTATCATGCATGTTTAAACAATGTTTAAACAACATGCAACATGTATTAACTTCTGAGTCGAAGTTCGAATATTAGTTAAATATTTATATCAGAATTGAACTATCTAACCAACCACGGGAGAAATGGGGAAAATCACGATGGTTGTAACGATGGAAAAATCGGAAGCCCAAATTATCAAAAAAATGAACGAACGCATCATAAAAAACTTTTTAGACATCATAATCCTAAGCGAACTTCGAAATGGGCCCTTCAGCGGCTACGATATCATCAGCTACATCCACAACAAATTCCAGCTTTTAGTCAGCTCAGGAACCATCTACAGCCTACTCTACAGTCTAGAACGAAACGGGTTAGTCGAAGGAATCTGGGATGAAAGAAAACGAACCTACCAACTCACTAAAAAAGGCGCCCACACAATCGACACCCTTCTAAGCGTCAACCAAGACATCAAAACCTTCGTCTCAAACTTCCTCAAAGTCCAATAAACCCCTTCTACTTTTCAAAAATCCCAAACAAAAACAGAAACGCTAAAAAACCCCCATGTCGTTTTGCTATCAACAGCTTCCCACAAGGTGGGTCCGTAGCTCAGTCAGGCTAGAGCATCGGACTTTTAATCCGAGGGTCGCGGGTTCAACTCCCGTCGGACCCGCCAATCTAGTAACGAATTTATACTGAATTTTCTCAACCCCTTTTTCTTTTTTAGTTTCTCAAAATTTTTTAGGTTTATTCTTCAAGCGCCAGCTACGTCGTCAGGCGCTCAAGTTTTCTATTGTATGGACTGCGTTTTTTGGTGTGGACGTTGCACCGAACCAACCATGCAGGGCAGGAAATCAGTTAATCGTATAGCTTCAAGCGAAGCGTGCGCACGATTAAAACTCAGAGTGCACAAGAAGGAGGCTCAAGTTTGAGGAAATACCACACTTGGGCATACTTAAACGCTGAAGGCAAAGCCCTTTGGTGCGACATCTTCCCAGACGGCGAAGCGCCAATCCAAAGCATCATAACTCAACCTGCAACCTTGGAAGGCATAGACAGAGTCGAGAGAGTGTTCCTTTTAGATTGGAAGGAACTAACCGCCTCGCAACAAGACGTCATCCTTGAAAAAATTAGCAAAAAAAGCGGCGCCAACAAAGATGTCATTCTCAAAGAGGTTTTGAAGGTCGGTTTGCCTCTGCGTGCGAAGTACACTGAAGGTTGCGGCACAAGCCGACCGGGGCTTTTCATTTAGGAGGGCTTGGATGGAGCTAAAAATCGGAAAAGTAGATGCGGTTGATTGGATAAATGATGATCGTTGGATTGTTTTTGGTTATAACGGCGGCTTTGGCCAGTATTTAGAGCACTGCTACTTTGCGCCTGGAACCCCAAAGAACGCAGAGTTCGAAGTTATGGCGGCACCAGTCATCGTTGATGGCGTATCGGGTATTGCTGCTTTCTTTCGCATAAGAGACACGGTTGAAAACCGCGATTCCCTAAGAGCTGCACTGGCTGACTTTCATGGAAAACGCTTGCTAACTTTGGCAGAACTCGACGAAGGCATAGAGGCGCTTAGACAAAGAATCAAGGAAAAGGTCATCCCAAAACTCAGGTGATTTTTTTATGACCGACACTAACGATAGAAGTCAAAATATTTCGCTTTCAAAGTCAAAAGTCAAATTTGACTTCAATACCGTCCGCTCCCGCGTCATACCCATACTCAAAGGCATCGAAGTAAAAATGTACCCTGCCAAGATAGGACGTGTACGTGGCTGGAAGCGCCAGCACGTAGCTTACTACGTAAAAAAGCTGGAGAAGGCAGGGTTAATTCGCCGATTGAAACGCAGTAACTTTGTTGATTTTGAGCTTACAGAGCGAGGTCAAAATTTTCTCATATCCTGTGAGGGAGTCCTCTTCAGCAGCGGCGTCTTTCGGCTGCATCGTTGTTTTTTCAAATATCCGGTCTTACGTGAAGGCGTTTATCCGATGGGCGATTTTAAGCGGATTGAAATGCAGAATTGGACGGCTCTTTTGGGTTTGGAGCAAGGTGTCAAAGTTAGGCATACAACGACGTCTTGGATTGTTCATGTTGAGACATTTTATGGTCGCAGTCCGGGGGAGCTCGTAACTTTGGCTAAGAACATGGCTGATCGCGTTGCTCAGGGCTTAATGAGCAAATACGGTTGCGTTCTCGGTCAGGGCGAAATTAACAGGCGCCATGAACTTGGCATCGATGACCCAGTAGCGAATTTATTGAATCGCTATTTTGAAGTGAGCACGCCAAAGCGGTTGATTGATGATAGCCCAGGAGAGGACGAGGGCGAACTGGATCATCTTGGCCGTGATGCAGCGGTTGAGTATTTGCTGATGCCTGAGCGGGTCAAGAAATTGGAAGGCCAAGTGGAAACTGCTCTTGGCGATTTGGAGAGAATTTCTGGTAGTCTTACAAAGTTGGAGAAGATGGGTTGCGATTTGGCTAAGGTTGCTGACGCTTTAGGACGGCTTGTCGGGAGTATAGAATGCGGCACCCAAGAGGCGTCTAAGACTTCTGAGAACGGAGGGAAAAGCTACGTTTCTTAGCAGCAGTTTTAAGCTAATGGCAGTGAAAACCTGTTCAAAAGCACTTTTAGCAATGTGCCGAGGGCATGGGAAAAGTCCATGCTTTTTAGAAGCCGCTTTTCTGTGGTTGCTTGGTCCTGATTACCAGCAGTCAATTTCGCCCTGTGTTGATGGAGCAGAAAACATGGAGTGTGCATTCTGACATGGAAGCAAGCGAAAAACCCGTTCAGAAACCCAAAAAGAAGCGCACCCAAAGCGACAAAATAGGTCGCCTAAAATACAATCATCAACTCCTCAAGAAGACGTTAACAGAATTGGAAGAAATCAAGCTTATGTTACGCACTATTTTTGCTGGCCTGAAAGATTCATTCAATTTTGAGCAGTCACTGATTAAGCGTGTGACTTGTAGAGATGAGATAGACATAGAGATTATACAGTTGCTTTTTGAAGCGGGTAGACCCGGCTTGTTGCCTAAAGACTTACAAATGCGGTTAAGGCAGTTTGCAGTTACTCGGCATCAAATAAGTCGAAGGATTTTAAGAATGAACAGGCGGCTAGAAAAAGAGTTTGGACAACATATTGCAGAAAAGCGGGGCTGGCATTGGGCTTTAACTACTTTTGCAGTAGAAGCTTGGGGCGAAAGCAAGGATGATTTTGAAAGAACTGTTTAACAATGCCTTTAAAGAAAAAAGGTATCTGCGCTGAGCATTTCACTTAACGGTTTTCTGCTTTTTACTCCAAAATATTTCACAACAGCTTCATAATATGCTTTCATTCGATACTCCTCGCTCACCTTTACGCAGCTCACCCAATCTTTTGAATCATAAAAACTATTTGGAATTTTGGTTTTAAATTGCCTTAGCATCATGTCAAAGAGTATTATAAAATCAATTGGAGGATAGGGAATTCTGGGGATGCCAATTTTCGGATTTAATGAATATGGATACTGATTAGTGTACTCTTTGCCGCCAAATTGAAAATGTGAAACGGGCTTATTGTCTTGGTTTTCACCTATAGCTAAGTCAAAGTGAAATCTTCTGACTAACCTATCTTTATGGATATGCTTATGTTCGCAGTAATCCTCCAGTGGGATTTGCGTTATTTGGGCGTCATTGTTTTTTTGAGACTTCAACACTATCGAAGAAACAAAAGAATACATTTGAAAGTTCAAGTTTTCTACACTTAATATGCCACTTAACATCAGAATTGCTTCATTCTGACTGAAATAGCGATCATCATTTTCAATCGGAATCTTCCAAGGGGGGTCTATTTTTAAACTCCAATTTTTCGGGTCTCTTAATTCTTTTAATGTATCGATAATTGTTCCCGATAGAATACTAATCTCTGAACAGTTTCTTTGGATAGTTGGGTTGCCTTTAATACAAGAAAAAGATTTTATGAGGTGTTTTCGATATGAAGTCAACTCAGCTTCATTCATTTTTAATCCTCATACTTGAAATACCTTAGTTCTTCAAAGAACAGCTTGTTTTCCTTTGTGTAATCAACGGCGCTACAAGAGAAATGGACAGGCTGTCGGTCGTTTGGATCGTCTTTATTGAAAGCGACGGTTTCGGGATATTTTTCTTTACAAACGGCGCACTTCAATATTTCGTTTTCCTTGAGATTAAAGATTTTTTCGGCTAAAGCGAAGGGATTACCTATGGCTTTATTATCTAAGGCCTTTTGTGCTTTGGTCATTAAAATCGAACGTAATTTCCGGTTCCACCATAATGGTTTCCTTGATTTTGAAAACAACCCGTCATATAATGCAGGGGCGAAATCTTGAATCTCCAAAAACATTTTTTCGGTTAAACCAACACTTGTTGCAGCAAAAAGCGAATCGTAAATAAAGCCTGAGTAAGTCAGCAACGATTTTTTAATCCATTTGCCATAAAAGAGAGAGTTTCCTTCAGATTTTCCTTGGTCATCAGCTGGGCGTAATCCATCCCTTAAAGCTTCAGGCAAAGCATTTTTCAATTCGTCAACTATATCTTCGGGCGGGTTCAATAAATTCAGAAGTTGTTGTAAGTTAAGTTTTTCAACTGACCTGATTTTTTTATAATCGAGAGAATCGTTAAGTAGAATTTCTACTCCTCGTCTCTGCACATCTTTATAATAAATTTTCTCGTCTACAAAGCTTTCTGATGCTTGAGATAACACGCCAAATATACCTTGGTCAAAGAAGTCCTTGGTGAAAATGTAAATTGGAATTTCAGGAAAGCTGAACCTTATATTAGCGGCGAGAGTAAAGCCGCGCGCGTTTGATTTTTCATTCTTAGCATTTTCGTGTTGATATAACCTATCATCCAATAAGAAAAGATCAACCGGCATCTCCTCCACTACAAACTCTTTTGGATGAAAAAAGGTTATTTTTAAGTCAGCGCTTTTTTCTGCAAGTAAGTCTGCGTCTTTTTTATGACTTAAATCATCATCTATCCAGATTACCTTACTCTCTGTCATGGCAATTCCACCTCTACACATGTTTTCCATGGTTCTTCAGCATCAATGAAATTTAACTGTTTATTATATGATTCAAGGATACTGCCAACGATGCTTAATCCCAGCCCTCGACCTGAACCAACCGCCGTTAGAGTTCTTTCATCTATTTTACCCTTGAGATTTTTATAGAGCTTTCCTTCGGGGTCTGAAACTAACGGTTGTTTTACTAATTCGCGGTATTCCTTCTTCAGCCCAACGCCATCGTCATAAACTCGAAGAACCAAACTGTCGTCATTTTCGAATGTTTCAATTTTTATTTTCTTGTTGCTGGATTCGCAAGCTAGTACGGCTTTTAATGCGTTGGATAGCAAATTAATAAGTATTGAATATAATTCCGGTTCTAACATTAAGCCAGTTCTATGGGAGGGGTCGATTTTGTCATCAATTTCTACATTAAAATCTTTAATAAACCCAGCGAAGACGTTTTTCACTTGTTTAAATGAGTTATTAACGTTTAGTCTTTTTCTCTCCACTTTTTTGATATCATCGGACAACCTGCTAAATAATCGAATTTGGTCGTCAAAGCGGTCTCTCGTTTCTCTAAAAGACTTCGACAAATTCAACAGTAGTTTTTTTTCCTTGTCAGGCATATTTCTTGCTCGTATTTCGAGTTCGTTTGCATGAGTGTCAAGGCTACTAATAACCGACTGAGCTTCATGCGTAAAAATAAACATTAAAGCTCCAGTTGAAGCAATTGTACGTAAACTGTTAGTTTGTGTTTCTAATCTGCTAACAGTGTTTTGAACAACCTTAATGGCAGCTTCTTTTGTTTTTTCGTACTGTATTTTTGCCTCGGGACCAACTGAGCTCTCTTTTGCGTTGAGTAGAGAATCGGTTATTCTATCAAGAGTTTTGACTGCGGTATCAACCAAAATCATTTCTTCTGGGCCAGTTCTCACAGGAGAGTTTGTTGGGCTTTCAGTTTCGCCTAATACATCCTTAAGTTCTTCCTGAGCTTTTCGTACAGTTTCTTGCTCATTCAAATATAGGTAATGAGCATACCAGAGTGTTACCCATTCCAATACATCTTTCAGGCATTTTTTTAGGTCGACTAAAGACTCATTTTCGATAAAACCTTCTCTGTTAATTGGTACATCGAAAAGCCGAGTAGGCTCATTTGAAAGACGTACTTCGCCTATCAAGTTCTGATTTCTAGGATGATTTAATTTCGCGCGATTTGGGTCAACACCTATTAAATTATTGGCTGCTTTATTGAAGTAGTCACTGATTTTGGCTAACTTTCTTGCTTGGATTTCATCTATATTTAGCCAATCATTTTCGGGGTCGCCATAAGGATATACTCGGAAACCATCCAAAAAAACTTTAATTCCTGAATAATTTTTGAAAATCTGGGGTATTAAGCCGCCCATTAAAGTTTTAGGATCTCTCAGGTATTCAGTTCTATCCCAGAAGATAGCGATGTCAAAACTAATGTTTGGAATTTTGGCATATGTATTTGGCAGTTCGTAAGGAACCTTACCAATTTTCTTTGCATCGAGGGTCAAAGAAGCAAGACCTTGAGACGAAACACTTCCAACTACTCTGCCCCACCCTGCATCCTTAATCTGCTCAACTAAGAAGCCTTCACCTGACCGAAATTCATTTGCTCGTATTTCAATGGTCATTCCAGGGTCTTCAGGATAACCTGGTCGTTTTGTAGGTGAGATAACCGATAATTCACCAATTCGTCTCCTCAAAGTGTCAAAGTCTAATTGCGACCATTTATCTCTCAAGCCTATTAGTTGCAAAGATGTTCCTGTCTCTGCTTTTTCTAAAAATATTGTTGAGTATTCATTTGTTACTTCTTCCAGTAATAAACCAGCCTGATAATTGGGCCAGTTGAACGTTACTTGTGTCTTTTGAAATTTATTATTCGGGAGTAATGCAGTAGAAGTCAAAATTAGTTTATTAGCTAACTTTCGGCAAGCAAATCGACCAATTCCTTTATCTCCAGTCTTTCTTCTTCCATATTTTGGAGAATAGGGATTCCTTTGCTTATTTGGGGTCGCGATTCTCATCCAAAAAGCTCTTACTTGTTCCAAACTCATACCATGTCCACAATCAGCAACTGTGATTGTTCCGTCATCGCTGAAAGAATCGCTTTTTGTATTTTCCATTGTTATTACAACGTGTTCAGAATCGGCATCGAAAGCATTTTTTATTAACTCAGCTAGTGCTATGTAATTTTTGGTAACTAGCCTTTCGCCTATTTCCCCAAGTAGCAAACTATCAACGGTGAAGGTTAGCCCTTTATTGCTCATTTACCATTACCACTTTCTTTGATTAGATAACGAGTATCTAGCAAATAGGTTTTATGTAGTTGATTACATATGTACCAATTTAAATCAATTACTTGGCTGTGGGGTACTTGTCCTGACATCAAAGTCTACGGTAGACAAACTTAGAGGAGGTTTCTACACTCCTAAGATTGTGTCTGATTTCTTAATAGACTGGGCTGGACTTGATAGTAATTCTGTCGTGCTTGAAACAAGCTGTGGTAACGGTATTTTTCTTTCTTCAATTTGCAAAAAATTTTCTAACATAAACTTACCCAAAGACGCTTTTCAGTCACACTTAATTGGCATTGAACTGGTTGAAGAAGAGGCGAACAAGGCAAGACGTCTTCTATCAGATTTAGATATTGCAAACCCTGAAAAGATTGTTTTAAACGGGGATTTTTTTGATTATTGCCAGCTTTTTCTGAAAAATAACAAAAAATTTTCTATGATTACGGGCAATCCGCCCTTTATCCGCTATCAGGACTTTCCCCAGAAATCAAAAGAAATTGCTTTTAAACTAATCTCCGAGCTTTTTGATTTTAAATTGAGTGGTCACGCAAATTCCTGGATTGCTTTTCTCTTATTGTCGTCTCAATTGCTTTCTGAAAACGGAAAGATAGCAATGGTAATCCCTGCTCAGCTTTTTCAAGTGAAGTATGCCACCGACACGCGTCGTTTTTTGAGCGTTTTCTTTAGCAAACTCACAATTATTACTTTTGAGAAACTAATTTTTCCGACAGCGCAGCAAGAGGTCATTTTATTACTGGGAGAAAGAAACAATGGACCAATTGAAGGCATAAGAGTCATTGAACTAAAGAATGAAAACGACTTGTATTTGAGAATTAGACCTGAAGATGTTTCGAAGAATTTTCAGTATTATAAATATAAGCCGATGGATCATTCTACCGAAAAATGGACACAGTATTTTCTAGACACCGAAGAAATAGAATTACTTAGAAAAATACCTACTTTAGAGGGCATAAAAAGGGGAGGTGATTTGTATTCGGTGGATATTGGCGTAGTTACTGGGAAAAATAAGTTCTTTATTTTATCGAAAAATACACTCAATAATATCGGAATTGACGAAAAATACACAATCAAAATTTTTGGCCGCTCTTCCGATATTGAAGGCATAATATTTTCTGAGGATGATTGGCAAAAAATTAGGCAAAAGGATAACCCTTGTTACCTTTTTGCGCCATCTCAAACGCAATATGCAGACTTACCCGATGCAATTAAGAATTATATTGAAAAGGGAGTGCAGCATGGGGTTAATGAAGGTTTCAAATGCAGGATTCGTAGAGATGACTGGTTCCGCGTTCCGACCATCTACAAACCCGAGGCTTTTTTGCTAAGACAAATACATGATTACCCAAAAATGGTATTGAACACATCGGGCTCAACTTGTACGGATACCATTCACAGGGTTAACTTCAACCAAGGAGTTGATGGGAAAAAAATTGCAGGGGCATTTCTTAATTCCTTGACTTTTGCTTCCGCTGAAGTTAAAGGCAGAAGTTATGGCGGTGGTGTCTTAACGCTTGAACCTAGCGAGGCTGAAGAACTCCTTATACCAATAGTCGGTATTGATCACTTAAATCCTGTCGACATTGATACCAATATTAGAAAAGGCAATTTGGCTCAAATTTTTGATGCCAATGACAAAATATTGCTAAGAGACGGTTTAGGCATGAATTTTGAACAGGTCCGAATCTTAAGGAATATTTGGGTTAAATTGAGAAATAGGCGGAATAACAGAAAGATTTCCCCTCGATAACAGTAACTGGCTTAAGAATAGGGGTTTTTTAAAGAAGAGCGATTCACAAGAAAAAAATGTATTGGTTGGTTCTAGATGCCGATTGGCTTAGTTCGGAAATGTTAAAACCAATTTTTACTAACCATTCTATATCAACTACGGATTTTACGAGTTTTTTGTACGCATTTTTCCGTGAGCGCGTAATGCTTGGGGGGTCGCTGTTTATTTTGCGAGCTATCTTATAATCGCTTAATCCTTGTTGTGCAAATTGCAAAATTGTGCGTTCTCTTTTTGTAAGATTCATCTTAAGCCTTATTTTACGAACCATTGTCCTAAATAGGTTATTATCGTAAATGCGCTAATAAGCTATTTCTGTTTTAGCTTTCCACCATATTCTTTGACCGAAAAATGTCTAAAAGCGAAACAGACAACAAAGACGGCACAAAAAAGTGCGAAGGCTGCAAGCATGCAGTAGAGCATCTGTCGGCAGTTTTGCCTTTTAGTGTTCTTGAGAAAATGGCAGATAAGCCACTGAGGATTAGGGGTGTCGCCATGACGACGGGCATGAGCCGTAATCTCAACATCTACACATCTGAGGAGTTGCAAACTTTCTCAAGCAAACTCACAAACGCGCCAGTCTACATTGAGCATGTTGCAGTGCCAAACGCCGTCGGTAAGGTTACCAAAACGGATTGGGACGGACACAGCCTCTGGTATGAAGCCGAAATTTACGATGACCAGACGGCCGAGAAAATCCGCAAAGGCTTAGTCCAGCACGTAAGCGTAGGCGCAGACTATGAAGCGGTCGATGTTGTGGACGGCAAAGTTCCGCACGGACTGCACAATGCCGAGTTAAGCCTAGTCGCCGTTCCAGGCATACCTGAAACCAACGTACAAGTCTTAGAAAAACTCGTAGACACCAAAGTCACGGAAGCACTACGAAAAGCGGGCGTTCAAGAAGCAGAATGGGACACAGCCTACGTCAACAACCTGCGAGACGATTGTTTTGCAGCCATTGAACCCGGAGGCACAAAAGACGACCAGGGCAAAACTACACCACGAAGCCTACGGCATTTAGAGTATAAGAACGCCGAAGGCAACCTCGACCAAGCCCACATCATAGCTGCATTGCAACGTCTAGACCAAACAAAAATTTCCTCAGAACTCAAAGCCCAAGCACTCAAAAAGCTGTGCTCGGCTGCGGGAGAACTCAAAATCGAAAGCTCCGTCTGCAACCTGCAAGGAAAAACCGAAACCCTCCAAGGGCAACTGACAGAAGCGCAGAAAACCATCGAAGACTTGCGTAAGCAGGTTCCCGGTGGCGGCTTAATCAAAAACCCGCCCAAAGTGATAGCGGTCTCGGAAGCTGCTAAAATGGTTGAGGCAGTGTTGCCTTCGCCGATGGTTCAGCGAAGTTGGAGTCTTGGACCTCAACGCATGTGCCAAGAACTTCGCAGAGTAATTCAAAAGCTAGAGCAAAAAGCTGGAGGCTGCTAGCTGTGTTTTCGCTCACTTTTGTGGGGAAGAGTACCAAAGGACGAACTTTGGGAAATTCAAAACCTAAAATCGATTTGATTTTGAATGGTCGATAAAACAGACAATGCTTCGATAGCCGCAGGAGAAACAGACGACCCAACAGTCCTCATCGAATCTTTTGAAGCCGCAGCAGGCATAACCAAAGGCTCACCCGTCTACCTGAGCGCTGACGACAAGGTTTCGCCCAGTCCAGGTGGAGACGACGCCATAGGCATAGCAACAAAAACAGTTCTTGCAACAGAAATGTGCCCAGTTCTCAGAAAAGGCAAAGTCAAAGTCGTAGCCAACGGAGCCATAACACGAGGCAAAGCCGTATGCAGCGCCGCAGACGGCAAAGTCACTCAACTCGTTGACCAAGCAGTCAACGAAGGCGGAGCAGCAACCTACACCATATTCTACAACCGCAAACTCGGCACAGCCCTTGAATCCGCAGTCAACGACGGCGACCTAATCTTCATAACCGTTGGAAAGTGACCCCCAATGAAACCAAGACTCTATGAAACCCTAATGGCAAAGCCAAACGACCAACGCGAACTCTACGAAAAACTCAAACAGAAAGCCGACCACCCATTCCTCAAACGTTTCGTTCAGATGGGTGTCAAAGAAGCCTTTTTCAGCGATGTGGCAGGCGCCCTTGGCAGAATGCACGACACAATGGTTGACGCTGCATGGCCAGAACTGATCGGCAGAAACATCATAACCGTAATGCCAACAACTGAGGCGATGGAACGTTTCCCACTCGATGAAGGGGCAGTCGGTTATCGCTATGCTGAAGGCGCAGTTACAAGATTAAGCGCAAAGAAACCCTCTACAGTAGATATCTACACTAACCAGCTAGCCGAATCCTCAGACCAGTGGACCCGCGAATACCTCGAAGATGCAACTTGGAACGTTATGAGCAAAGCCGTTGACAACGTGGGCAGAGCTTTAGGACAAAAAGAAACTGAAACCATTCTCGACTTATACGCAGGAGTTCTGGCTGCTGACTTGGCAACTGGCGCTGAACTGGCTGGCGGCGGCGCCGTGGCAAGCTGGGCGTCACTTTTGAGTTTGCATGAAGCCGTCCGAAGAGAAAAATGGCACCCTAACGTGCTGGCGATTAACGAGATGCAACTGCACCAGCTCCTCAACGATGACAAATTCGTGAAATCCGTCTACTTACCAAGCAGCGAAACAGACATTGCACAAGGCACAATCGGCAGCGTACTTGGCATGACAGTACAGTCAAGCACCCTAGTGCCTAACGGAACAATGTACGCAATCGATACTCGCGTGGCTTCAGTTATGCTTCTTCGCCGAGACGTAACCGTGGAAGACTGGGAAGACGTCAAAACTGGCAAGTACGGTGTTCGTGGAACTACACGGTTTGGCGCTGGGATTCTTCGCTCCAAAGCTATCGCACGCATGACTAACGTTAAGCAAACCATGACCTAAACGCCGTGGCAAACAACATCTATTTTCCCTCTTTTTTGGGCTAAACAAAAACTTCAGGGTTAAAACGTCATGAGCAAAGTCATCAAGAAAATCAAGGAAGTACTTTCCTATGCGCCTGCTTCAGGAGTTGCATCTCCAAACGGCAGAGTATTCTTTGACACGTCATGCATTCCGCTCGCCGATGTGATGAAGCTCTATGACCGTGACCCAACATGCAAGAGCAGCGTGGACCTGTTGGCGGCTTCAACGGTTGGCATGGGCTTCTATACCACGGCAGATGAAAAATACGAGAAAGCCGCCCAAGCCAAAGCAGCCGTGGATAAGTTCTGTGAAGACGTCAACTTAGATGGCTTGCTTAATGAAATGGCTAAGCCGTTGATTGGCTGCGGCAATGATTTCTGGCTCAAACTCACGCCTGAAAGGCTAACAGATGCGCTCCGTATGCCCATTGACGCGGTCCAGCGAATTGGGTTAAGCACCGTTCCCAACCTGAAAATTCCCTACAAGGTTACGGGTTACCAGCTTTCAGGCACCTATGGCGGCAATGCTGGAAATGAACTCAAGCCCGAAGCGGTTGTCCATTGGCATCTTAACTGTGATGTGCCGTCTGGTTTCGGCGTCGGCTTATTGCAAGTTCTCCTGCACACCTTAACAGTTGACACCGATAAGCGCCCGTCCTACGCTTGGATGAAAGCTAAGATAGAGAAGATTTTGCCCAGCATATTCACCAAGTACGCTGGACCGGACGTTGTCGTGCAACTGGAAGGGCAGAAAGAGGACACCATCAAAAAGTATGAAAGTGCAATAAAAAATCGCCCTGAAGAAGGCCAGTGGCTTTTTAGTGGTGCCAAGTCTGTCGGCGTTTTTCCAGTCACGATTGACCCGAGGGCACGTTTTGAGTATTACATCGACCACATGGTTAACCAGTTCTATTTGGGCTGCGAAACGCCTCTGCCAAGGTTGTTTAGCACTCCAGGCTTCACAGAAGCAAGCGCACGGGCAGCCTTAGACCTTCAAGACATGCTCATAAAACCAGTCCAGCGATACATCAAACGTCAGGTCGAAAAGGAAATTTTTGCTGTAACTGTCGCTCAAGCTGGGTTTGACGCGAGTAAGGCTAAGGTTCGGTTGAATTTTGGCAGCCCCGAAACCCCTGAGCTAAACCCAGCCGACCTTATCAAAGCTGCCGAATTGGGGCTGGTTCGGGCTGAGGAGTTCCGCAAGAATGCGGTCAAGTTTGGCTGGGAGCTCTGGGATGCCAAACCTGCAAGCACGCCAGAGCAAGCGGGTGTTCAAGGTAAGGAGGTAAAAGAGAAATGAAGTTGTCAGACAAACAGCAGGCGCTTTTGATGTTTGTCGCTTTCGTTCTGCCGCCACTGGCTACTTGGATGGGACTCGGCTTTCCAATTGGAAACGTCGAACTCGGCATCCTTGGCAGTTCAATGGTGGGCGGAATAATTGCGGGCATCAAAGAACTGATGGGCGGCAAACCGCAAGAAAGCACAGGAGCTGCATAAAGGATGGGTAGCGTATCGGCGGAAGACGTCAGAGACGCGCTGAACCTTAAGGATTCGGATATTTCTGACGTGAAAGTTCTGAAGATGATTAAGCGTGCAGAGGTCACTTTAGAGCTTGAACTCTCCGCTGATATTGACTACCAAAACTGCACCGACGCCCAAAAAGAAGCCATAACGCTCTTGGCTGCCATTTACGCCGTTTGCTATTTGACGGGCGGCTCAGCAATCGGGTTAAACTTCAGTGTCGGCGACTTGAGCAGTTCTAACTCGTCACTTCCCAGCTTAACAGTTCTGCAAACGGAATTCGAGCGCGTTCTTGCTAGCCTCAAAGAGCCGTATGTGGGGTGCGTGTAGCCATGGGAACCGTTCCTGAAACCTATCACCAATTCGTCATGGACTACGCACCCTATGTTTACGTTATCCCGCCAAACACGCCTGACCCAACGTTTGGAAAAGGAGTCTTAGCTGCAAGTTTTGCCATCGACTTTCTCTATGAAGCGTATTCTGCCCCGCAATTTGAGGACAGAAAAACAGACATCCTTGCCAAAATAGTGGATTTAGCCGATTGGGTTCTCACCCAGCAGTGCACTGACCCAGCAAAGAAGGCTTATGGCGGATTCAAAAGCTCAGAGACCAGCACCTACTACTATAGCGTGGACGCATGCAGAGCCATTCCATCCCTACTTAGAACTTACGAGCTCACAGGCGACAATAGATATTTGGATGCTGCAAAGCTAGCCGGAGCAACCTTCCTCAAAACCATGCAAGACCAACAGGCATACGGCGGCTTCGCAAGAGCAGTAACGATTGGCGATGCTTGGCTTTTGCAGCTGGACATCGAATGCCTCTACGGCTTGATTGGCTTAAAGATGCTAGCCGAAACCTACGACACGCCAAATACAGCCTTGTATGAGAGCATCATGAGCAAGACTATCGGTTTTTTGAGGGTAGGTTTTGTGGCTCTTTGGTTGGATTTTGACCCTGTAGACGGCAAATGGCACCGAGTTGGCTTGAGCGAGAATGAGGTTTACGATGACCCCTTCGCCTACGCATTATTGGGCTTGTATGCGGTTGAGGGGTGGAGTGTTAGCTGCCAAAAAGTCTACAACGCCCTAAACAGCATCAAGGCAAACGCAAAGTACCCCGCCTATAATCCATCGGTATGCTGGGCTGGCTACATAGATGTGCTCAGCAGGTTCTCGGCATGCGACTATTACGATGCGGTCACAAGCGGGATTCTGTGGAAGATTCGCAAGAACCACGACCAACCCAGCCTCAAACTAAGCGTAGAACTCATCAGCAAACACGCTGAGGAATTCATGTTTTGGGGCGCCAAACACCAAGACTTTAGCTATGTGGAAAACAAGCAGGCCATGGTTACGGTCTGTTGGTTAGCCCAACTGTTCCTACACTATGAAGAGCCGACAACCCAGTTCACAAGAATTCTGAGAAGCAAGGGCGAGACAGTCACGCTTTATCCAGTTCGAGAAGCGGCTGCCACCGTGGATTATGGTGAGCCATTGGATTTGTTGGCTGTGATTTCTTCGCTTAAGGCTGAGCAGGTGATGTTGGAGGCGGGCTATTACCTCAACGACTACTTGGCGTTTTACACGTTTCTTCCCGTCCGAGTGCATGACAAGATTAGGCGTCAAGGCGAAGACTACGAAATCCAAACCATAACACCCTTCACATTTGCGAACCAGCGCTTCTACTTCAAAAGCATCGCTAGGAGGCTTATTTCAAGTTGAGCGAGCTTGAAAACCCAGTCGTCACCATTCTAAGACTTATCGAATCTCGGCTCAGAGTCGTTAAAGATGACGGCGGCTTAGCCCGTGTCCTATGCTCTCAGGCAAACTATGACCGGGAACTCCTAAAAGACTACGACGCCCAAATCACAATTTCCAAAACCACTGAACCTTGCCAACAACAAAAGCACACCTTGGACGGAAAGCTAAGACGGCGCATTTACTCCCTTCGGGGAACAATAACAACCACGGATAAGCCCGCTCCAAACTCCGACGTCGGCAGAGTTATGCGAGACAAAGTGCTTGAGCAACTCCTATTAATCGTCCCAGAAAACCGTAACCTGCCCTACAGAACAATCTACAACTTTTACCCGATAGACTCGACCTCTGCAACCCATAAGGTGTATGATGCAGCAGCCACAAGCGAACTGGAACCCTCAAACGCTTCATGGACAGAGTTGCCAAGTTCGGAATATGCTAACCTCTGGGGCAGCGATGACCTAAGACATTCTAAAAGCGCAAACGGCAACGGCGAGTACCCATTTATGCTTTTTCGCTTCAAAATCGGCTCCAAAGCAGGGGAAACTCGTAATGAACCAAGAAAACAGTGTTTAAAGCGTGTAGTTTTGTCGTTTGAAGGCTTCGGAACTACACCAGAGGGAAACGGGGTTATCCTCAAAGTTTGGGATAACTTGGCAGATGCTTGGAATAATTCGTTAACTGGTTCTGCAGGAACCGATGAGACCCTGAACTTAACTCTAACCTCTGACCTTGCAAACTACGTTAACAGCGACGGTTTTCTCTACATGTTGGCAAGAACAACTAACCCGTCAGACGGGGTTTCGCCTGCCGTTTTGTACTGCGATTTTGTCCAAGCAACCGTTGACGTTAGAGGCGTCACGTTTTGCGATGTTCACAGTTATCGAGACGTCGATGTTACTGACGTGAAGCCTTTCCTCTTCAAAGAAGAAATACAAATCGTGGCCTGGCTCTTTGAGTCCATAGCCATTTCATAGTTACAGGTGAAAAGCAAGATGGTAGACACCTATCACTCCGACCAAGAAAAATTCTACTACGTTCCAGAGGGCACCTTCGGCGCGGTTCCTGCGAGCCCAGCGATGCTTGGGCACTCCTGCAGCAACTTAGACCCCGACATAAACCCGAACAACATCCGAGTGGCAGGCACTGGTTCAGTGGACGTGGTCTCTCTAAAACGTGGGCTAAGACAACCGCTGTTAAAACTCAAGTATCCAATCCCCTCTGACGCACCGATTAACCTGTTGCAGTACGTCAAACAGGAACTCAACACCAGTCTTTCCTTGCAGGTGCTTTACTACAAAGACATCTTTGTCACAGCAACCGATATCATAAGCTTGCTCTACAAGGGCGCACGCTTCAACAAGGCAACCCTAACATGTGATATAGACGGCATTTTGGAGTGCGAAGCCGAATTCCCAGCCCAAGACGTGGAAATAACGGCAGCCAAGATTGCAAACGCCACCTACACAGAGTATGCAGGCGCTGTCTCAGGCAGCGAGAGCTACGTGAAAATCGGCGGTGTAGCATGTGAACGGATTACTTCTTGGAAACTGCAAATCGACAACTCATGCAAAGCTGTCCCGGTCATACGGTCAACAAACGGGCACTTAGCCAAGTACCTAACGTGGGGCAAGCGGCTTTTGACTGGAGAGTTGACTTTTGAGTTTGAAAGCAAGCAAGAAGCCGACGACATTTTGGCTGATACCGAGCAATCCAGCCTTGAATTTGGGCTTGGCGGCGCTAACAAAGTCAACGTTGAGTACACCAAATGGGATGATTTTTCGTTGAGCGGCAAAGCTGAGGACCTAATCTATGCCAAGGTTCCGTTCACGGCTAGAGGACCGCTCACAATTTCTTAGTCACGGAGGCAAAAAAGTGAAAACAGAAAAACTAGAAATCGATGGACGCTTCGACAAAGAATACCAGGGCATATACAGCTTTGCCGAGATAACATGGGCTAAGCGAAACCGCATCATCCAAAAACACACCAAATACAACAAGCTCTCAGGCGACGTTGAAAGCAGCGACTTCATAGCCATTCAAGCTGAAACTATCGTGGCTAGTATGCATGGGCAGCCCCAAAGCCACCCCATAACCCTTGAGAAACTGCTGAGCGAAGAAGACGGAATCCCCATTGAGCTTGGAGAACTCTTCTCGAAAGTCGCCAATAAGCTGAATGGGTTGGCTCGTGAGGATTTGCGTTTTTTACTAGAGCAGTTAGACGAGGAAAGCCGCACAGCGCTCTTGTCGAGTTTCGGCTATGTCAAGCCTTCGGATGGACACCAACAGAGCTCGCCAAGCAGCCAGCCAGAACAGTGCAGGAGTTCTGCCACATCCTAAACGTGATGGACGAAATGAACGAGGAAGAAAAGAAAAAAGCGGAGCGTGAAGCAAAACGGCGGTAGAAGTAACCTGTGACATCCAAGGCGTAGAAGAATTCAAAGCAGCTATGCAAAGGTTCGATTCGGGCATGCAGCGTGAGGTCCATAGCTTTTTGGCTAGCTGGGCTGCCGACGTCAAAGCTCAAGCCGTCAAGAATGCGCCGATGGTTACGGGTTATCTTCGCAGCACAATCTATGCCAAAATCAGGGAATGGGTCGCTGAAATCGGCGCAGATGCGACTTATGCCTTTTTTGTTGAGCTTGGCACCAAGTACATGCAGGCACAACCCTACCTTTACCCAGCCATTCAACAGTACCTTCCCGAACTCGAATCCGTCATAGTGCAAGCTATTGAACAGGCTAAAGCGGAGGCTGGGCTATGAGCTTTCGCGAAATCGCTGTCACCATAAGAGCAGTGAACCGTGCCAGCAACGAGTTTTCAAGAGTCCAGACAGACGCCGAAACATTGGCAACACGGGTTAAGAGTTTGGGTTCAACTCTTGCGGGTTTGGGCGCTGCAGGCACAGCCATCGGTTACGTTGCCAACCAGTTTGGGTTGCTAAATGATTCGGAGATGAAGGTTTTCAACTCTGCCATGATGGTAGTTTCGGTTATGGGTTTGTTTTTGCGCACCAGTACGGGCTTAGCTGTTGCTCAGAAGGTGTATTCGGCGGCTTGCTGGGTTGCGACTGCGGCGCAGAACGCCCTAAACATCAGCTATGGAACCTTCCTAGCCCTAACGGGAGTGGGGATTGCCGTTATTGTTGCGGCTGCCGCTGCCATGGCATATTTTGCCAGTAGCATGAACACTGCTACGGCTAGCGTGCAGAACTTCAACAGCGCCACCGCAGAAACGCCCACCCATACACGCAGTATCCAAAGGGCAGGAGAATCAGCCGTCATTTCTAGGTCGGGGAGTGGTAGTTCTTCGGATGCTTCTTTCTATCGGAGGGGTGTAGAACAATGAGCGTTAGCCCACCCGCTTTAACCATTGCTTTGGGCTCTGTTGGCATTCCACAAGTGGACGTTATAGAAGCCCTTGTGCATTTGGGCGCCACAAAAGAGGTTAGCAGTTGGGAGCTTCACCTGCAGAACTGGAACAGCAAATACAGCCCCAATGGCACCTACCCACTTAACGTCGGACAGGACGGCTACATTTGCATTGGCAGAGGCGCTAACGTTCCTCAACTCATAACCACAAGAACGGAAAGCGTCAAGTTCCAGTCGAGCCCAACCGAAAACTATGTTATAGTTGCTGGGCGATGCTGGGGCGAGAAGCTCTTTAGGCAAACGGTAACCAAAGACTACAGCGGCTACAAGGGCGAGGACATAGTCAAAAACCTCTTGGATTACTATTCAGGGTTAAGCCATGTGCGAGGCAGCACGGAGCTTGTCGAAAACACTGACACAACCTTCACTGACCTCAAAGTGCAAGACACACAAGTCTGGGATTTGCTCCAAAAAATCGCTTCTGAAAGCGACAAGAACGGTGTCATTGGCTACGATTTTAGAACCATGCCTGACGCCAAAATCGAGTTTTTCCCCAGAAACACCAAAACCAGCCCCGTCAGCCTAACCGATAAAATTGAAGCTTATGAATATTGGAAAGAAATCATAGCAATAAGAAACAAAGTCTCCATTTACGGAGCACAAGACAAGAGTGCACCCTTAAACAAGGTTGCTTGGACACAGAGCCTAACACCCACGGATGGCTCTTGGACTGCCACTGCAGGGCAAGTAAGCCTTGAAACCGCCATGGGCAGCCCCTACAGCATCAAGCTATATGTACAAAACAACTACTTCGGCGGCGTACTCTTCCAGCTCAACGGCGTGGTTAACGCTAACCTGTATCCTGAGCTACATTTTGCCATCCAAAAAGAAGCCTATTTTGAGGCTGGCTCTGCACTTGTCCTTTGGGATAATTCCAGCCGCTCAGCTAGCCGCCAGTTCACTTTTCAGTCAGTAAGCACCGCTGGTTCTGACCAGTGGACCAGTGAAACCTTCAAAGTAGGCGCTGTTAATGCGGTTGACTGGAGCGTGCAGTCGGGGTTTGATTGGTCACAAATTAAAGCTGTGGCGTTCTACTGCTATCCTGTCCAAGTTACGGGTTCAGGCTCGTTTTGGATTGACAAGTTCTATTTCGGAGGCTTGCGCTATAGCAGCGTTCTGCAGGATGCAGCTAGCCAAGGCAGCTATGGTCTTAGAGAATACGTGGATATTGACGAGGAGCTTTGGAGCGACACCGAATGCCTGCTCAGAGCAAGGGCAATTTTAGCCAGCATGAAAGACCCCTCAGAGTACATCACGCTCAAGAGCACCGTTATCGATTATGGGAATACTCCGCTTTTCCCAGCAGATACCGTGGCTGTTTCTTTGCCAAACGAGAACATCAACGGCAACTTCCGCATCTTAATCGCTGAATACCATGTCAAAGCCGAAACGGGCGAGCTGGAAGTCACGTTGGAGCTTGGACGGGAAAAGGCACTGCTTGCGGATTATGTGTATGCTTTGCGGTCTAAAGTGGACCGTGTTAACAGGTACAAGGTTGCGAGGTTATAGCAGAAAATGAGTAAGCAAATCCTAAAACAAATGGAAAATGTTAAGCCCGGTGATTTAATCGCTGTTGACTGGTGCGATGCCAGCGTTGGCAAAAGCAGCGGTTCAGGCATGACCATTGATGTGCCCGTGAAGAGTTGGGGAATATTCGTTGGGCTAATCGGTGACCGTGTTAAGCATATTGTGATTGCACAGAACAGTTTTCGCTATGCCGATGGCCTCTTCGATTTAGATTACACCGCAATACCGATGGGTTGGGCTTTAGGGGTTTCCGTGTTGTTAAAAGAGCACATTCAAAGCGAATCGGCTAGTATGCTTGTTAATAGTTTTATGATGGGTGGGCACCGTTCGATGAATCGCCCAAGGACATTTCGGAGAGCACTTGCACAGCGGAGGTTGAGCATCGATGGCAGACCCTATTAAGCGTGCCTTGACTCGCAGACGCTTTGAAAGAGGTCGCCTCATCGTTGAAGAACCCACTGCTAAGCTTCTGTTAGGCGTCAAATTCGCCATATGCATGACCGCTTTTATGTCCGCTTTGGAACTTGCGCATCTGGCGTTTTTGCATACTTGGAACGCTGAAATCTTCGCGTCCATCACGGGGCTAAGCGGCACGGTCATTGGGTTGTTTGTGGGGCAGAAAACATGACCAAAGGCAAACCATGGCCAGCAGATGACGAAAAGAAACTCAAAGACTGGTACACAACGGGAACCACTGACTTTAGAGTTTTAGCCTTCAGCTTTGACGGTCGATATACTGAGGAGGCGATTCGTCAAAAGCTGATAAAATTCGGTTTACTGAAAGAACAACAACAGCCGAAAAATTCCAATTGTTGTTGTTCTACCCAACTTGAACTGCCCGAGGAACTGCCCAGCATCGAAGAGACCTTAAAGATGTTGGCTGCTGCGTTGGATGCTCTAAAGACGCCTGGATTGGATAAGGCTGAGGTTTTGCGGCTGCGCGGCATAATCGCGGGCGCTAAAGTGTACCAAGAGCGTTTTGCAGAGTATATTCACTATCGTGAACTTGAAGAGGAATTAATGGAGGCTAGGAAAAAGATTGCGGAACTTATCAAAAAGTCCCAGAGCAATGCACAAAAATAGACTGTTCGAAGAGTGGGAAGGATTTCGCCAAGATATGGCTGCTGTTGAAGAGTTAGGCGAGCGCAAAGTCCAAAGCTTACAAGGTGATGTTAAGAGTTTCTTTGAGCAAATCTTTGGCTTTTCACCTTACCAGTACCAGATTGAGCTTGCAGAGTTGTTTGAGAAGAACCAGTTTTTGGCGGTGCGTTGGCCAAGGCAAACAGGAAAGAGCTTTTCGGTTTCAGCATTGCTTCTTAAGTATGCTTGGGAGCATCCGAACAGCTACATTGCCATTGTTGGTCCAAGCTGGCGCCAAACCAAACTCAACATCAGGCGAATGGGCGGTTTCTGCCGCAAGCTTCCGCAGCGGGGATTGCATGTCCAAAAAACCCGAATATCGCTGCCAAACGACAGCGTCATTGAAGCGTTCCCAAACAACCCTGACACTATCAGGGGTCCAACGTTCTCGATTATTTGGTGGGAAGAATGCAACTTCACGCCTAACGATGAGGATTTGTATGATGCTATTCTGTTTACGTTGGGAACAACCAACGGCAAGCTAATTGCGACTAGTACGCCGTTTAGTACGGATTCGATGTTTTGGAAAATGTGCAACCACAAAGACTACTCAGACTTTGCAAGACACCACTTCACATGGGACAAGGCAATCGAGCCTAACGGTCCACTAAAACCAGCGATTATTGAGAAGATTAAACGCCAATTTGGTGATGACCCTGCCCGTTGGCGTCGGGAAATGGAGGCGGAATGGGCTGAAGACGAGGATGTTTGGCTGGCTCAAAGCTTAATCGTTGCCTGCGTTGGCACCGTGAAGAACTGTGGCGTGGACTTGCAAGAGTTTAACCCTGAAGCTGAATGTGAAGGCGATTTCTTTGCTGGGCTGGATTTGGCTCAAACCCGCGACTACTGTGTACTCTCGGTGGTTGAAAGGCTAAACGATAAGCTTTTTCTTAGGCACCTGAAGATTTTCCAACAGCCCACGCTCTACGCTCAGGTTCTGGGCTATCTTAAGGCGTTGCAGGATAGGTGGGGTGGATTTCAAAAAATCAGGGTTGACTTCACCAGAGAAGGGCCATCCATCATCGCGGACATGGAAACTGCTGGAATGGAAAACGCTGAAGGCGTCAACTTTAGCGTGCCCCGAAAGAGCGAGATGGCAAGTCTGCTTAAGCAACGCATGGCGAATCATAAGTTCTTTTATCCGCTGCTGAATTGGGAGCGCCCATACCGAGGCGACATCTGCACCGAACTTAACGTTGAGCGCTATGACCTACGCAAGGACGGCGCCATAGGCTACTCGCATCCAAACGGAACACACGACGACGTCTTTTGGAGCATAGCCCTAGCCGTGTTTGCAACCGTACAGATGGAACCTGAACCATTCTTAACAGTTATCCCAAGGTGACCAAGAAATGACAAGACGAAGAAACGAACCCTTCCGCATAACCCAACTCCGAAGAATCTACAACAGAGAAGAAGAAAAATTCACCTTCAACATCAGCTACGAAACCCACACCAAAATCACACCCAGAAGCCTAGTCGTGGCTGAAGCATTCGGCTTAGGCATTGACGAAGCGCAGAAGTTCAAGGTTTTAGATGCCACGCTAAAGATTGGACCCACAGATATCGTTTACATTACGGGTGACAGTGGCAGCGGCAAAAGCGTTTTACTACGAGCCATTAGAGCAGACCTGGGCGATGAAGCTATTGATTTGTCAGAGGTTGCAGTTGACCCGGACAAGCCTCTGATCGAAACAGTCGGCGCCACGGTCGAAGAAGGTTTAGAGCTGCTGAGCAAAGTCGGGTTAAACGATGCCTTCCTTTTCCTGCGCACGTACAGCCAGCTTAGTGATGGGCAAAAGTACCGTTATCGAATTGCTAAACTAATCGAGAGCGGCAAACAGTGGTGGCTGATGGATGAATTCGCCGCCTGCTTGGACCGTGATACAGCCAAAATCATAGCTTACAACCTCCAGAAGATTGCGCGGCAACAAGGAAAAGCAGTCATAGCAGCCACAACCCACAGCGACCTACAAGACGACCTAAAACCAAGCGTACTAGTGCATAAACGGTTTGGCGAAGAAATCCAAATCAACTACTACCCAAACATGCCAGCAGCCGAATGCAGCTTAATCCGAGAAATGAAAGTGGAAAAAGGCACCAGAGAAGACTGGCAAAAACTCAGCAGTTTCCACTACCGCGGGCACAAGGTCGCGGTTCCCCGAAAAATCTTCCGCTTGGTCCGAAGAGATGAGCTCTGCGGCGTCATCGTTTATAGTTACCCACCGCCAGCCTGCTATGGAAGGCGTCTTATGCTTCCAAGAATGCCAATTCAAGAGCTAAACAAAAAACTAAGCATCATCAACCGAGTAGTCATCCATCCAAAATACCGAACCATCGGCTTAGGTGCCAAGCTGATTCGTGAAACACTGCCTATGGCGGGAACTCCTTACGTTGAATTAATTGCCGTGATGGCAAAGTATTCTCCCTTCGCGGAAAAAGCAGGCATGCAAAAGATTGCAGAACAAAAGTCGGTTGAAAGCATCTCTAAAGTCTCAAATGTACTCTTGGAGTTAGGGTTTGATATGCAACTTGTTGGTAGCACACGTTATGTACGAGGAAAAATTGACAGCCTAACCGCCGCTCAAATTGGTGTGCTTAAAGAAGTATTCATTAAAAACAAACATCCGAGATTTCAAAAAGAGTTTACTGACAGCAGGCATCAGCCCTTCGGAAAAACAATCGATTACGCTAAAAACGTGCAAACCGCCGACAACATCAAGATCAGTAAACTTATCAAAATTCTTGCAATGCTATCCCAAACAAAAGCCTACCTCTTTTGGAAAATCCATTAACCTAATGCTGAACTGCGCGCCACAATGCCACAAGCAACGACAAAACTGCAATGGCAAGACCGAGGTCTTTACTATGCTGAGTAAACCATTTTTTGGCTCCAATTTCATAGTCAATCTCTGAAAGCATATCCTCTTCACTGCAAACGATTTTTCCACTGATGTTTCTTGTCGCTGTTAAGGTTTCGTTAAGGTCAATTTCGTTTTTTAGCTTGTCAGCAAAATCAATTGTTGCTTCTTTAAGCCGTTGTTTTTCATCATCGCTTCCAGCAAAAGCAACTGTTCTGAAATAGTCGTAATATCCTTGCCCTTTGAGAAGTTGAAGGTTGTACTTAGACCTAAGATAAGCATTTACATAATCAATTGCACTCTTGAAGTCACAAACTTTGCTCTTATACTCAGCACCCAAAACACAATTTGCTGCAACTCTGAAATAAGTTCTTGCGCAGAGCCTAAGGTTCATTCGATTTTTTCCTGATAACAATAGCCCAATGGCTGAGCCGCCAATCAAGGCTTCAACCAAAGAAACTCCCACATAGGAGAATATGAACGCAGGCAAGACGATGGCAAATTCACTTGGAAGATAATTTGTGTAATAAACTGCAATAACAAAGAATGCACTCCATAAGAGGACAACAGCACCAGCCAATACCCAAAACAATTGCGAAAGCGCGTCTCTTAGCTTCAACGTTTTGGTAAAGGATGATGGATTAAGCTCAGCCGCTTTTACCATCACTGGAAAAGTCAAGCCTATTGGAACTATGATGAAAGCCATCGCTAAAGCAATGTTCAATAACTGGTTATTCCCGATTAGAAATAGCTGAATTGGTATTCCCAAAACCGCATACAATGAAGCAAACAAATTTAAGGCAAAATAATTTTTGATCAGTAAATTAATCGCTGAGTTTAAGAAACTTCTTGTTCTACTGGTAATTACTTCTCTTGATTTTTGTCCAATCTGTCCAACTTTTAAGGCGAAATGCCCGATGCGACCTTTAATTTGCCAGCTCATTTGTTTATCGTCTTAATGTTGGTTGCTTTTAAAGTTAAGCACTCCTTAAATTTCTAAAAGGTATAATGAGTTAGCTAAACAAAAGGAGCCAAGGGGTAGTTGGTGGCTGAAATCTCAGATTTAGATAGCTTGTATAGACTTCTCGAAGAGAAAGCTGTCGATTACAAATATCGTGAAATCGCAAATCTTTTTCAAAAGATACGCGATAAAATGCATATTGAGAACAAGAGCGACTTAGAAGCGAAAGCTCAATGGGAGATAAACATCTTCAATTTCTCTTTTGCTGGAAATGCTGTTGCTCCGTTATACACCCAACCCGACAATGAAGGAAAACTTGTTAGTTATCCAGTTTACGACGCGTTTGTTCCACAATCGTATGACTACATTATTGAGAGGTTGAAGTCAACTCACAACCCTCTGCTAAAGGCGCAATACGCTCATTTTCTATGGTTCAGTCCCAAAAAGCATGGTGACTATGCGCAACTGGCTATAGACAACTATCTCCAATTGATAAAACTTTATGAGCAAAAAGACAAAGATGATCCACAAAAACATTTTGGCTTTGATGTGGTAAGGGTTGTCGAAAATGCGCTTCTAATTTCAAAAAACATTAACGATGCAAATAGAATAGACTTAGCAAAATCTGAAGTCAAGCGATTAATTCTCGACTTTAACGCAGAGAGCACTTGTTTGTTCAGGGTTCGTATGGATTTAATAGGATTGATGATAAAGGAAAAAACCGTGTTCACAAAGGCTGATTTTAGCGGTATAGATGATATCTGTTTCAACTTTTCCCAGTCATTAGGAGACTCACATCAAGCAATCACTATTCTGAAACTTGGCGAAATGGTTGAACAAAAAGCTGGGACAACCAAATACAACTGGAATGAAGTGATGGCAGAATCCTACGAAAAGATGATGAATGCTTGCTTGAGGAGCAACAAACATGTTGCCATTGACTTCTGTAGTGATGCCTTAGAACACTATAAGCTTGCAAAAAACTCAGCGAAAATCCAAGAGCTTGAAGGAGTTTATACTGAGCTAAGTCGAAGTCTTGAATTCCCAAAGATTGAGGTTCCTATTAACCTCAAGGAATACATTGCTGACTGCGAAGCAAGAGTAAAAGAGTTGATGAAATTCACGCCTGAACAGATAATTTGCTTCATTATGACGGATAAAAGCTTGCTACCTGGTTATCAATTTACAAAAGAGTTAACACAGAAAATTTTAAAGAAGCATCAGTTGCAAGCTATTTTTCCAATCACTCTTACCGACGAACAGGGGCATACAGCTCAATGCTTTACAACACCAGAAGAAATTGAGCTCTATAGGACACTTCATCAATACCATATGATTCTTGAGAATTATTGTTTGCGCTATCTAAATATGGTGTTCATTGAAGGATTGAAAGAGAACAAAATTACATATGAAGCGCTCATGGATTTTTTCCAAAAGTATAGCTGGTTCGGTAAAACTATTCCTAAAAAGAGATTCAACAAAGAAGTGCCGCATAATTGGTTAAGCTTGTTAGCGCCTTCATTGTTTGAATATTTCACTCAAATGGATTATTGGCGAGTTTCAGAGAATTATCCAAATTTAGTTCTATGTATTGATTCTTTAATTTTAAAGATTGAAGGATTACTTAGAGATATGTTCTTTTTCAAGGGTATTGCCACTTTTACCTCTAAGGCTGACAAGAAACATGGAAAAAGGATTACTTACGAAAAAGAATTAAATGCTCTTTTGAGTGAGAAAAGAATAAGCGAATTATTTGACCCTGACGACCTTTTGTTGTTCAAATTTGTGCTCATAGAAAAAGCAGGATACAATCTAAGGCACAAGATAGCGCATTCATTAATGCTTAGTGCTGAATATCAGGTTCATTATATGCATCTCTTGATTCTCATACTTTTAAAACTCGGTAGTTACAACCTGACAATAACGAGGAAAACTGAGGCTAAATAAAAGGATGAGCCGAATATCGGGGGCAAATCTGATTGAGTGATTTAACCTTCAAGTGCAAAAAGTGTGGAACATGTTGCCGAGGTCTTTTCGTTGAAGAATTTGGAATGTTGCAGGGTTTGTGCTTAACTGAAGAGGAGGCAAAAGAGTTTGACCCCAAATTCATTGTGCCTTACATCGCTATTGGCGATAAGGAACCAACAACTATCGTTTATTATCAGCTTATACTTGCGGATTGTCCTCATTTGAACGAGAAAAATGAATGCGAGATTTACGAAAAAAGACCGCTAATTTGCCGAGTTTTTCCAGTTCACCCAGACCTTAACCGTACCGTAATTCTGCCGAAATGTCCACAAATTGAAAAGTATTGGAGTGGAGCAGGGAAATTATGCCCTGTCTCTATTGAGGATGATGAGCTTGAAGGCGCTTTAACGAAAATAAACATCCGTTCCTTAATGCATAGAAATGAATGTTTGGATAAGGGCTTGCGTTTCTGGTATTTTGATTTGGCAACCAAAAGCTGGCGTCGGTCAGAACGATAAAGATGTTAAGTCACGATAGATGAAATATTTTATCGGCTTTGTTTTTGTTTGTAACTCAGATGCCTTAATCGCTGCCTTGCTTATCGCTCGAAAACAGCAGTCTTTTACTGGTATAGTTCTAATTGCCGGAGTTACCGCTAAAACATCCGAATGAGCAGTTCCAAAAATAACGAACTAAAAAGGACAACAAACAAGGAAGGCTGTCAGTTTGAGAGCAAAAACTTTCAATCTTTCGGTTTTATTATCACAGTTTCATGGAGGACGGCATCAAAAAACGCTTGCATTGTTCCAATAACTGCTTTTGTTCTTTCAATCTTCATAATTTTGAGCAAATACTCATTCGACTTTGAAAACAAGGATAACTCGCTATCAACTGTGCTTTGAAGTTCGCGCGCGCCGATATGAAGTAACGCAAGAAGCATTCAGGGGTTTGAACTTTAAGATATCAAAAATGGGTAATCTTTTTTGATTTTTCTTATCGCTTTTTCTTTAAACTCAAGTTCCTTTGCTGTTGCAGTCAACTTCCCTGTTCTGATTCTCCAAAAGCGGACAAGCCTTCTTGTCTTATCACGTTTCTCTGTTATCCATTGCTTTTCGGGATTATTATCAAAAAGAGGCAGGATTATCTTCTGATAAATTCGGTCTCTCGCCATTAGACCAACGGCACCAGATGGATTCTGAATTCCGTCCGCAATCATATCCAAGAGTCTATCGCCAAACTCTGTGCTAACAAGCTTAGGGCTTATCGCCTGTAAAATTTGGTTCTCCCTTAAGTTCACTTCAAAGACCTCCAGCATATCCTCTGGAAAACAAACTTTTCTTGCCTCTATTAACAGTCCTTCTAACATGGCAGAAATCAGCCCTGGAAATACAAAGACTACCTTATCGATAAGGCCAGGACACAGAGAAGTAACCGCCTGTATTTTTGTTAATTTGTCATTCAACTCTTTACTATTTGTTGTCCTTTCAACCTCTACCCAAAGCTTTTGCCCATTTTTAAGTACAACATATAAGTCCGCTCTCTTTGACGCTTCTTTCCAGATGTCTTTATCGCTTTTTCCTTGAGCTATTTTTTCAAGAACATCCCTTATTTGTGAGTATTCTTCAACAAAAGAATCGACTCCACCTCGATAATCGTTAAAATACTGAAGCATTACCTCCCGCATTAAATAATGCTCCATTGTTTCCCCCCTTTGCTTTGCCATTTTTTGTCCATCTAGCTCAAATGTAAAGAGCTTGTTTGCAACAATATCGAGTTCTTTTTTCATTGCTTCAAATGTTTCATTAAGAGCGATGAGATAGTTACCTTTAACTTTATTCCACTTGAAGTATCTCTCACGGGTTTTGGCATACAATAAAAAAGCTTTTAGTAATGTTTCTCTTGCTTGTTTTTCCGTGAGAAAGTCCTTTTCATCAATAACTTGTTTGGCTACCCATTGCTGGCTTTCATCTGTGAAGATAGTTCCATTTTCATTTATAATTTTCTTAAACTCTTCATAATAGTTGCTGGAACCAATATTATAGCCGTCAAACTTGCAGGCTGGATCAAGCTTCCATCTATCGTCCATGGATACCATAATGCCTACGTTATCTCCTTTAATACTCGTGTTATTTCTTGGCTGTCGATTCCTAATATTGCTGCGACTTTGCTGATGTCTTCGGTGGAGAAGTTTTGCACTGTTTTTCTTATCTTCTCTTTGGGTGTTATGGCGAAGAGTTGTTCTTTGAGCTGGGACAATTTTATGTCTGAGTGCCAAAGAAGGGCGTAGATGTCGGCTATGTCCTTGAGCAGTTTGTGTTCTTTGTCTCTTCTTGGGGCAGAGTTGATTTTCATCGCTAGCATGACATGGGGCTCTGGAGTTAAGACGTCTTTTCCAAATAACGGTTGGGTTCTGTGCATTTTTTCTTGGAAAACCAGCGATAAAAGAGGCTCATCTATTGGCACAAAGCCAAGCAGGTTTTTTATTTCGGGGTGGATGCAGTCAACGATTGGATCTATGTACAACTGAAATATCTGGTATAATGGAAGTTTGGCTGATTCTTCGGGCGTTAACTCTTTTCCTGTGTCTATGTCAAAATCCTTGACCAGCCTAAAACTCACTGAGTTAAAACCCATGCTTTCAGCCACTTTGATTGTGGTAGCAAACTCCGAATTTTGCAGCTGCTCCTGAGTCCATTCCAAGTTTATGTGAAAGCCAAGGTCAATGTCTCTTGAGCCGATGTAGGTTCTTCCGGTGGCTTTTTGGAAGTTCTGATTTACCAGATAGTAAACTGCCCATCCACCGAGCAGGCAAGTTTGGATTTTAAGTTGAGAAAAGATTGCCTGCATTTGTTCTTGCGAGGTTTTTGTTTCAGTTGTTTGATATAGCATGCTGCTCCACCTTGCTGATGAGTTTCTCAGCGGCTTCGGTACATACGCCGCCTTCTTGTAGCAGGTCAACGATTAACTGCGGAATGCTCACAACCGTTAAGTTTTGGCGTTTAAATGCTCCGTAGAAGACGTGTTCGTCTGCTATGAGGAGTCTTAGGTTGCCTTTGCCGACTAACCCTTCAGCAGTCAATTCTTCATGCCATTTATCCATGTCTTCCATTTTTATGTATAAGTCAATTCGGGAAGGAAAGAGATAGTGTTGGACAAGGTTTTCTGCCTGATAAGTCGTGAGAGCATACGGAAGCTTAACTGTTTGAATTAAGTCGAGAGGATTTTTGTGCATGTAATCTCTTTTTTCGGGCTTGGTTTTTATTTGTAGCCAGTAGTTGATGAGCCCCGCATAGTCTGTGACCTCGGTGCCTTTGACCAGTTTTTGGGCTTGGAGTTTGTTGAGGAATTCATGCGTCCATGGGAAAGAGGCTTCTGCCATCTTGGCAAGTTTGTACTTTGTGAGTGTACCGTTTGGCTCAACTAGCAAGGTTCTGATTATGCGTTCGCGGAGTGCGCCTCTATTTTTTCTGCGTCCCAGTGTATCGGTAAATGTTGTTGTCACGAAACGTTACCGATATATCGGTAATCGACGTTATTTAAATACATTACCGATATACGAAAATGAAAGTGCACTTTGATTAATGCCACCATGGCTGACTATATACGTAGCCACTAGAACTCGCCTCAACTCCAGAATGTTTGGTCATTTTTTGTGTCGTTGTTTTTCCGCGATATAATAAAATAGCTTATTTTAGGCAGAGTCATTTTTTTCTATACATGCTTTTTGATATACACTGTGCTTGTTCGGAATGCCATCTCTATGCCCTCATGTTCAAACGCTTCTTTAATTGAAAAATTGATTTGTTGTTGTGTATCAAGGTATTTGGCATACTCTGACGAGTTAACGTAGTAACTGATTAAAAATTTTGGGCTACAATCGCCAAACTCTGTGAAGTGTACGCGTTCTAGAGTAGCAGTGTCTAAATTGTTAATTATGTCCGCTATTATTTGTGGGATTTTCTTTAACTTCTCAATAGGTGTATCATAGGTTACGCTGATTGTGAAAGTTACCCGCCTTTTTTGTAGCTTTCTAAAGTTTCGTACGCTAGCAGAGGTTAATTCTTTGTTGGAGACGATTAGTTCTTCACCTTGTAGAAGTTTAAGACGGGTGGATTTGATGCCTATGCTGGTTACGGTTCCGCTGTATTCGCCCACGACTATGAAGTCACCAATCTCAAATGGGCGGTCAAAATAAATTGAAAATGCGCTAAAAAAGTCGCTTAAGGTGCTTTGTAAGGCAAACGCTATAGCGATACCTCCAACGCCTAAGCCCACGACTGCTCCAGTGAGGTTAACGCCGAACACGTAGAGTATAATGAGAAAAGCAAAGATGAAAATTACTATTTGCACTATTTTTTTGAGCAGAAACAGGAGGTGGTGGCTGTTTTTTCCTGCTATACGTGCAGTTCTGCCTGCGTACCAGTCTGTCACTGCGTTTGAGACTTTGGTGCAGGCGAAAGCGCCTAGCAAGATTTGGAGTACTGTGAAGACTCCTGTTAAGGTGTCTTTGTATGGTTGTAGGAACGATAGAGGTGAAAGCGCATACTCGATACCCAATACTATTATTGTTATCACTATGATGACTTTCACGGCGACGAGTATCTTGTCGTCTATGGTGGTTTCGGTTTTCTGTGTCCACCTAGAAAAATACCTGCCGAAAACAAGGTATGCGACACATCCAATAAAAGCAATGACAGCAAATATGACTATTGAAGCTAAGATTTCAGCGTTGATAGCGCTTGTATTTAGTATTTGCTGGAAGATTTCTGTGAGAGTGGCCATCTTGTGTTTGCCGCCTTCTTTTCAAAGCGAATCAGTTCGATTGTAAGCCTAGGAGAGTTTCTAAATTGAAACGATTCTTGTAGGCTGCTCATTGAGGTCAAACCCTAAAACTTCGCCAGTACTGTTTACCTGGAAAGTGAATGTTTTCGTTTTTTGATTTGGGAAGGAATATTCAACAAACGCATCCACAACCCAGCAATCTTTGCTTTTCCAAACTCTGGTAATTTTTGTTATTTTTCTAAATTTGAATCGTTCATTCTCGGTAGGAGATTGCGCGATAGCTTTCGCAAAGTTTGCTTTAAGCCATGCTTCAATATTTTTTGTAATGTTTTCAAGTTTTGGGGGGTCTAATTTTGACACCTTCTTTCCAATGTTTTACGTAATTTTTTTGTCTGGTCAATTACTCATTTTACCGTTAATCAAATACCGAGGGCTTCAATCAAATACTGAATTATAACGAAAAGCGCATAAACGCCGATTAACAGCATCGCGTCTTTCTTATCTATGGTCCCGTCTCTTGAACGTAAGTACACAAATATTATTGATGCCGCTACGAACACGCCAGCTGTTAATGGGGCAAGCAGGTTTGGTATTCTGATAGGATGTACAAGCGCAATTATGCCGATTGTCAACATTGAATCTGCAAGAACATTGCCCAAAATGTTGCCTATGCCAATCTCGCCATCCTTTGCTTCAGCCGCGCGAACGGCAAACGCCATCTCAGGCAAGCAGGTTCCAATAGCAACAACAAGCCCCATCAAAAACAAGGGCAAACCAAAGACTGAACTTAACTCCTGCGCGGATTGAGTTACTAGCTCGCTGCCAATGAACAATACTGTTATCCCAATAATTAAGAGAAAAACGGTAATGCCCAATCGAACTACTCTTTTTGAAAAGCGCATGCTCTCGGCTACGCCTTTTTCTTTGTGCCCAGTTATAAGTAACCAAACAACATAGACGACGAAACCACCCACCAGAATGAGTCCGTCTGTACCGGAAATTTCTCCGTCCAAGAGCAAGAATACTGGAAAAGAAGAACTGCAAAAAAAGAAATCTTCAAATTCTTTATCATACCTGAAGTCATTTTTTGGTTTCCTGCAAGCAACACCACAATTCCAAGGACTAACGTCAAATCGGCAACGTTTGCCCCAAGAATAATGCCTAAACCGAAGGTGGATGTTCCGTCAAGAGCGGATAGGATACCGATGGATAGTTCAGGAAGAACTGCGAGTGTGCCTGCTATTACTACACCAGTGACGAAGGCGGAAAGCCGAAAGAACTTTGACAGACTCGTAAGTCGCTTTATGGCTTCATCTGCGCCATAAACCACTATGGCGATTCCAGCACAAAGGACTAGTACAGTATACCAAGACATAATTAATTCAAGAAGAGTACCTGATTATGGGTATTTAATGCACACTCACGATAGGTGAGTAAAATAAAATTTCAGTTTCTTAAAGCAAACTCGTTTCTGCTGTTTTCTATCGGTATGTTAAACCCATGCGGTTCATAAAATCAAGAACAGCCTCGTACTCTCTAAGGTATTGTTTACCCTTATTCGTCAATTTCAGTGAGGTCTCATCTTGAATTAAACCTAGTTCCCTTAATTCAGAGATATAGCTTTTCAGCCTATCAAAAGGAACGTTTATTCTTAACTGAATACGCGTAAGAACAACCTTTTCGGTATTCGTTTCACTAAGTATTGAAAGTAAATCCCCATAAATCTTCATTTTGTCTCTACGCGGGAGCTTTTTCATCTAAACCTCCCTTCTTAACCGAGACATAGAAAGTTCGATAGGCAACGAAAAGGAAAATAAGCAAACTTACCAGACGAAGGACATAAGCACCAATGTATGCTGAGAAGCTTGAGTCAATCGACCAAATTAACAAAGAGTATTGACCAAAACCTAGCAGTAGGTATGCAAAAGGAATCCATATCGTTTTAGGATTAGGATTTGACACATGACTTCTTAGGGTGTGGATAGAGATGTATGCAAGAAAAATAATGTTGAAAAGCCGAAGGGCGTTGTCTGCCATTTGGTAGCTAGGCAATTCAAACATTGGAGGTACACCCACAATCAAATATGAAAATAGTATAGCAAAAAACAAGGCTACATAAGTGGTGTCCCACCATAAGCGCATGTTTTTGGTAGGTTTCTTTGAAAAATAGTAGGTTGCCGCCAGAAAAGCAAAGGCATAGGCTTGCGTTAAAATCTGGAACCATTTAATATCGTCCGCAAAAAGAAATGACCCAAAATACACGCTTGTCCCCATGAGGATGTACGATATGCCTAAAAGGCCAAAGCCCAGAGGCAAACCGAGATATCGTCCCTCACCGGTAGTGCGATAGGGTTTTATCATGAACCTTAGCAGAACAAAGCAGAGTATTGCTGAAATAGCGTCTACCGAGACAAGAGCTAGATTGATCATGCATTCATTTCCGTTTTAATTCTTTATCTTTTTTTCTATAACAATAGCTCGTTGTATTGCTGCTTCCCCTAAAAGTCTCCAGTACCGCGCGTCCCCTTAAACCCTTTTTAGCTGGACCCCTTTTTGCTGGAAAGGAAATCAAATACCTTTTTTGTAAGTATGTCATCCTTTGATTGATTAGTCATGGCTTAATTATTCCTGACATGTGAATTTTACTAAAATTCGTATAGACGTATTTAATGTGCACTCACGATAGGTGAGTGAAAAATAAATAACATTTTTAGGTAAACATGCCCTGTATGAGAAATTCTTCGAGGGAAATACTATGTACCCACTGGCAGATTCAGCCGAGCGGAAAAATCGTTCACAAGGAGGGAACAAAGAGAAAGAGGCATCTAAAAATCTGTCAATAGAAGATAACAAAGCCACTAACGAAAATATCTGCAGTGATGAAGAATACATTTTTGAAACAAGTGGGACAAATGAAGAGATAGAGTACCCCACAAAAACAACAAAAGTGCATCCGAAAAAAGAAAACACGCTCTTGAAAAAAGAAGAAGAACGAAGAAAACTGTGGTATTTTGCTCATGTCTAATAATCTACATATTACCAGCCACCTCCAATTGGGAATGCCGTCACGCTATTCATAGGACTGTTTAGAATAATCGCAGGTCTAGCAGCAAGAATAGGCGAGCGTTTACTGCATAAAAAAGGAAAAATGCCGAGTCTGACTGTTCCGAACAATCTCCCTTTTTTAGGCCCTATAAAACTTCACTATGCGCTAAACATGGTGCAGCCAACATACTCCCCATTTTGCTTCTATGGGAAAGGAGAGGCGTGCCTCTGAACGGCAATGGTGGCATGCCAAAGTTCCACGCCTCTTTTGCTCCCTTATCCGTCGGGGGAGTAGACATCTGTGGCACGGAAGCGATGCAAGGGCACAGAGCTATCAGTGTTCAGTGGTCGACAAGCCAAACTGAACTTCATCATCTTCCTAATTCTCTCATCAAATAAGCTCCTGACGAGCTATGACGTATACTTGAAAATCAGAGGCATCAAAGGATACAGGCACACTAAACGGCAATGCGTCGATAGACGAGTAAAAGCACTCTGCCAACAAGGCTGGTTAAAGAAGGAGGGAATAAAACCGGCAAAAGCCCATTTTCTCTCCCCACTCTATAAACTGAGCTTTAGAGCACAAGCAGCGCTTGTCTTGAGCAAAAAAGACCTGAACTGTTTTCTCCTAACAGCCCCAGAAACCAACCTGCAAATGCTCATCGAAGCACTTTCGATATGTCTTTAAAAGATACGTCACTTTGCGGTGCCCTTCAAAGTGATGAGCACTTTGCGGGGGCAGATACTTTTTATGGTGAGCCTGAGAGTTGGTCAAGGTGAAAACTGCTTGGTTAATCTTGTCGAGGACTGGGTGGTTCTTGAAGAATATGCTGGGGAAAAACGAGGCTTCTACCAGATACTCGGCGTTGACGGAACATTCGAAGTCCGGGTGCAAACAGGAAGGGTTGGCTTCATAAAACAGTTCAAGCGAGCTGATGACCCGCGCTTAACTAAAATTTTGGATTTCTGCAAAAACCATCGCTACATCCAAATTAGCCAACGCATCCGAGGAGAAAAATTCTTCAAATAAAAAAATGGTGAGAGGAAGTGGCTGAACTTACGTTAAACATAACAAAATCTCCAAGTTCACCCGAATTATTCATGAAGCTAATTTTTGTCCGTTATCTTGACCATGTCTTGTATAATCGAAGTTCTGCCATAGCCATGAAACCTCAAACAAGAGAAGCAGTGGGTTGGCTGATCTACGATTGCGATTTGTACCTTGTTTTAGCCTGGGATAGAGATGCTGAACCGCCCACTTTGCATGGTGGCGACCCTAAAGCTTCAGGTCTTGTCTTGTTAAAATCGGATATCTTGGAGCTACGAAAGCTATCGTCGAGTTTTGAGTTGAATTTAAATTGCAAACAGCCTAAAGTAGAAGGTGAGTATGCGTTCCGACCATCGGAGCGAAAAACTCAAAGAAAAGGAGCAACGGCAAATGACCGCTGAAGTCATAACAAAAGCCATTGCCTCCCCTATAATCATCAGAAACCAGAAGCTGTCCTTAGAAGAGCTAAAAAACCTGCCAGTACAGATGACAATCCAAGGCAACACAGTCACTTTTGAATACAGCAAACGCGGATGGAAACTAAAAGAACCCGTAACAGTTAGCTTAGAAAAAGTTTTAGCCGCCAAAGAACGAGGACTCGTCGAATACGTTCTCAACGCTTTTCTCTCTGACCGACCATCGCTTATACCGTTTGTCTTCGACAATCAAAGCGTGCTCAAAGTAGCACGTCACCTGCTTCGCCACTGCTCAGGATCACCCAACACCTGCTGCACATACACCGTGCAAATCAGAAAATACTCAATCTGGCTCGGCTACAGCCCCGACCTAATAATCCAAGACATAAAACCAGTCGGCAACATCCCAGACCCAGCACGAGTCCAAAACCACACAGGCTACATCAACGACTACTTAGCCTCACTTCAAGACGACGGAATAAAACCTGGACCAGTCAACAACTACATCAAAAGCGTCAAAACCTTCTACCGAATAAACGGCGCCAAAATCGACCTCGCCGAACCCCTCAGCCGAAGAGTAACCTACAAAGACCGAGCGCCAAAACCTGAAGAACTCGACAAACTCTTGGAAATCGCCAACCTACGCGATAAAGTAATAGTCACATGCTTAGCCTTAGGCGCCTTCCGAGAAGACACCCTATCAAAACTCCAATACCGACACGTCCGCGACGACTTAGAAAACAACATAACCCCAATCCACGTCCACATCGAAGCAGACATCACCAAAGGCAAATACCACGACTACGACACGTTCCTCGGCGCAGAAGCAGCCCAATACCTAAAACTCTACATAGACCAACGCAAAAAAGGAACAGAAAAAAACCCGCCTGAAAACCTAACCGACCAATCACCGCTAATTCGAGACTCAACTGAGAGCAAAACAAGAAACATATCCTCAAAACAAATCCGCTACCTAGTCCACCGACTCTACCTCAAAGCAAACCTGATAAAGCAACGAAACGGACGAATGTACGACCTAAGAGTCCACAGCCTACGAAAATACTTCAAAACCCAACTGCTCGCTTTAGGTGTTCAACCTGACTACGTTGACTACATGATGGGACATACAGTCGATACCTACCACGACATACAAAGCATTGGAATCGACAAACTACGCAACGTCTATGCTGCATCAGGATTATGCATAAAACCAAAACAACAAGTCAGCAAAGTCGAAGCCCTAAAAGAAATAATACGCGCTTGGGGAATGAATCCTGAACAAATGCTAACCCGAGATGCACTAGCCGAAGGCGCAGTAACCTGTATAGGTCCAGAAGACTTGCAAAGACGCCAGCTAAAAGTTCTCAGCCAACAGCTAAAACAGCTGATCGACAAGGAGGCGTCAGTATAAATGCGTTACCAGTCGTCTGATAACCGTCGGACCCGCCACCCACCTTTTGGTTTTTATGTCCCTTCCAAACTGGTTTGTAGGTTGCTTTAGGGTGTTAAGAAAAACGATGAATGCTGATTTCAAGATAAGCTAAATTAACGGTTAATGAAAGAATTCAGCAAAGAAAGGGTGTGTCAAATGCCCAGTTCTATCAGTTTTCTGGGGCTGTTGATTTCTATGGCTTTGGATCCTGTGGCGAACTTCAAAATTTTAGAGCTGGCATCAGCACCCAAAGTAACAACCGTATCGCCCTTGTAGGAAAGCGTTACCGTGACGCCTGCCTTGCATAGATCTTCAGCGATATCCTTCGCGGCATCAAGCGTATTTGAAACTGTTTTGATTCCGCCAAATCTTGTCTTCTTGCCTTCCTCTGAATCCTCTGTCTTGTTTGATTGCCGAATCGCTGAGAGTATTTCTTTAAGAAAGTCTTTGTGGATGGCTTCAACATCAATTCGTTTGTTTTCTATGTTGATTTCCAGTTCTTCAGTGTTGTTGGTGGAGACAGTGACTTTGCCTGACTTCACAAGTTGACCTATTAATTCGGCCAACTGTATCTCGCCTACCTTATGGCGCCTGTTCTTCGGTTCCCTTTGAATAGACTACGTCTAAGACGACGGCGCCGTTTACTTTTGCTTTTACCACGCCGACTTCTAATGTCAAATCCTGGAAACTCAGTTTGAGGTCTGATTGTTTTCCTGCAAGTTTATCCATGACTGCCAAAATTGTTTCACTTATCGTTTCAGAGGTTCTTTCTAAAGATTTTGCCACTGTATTTTGACTTTCCATTAAGAACACCAAATAACTGATAATGACAAATAGTCTATAAACTTTTAGTTTTTCATTTTTTTGTTTGTTACAAAAAACTGTGGTTTCTGTTGTCGAGTTGATTATTTTAAGCCAAAAATTGGTATAGCTTTACTGTACCTGTACAGTTGTATCTCTTGGTTTGAACATTAGGTTGTCACAATTCGTGAACAACACAGACTTATATGCCCTTTTTTCCATCATCTCTCGACCCATAAATTGAAGTTAATAGGTGTGGCAAGCAGAGCTTGGGTCTATTATTCTCAGAGGGTAATACTTGAAAACACAAACCCTGCTTCTTTTGGCGGCAAATCTGGGATGCATGCTTTTTTTAGTGTAATCTTTACCCAAATGCTGCTTTTTGGGGGCGCATCTCACACCACTTCCCTTTATGAACCCTCCCTAATCGTCATTACTGTTGAAGTTGTAATGATTTGGTGTCTTGTGCTTATTGACGCAGTCTGCATAATCAGAGGCATACAATCTCAAAAAAACCACGATGGCACGTTTCGACGTGTAAATATGTGTGCAGCTCCGAAACCGGTCAGCACACCAGAGTTAAATAAAAACAATGGACCTCAATTGTCAGAAGCTAATTAAAAGGCATTTTGAAAGAAAACTTATTTCAACTCCCCCTGAATGCATTAACCTTGGGTTTAAGGATGTTCTTTGAACAAATCAGTCAGCACAGCGACAACTTCTCTTACATAATTGCCGATGAACTTTCAAGGGAGTCGGCAGTGGTGGATTCAAGTTTTAACACAGACAAAATCCTGCAAACTCTCAAAAGCGGTGGTTACGCGCTTAAATACATAGTTAGTACGCATGAACATCTTGACCACACCGCTGGGAACCTTGCGTTAAAATCGGTTTTTGGTGGGCAAATCGTGGCTCACAGACTATCTGGAACAAAATTTGATGTAGCAGTGGATGAGGGTGATGTGCTCAAAGTTGGGGCTATCGACATCAAAGTGATTTACACTCCTGGGCATAGCGCAGATGGCATTTGTCTTCTTGTGGACGGAAGGAAACTCTTAACTGGCGATACGCTGTTTGTGGGGGAGTGTGGCAGAACAGACCTTCCCGGAGGTAGCAGCCGAAGCCTCTACGACAGTCTTTTCAAAAAGCTTCTGAGACTAAGTGATTGTGTTGAGGTGTATCCTGGACATGACTACGGGTCAAGACCCTCCTCAACAATCGGCGAGGAACGCCGCTCGAATTACGTTTTGCAGCCCAGAAGCCTTGAAGAGTTCGTTGTGTTCATGAAACAACCCTGAATTGGATTTGATACATCTTATTAATTTTTGACATTTTTTATGAGGATTATTTTTCAGAAAAATTTGTTGACGTTTATTCTTCTCTTTTTTGATGGTCTGCAACCTCTGTTTTGCGTGGTTCTTCTTTCGACTTGTTGGCGAATGCCCAGTAGGTGTGTGTCATCACAAGATAAACTATAAAAGACAAACGAGCGGATTAGTTCATGGGGACAAAATGATTTACATGCACAGACGTTCGCAGATACGTCAATCACAGTTGAGGTGGCTAATAGTAGCGTTTGTGTATGCTTCACTTTCCTACTAATTGTTGGTGGGCGTTACAGTGTTGGAAAAAAATGAAGTAAAGGTCGATGAAGTGGCTACATGAACGTTTTTGGGATAGTTTCATCAATTTTACTCGCTGTAATGCTGATTTGGGCAATTTATCATGCTCGAATAATCTTTGCCGGAATCAGACATGAAAAACAGACAAAACTTTCCCATAGTTCCATCGATGAACAAAATCTGCCAAAATTTTCTTTAATCGTGCCCGCCAAAGACGAAGCCGCGGTTATTCATCGATGTCTAAATGCTTTAACGAAACTAAATTATCCTAAAGACAAAATGGAAATACTTGTGGTTGCAGGTACTTCTAAAGATGATACCCAAAACATCTGTCTTGATTTCTCCAATCATTATCCCGACAGTGTTAAGCTTCTCTGTGAAACAGCTTCAAAAGGTAAACCTGCCGCTTTGAATTTAGCTTTTGCTCAAGCGACCGGCGAGATAATTGGCGTTTTTGATGCTGACAGTGTTCCCCAGCCAGATGTTTTACAAAGACTCGCATCCTACTTTTCGGACCCCACTGTTTCAGCAGTTCAGGGAAGCTCAGTATCGCTGAATGAAAGCCAGAACATGTTAACCCGCGTAGCTGCCGCTGAAGACAAAGCTTGGTTTCAAGGTCTACTTCATGGTAGGGAGAAACTTGGGCTTTTTGTTGCCTTTACCGGTAGCTGTCAATTCATCAGAAGAAGCGTTCTCGAAGAAATGGATGGTTGGGAAGAATCAGCTCTGGCTGAAGATGTTGAGCTTTCCCTAAAGTTAGTTAAACATGGTCGTTGTGTAAAGTTTGCCCCTGAAGTTTCTTCGGGTCAAGAGACCCCTTTCTCTTTAAGAGGGTTGATTACTCAGCGTACCCGTTGGTATAGAGGGTACATGGAAGCATCCCTCAAATACGGAAGTCTACTAGACAATATCAATCGCCGAGTAATCGACGCGGAACTTTCCCTCATCGGGCCTTTCATCATGATTGTTTGTTTTGCCAGTTACATCAATTGGGCACTCAGTATGTTTTTTCCCTCTGAGGGTGTTATCTTTCCGTTTTCCACAAATCTTGTCATCTTACTAACATCGGTTACCCTGATTTCGCTGGGCGCTTCAATGGCGTTTTTTGAAAAGCCCGTCAAACTCAAAAACATAATTTGGGTTCCATTTGTTTACGGCTATTGGTTCATGCAGATGTTTATCGCGTTATGGGCTTTTATTCAATTCATTTTCCGACGACGTAAAGTCTGGCAAAAAACCGTAAAAGGTGGCTTCGTCAAAACAGATCACCCTTCAAATGTCTCCCTTTTGAAGTCCTCCCCGCTGCGTGTTTGTTTAGTTTCCTCCTACCCTCCTAATCGTGCCCGTTTAAGTGAATACGCCAAAAACTTAGTGAACGCCATTAAAGCTAAGTCTTCGATTGGCCGAATTTACTTGTTAGCTGACAAAACAAACCTTGATGAAGTATCCGAGGACGACCCAAAAGTTGAGGTCCTGCGTGTTTGGCAACCTGACAACCCCTTTTCAATACTGGGTATAATCTTGCAAATTGTGAAGTTGAAGCCTGATGTGGTTCACTTCAATATCCACTTCCAGAGTTATGGCAAAAGTCGCCTTGCAAACTTTGCTGGTTTCTCTTTGACCTTTTTAAGTCGCCTTTTAGGTTTCAAAGTTTTGGTTGAAGTGCACAATTTAGGCGAAAAAGTGAAACTGGAGCACGTTAACATTAAACCCAGTTTCCTTAACAAGGTGGGCATATTGGTCGCCACCAAATCTGCGCTTACTGCCCAACGCGTGGTGGTTACGGTTAAGTCATATGCAGATTACCTAAAGGACCACTATGGCAAAACTAACATACAATACATACCCCACGGCACAGTATCCACCAACTGTTCCTTTGTGGACCCCCCAGACAAAGTAATCCTGTTTTTTGGACACATGGGACCATACAAAGGGCTTCCCATAATGTTACAGGCATTTGAGGCTCTGCAAAAAAAACGCGCTAATGTCAAACTCGTTGTAGCAGGTACCAATCACCCCAACTACCCCAATTACATGTACCCCTACGTCAATGGGCATCCTCAGCATGTAGAATTTTTAGGGTATGTTCCTGAGCCCAATCTCGAGAGAGTTTTTACCCAGTCCGATGTGGTCGCGATACCGTATTTGGCTGCGACGGGAACCAGCGGTGTCTTCCACTTGGCATGCGGCTACGGTAGGCCTATTGTAGCATCGAATTTGCCTGAAATCAGAGAACTTGTGGATGCAGGTGCTTCTGCGTTACTGGTGCCTTCAGGAGATGTTGAAGCATTGGAGACTGCGCTTCTCAAAGTGTTGTTTGATGAACAGCTGGCTACCCAAATGAGCGCTCAGAACTTAGCGTTTGCCCACGGCGAAAGTTGGGGTGTCATTGCAGACGCGTATGAACGGGCATATCTGGAGTTAGCGGCTAGTTGAAGCCAAACCCGCTTGAACCTAAAGAAAACGTAACTGTGGTGATTTCCACCTTCAATTCCGAGAAAACTTTAGCTCGATGCCTAAACTCACTAACCAAACAAACATCCATCTGCATCGAAATCCTTGTTGTCGACAATTACAGCACAGACAAAACCCGCCAAGTTGCCCAAGCTTTCAATGCCAAAGTCCATACACATAAAGGAACCCCCGCTGCTGCAAGAAACCTTGGCTTTCTTAAATCCACTGCCCCTTATGTGCTCTTTTTAGATTCAGACCAATTTCTCAAAGCTGACGCTGTCGAGAAATGCATCCAAACCTGCAATTCCAGCAGCGTTGAAGCAGTCAAAATTCCAGAGGTTTTTGTGTGGGAAACTTTTTGGGGCCACTGTTCAGCCTTTTGGAAGAACAGAATGGTCAAAGCTTGGGGCCAAACAGGTGGAATCCCAAGATTTTTCAAACGAGATGCGCTGTTGAGCGTTTCAGCTTTCAAAAGTGAGTTACGTTTTTGGGAAGACCAAGAGCTACATCAAAGGCTCAAAGCTGCAGGCGTCAAGGAAGGTTGGTGTAGCAGCCAGGTTTTTCACTGTGAAAGCGGCTCGCTGAAGGCTATAACAGTTAAGTACCTCATGTATGGGCAGTCGGTAGTTGCGTTTTCAAAAACCAAAAACAGAACCCCTCACCTTCTGACCGCCAACCTAACTTTGCGTACCTTGTTAGAGGTTATGCGAACCCCTGGACGGTCTGTTAAACTGTTTTTGGGTTTTTGCCTGCTTTTTACAGTAAAAAGCATGTGCGCCACATTAGGGTTTGTAACCACCCGAATCTCCCTCAAAAATTACAACACGTAACAAGGAGCCTACCCTGTTATGGCGCTAACCAAACTGTTGTCCTGGGCTGCAAAACTGGCTTTAACGCTGTCACTCATGTACTCTGCATTGTTTATTGCGAACAGTTTGGGCGTAACCTTCTTTTCTCTTGTCGGCGGAGGCATGCTTCAACAAACTGTAAGCAAAGTGTTTCTGTCCCAAAATCTGGATGCCTTAATCTGGCTGACAGCTGTTCTCGTTGTACTTGCTTATGTTTTATACCGTTTCCACCAAAAAAGACCTACTAAACAAAAGCGTCTGTTTTTGCTGCTTGTTCCCCTTTTTTCGGTTTGTTTAGTCTTTTTCGGATTCGATGTTTCTTTGTTTCTGGCTATAGCCAGCATATCCGTCGCTTTATTCGCCGTCAGTTTTCGGTGGGTACTTGAACTTTCTCCGTTATCGGCTATACGCGACTTACTTTTGTGTTTTGCTTTCTTGTTGCTGTTCGTGCAAGCTGGTTCCTTGGTCTCCACACTGGTTCTCATCAGCCCAACTGCTTCAACTTTAAGTCCCCCTGCAATGGCTGCAACACGTCACTTAGTTCTTTTAGACCTCAGCTTCGCGAACCTGCTCTCGCCCCTTCTACCCTTGGCTTATCTGATTCTTGTTTTCTTAGGTCTCACAGGCATATTCATAAAAGTAGGTCTTCTATCAAAAGCAGCTACTTGGCTTCAAAGACCTCTTTCTCGAAGGCATCTTGATTTCGTGGGCTCCTTTGACCTTGACCCGAAAGAAAATTCCAGTTTTACTAATGGCCGTTTTTTCCTGTTTCTCGCTTTTGCATTATCTTTCGTCATTTCTTCGGTTCTGGTTTTAGTTACGGTTTTGCCTTGGATTAACCCAACATATAGGCTTGTGAGTACCGACGCCCCATTCTACTATCAATGGCTTCAGGACCTGCATGCCGCCGGCTTTAGCGGTGCAATGTCTTTAGCTTTCGCCAGTGACCGCTCATTTTTCTTGATACTGCTATACTTCTTGTCTGCAGTCATTCCCTCTTTGGACTTAGTGCAGTTGTTTGCTGCTCTACTGATTCCAGTGTTTGCTGTTTTCTGCTTTTTCGTTACAAAATTGGTGGGCGGTCCACGCGAAACTGCAGTTTACGCAGTTTTGCTGGCGCCCCTATCAATTCAAGCTTTGGGACTGATTTTTTCAGGCTACTTCGCCAATATGCTTGGCTTACTTCTGGTTTATCTCTATTACATTGTTTTCATCTGGGCGCAACGGAAAAATTTCCTTTTAGGCTTTTCTTCATTAGCGGCAGTGGCAGTTCTAATAGTTTTTGCGTACCCCTGGGCTTGGTTCATTCTTGCCCTTTCCATGCTGGCTTTCCTGTTTATGCAGTGGCGTTTGGCTTCCTCCGATGCTGGTTTGTGGACAAGTTTTAAAACTAAGCTGTTGCTTGTTTTCTCGAGTTTTCTGTTAAGCGTAATCTTCGATTTTTTCAGGCGCCTTTTAACAGTAACCTCGTCCGTAACCATAGTTTACGATACTGTAGCAAGAGACCTGACTTTTCCAAATCTGAGTTTTCTTTGGAACAGTCTGAAAGTCACTGCAGACTTTTATTTAGGCGGCGCTTTTGGCTGTGTTCTTATCGTTTTTCTCTCTATCGTCGGATTCTTTGTTGTCCTCAGAAGTAAATCAGAAATGTCTTCACTGCTCACATCCTGGGTCTTTGTTTCAAGCTTAGCTATCTTGTTCACAGGCAGCGAGTTTGCTTACCACAAGTTCCTTTTTGCCATGCCTCTGGTGGTCTTCTCAAGTTTAGGTCTGTCCTGGTTGATGCATGTGATTGTTCGCAAAGACGATATGTGCAAAAAACGGTTTTCTGCGGGGGCTCTGGTTTTGGTGGTTTCAGTGTTGATTCTTTTGTGTAATGCTTTGCGTTTTGCCTCAAATTTGATTGTTTTGTAGTCCTATTTTTTAAAAATAGAGTATATCGTCAGTAGTGGGAGTTGATAAAATCGAAATTGTTAAATATCCATCAATACAACTATGAGCTATTGGGGACTTTCAACCTATGAATAACTTGAAAAAAGTTGCATTGAGCATCTCAGTTTTAACGTTAGCTTTGATGATGACAAACCTTGCCTGTGCCAGTTCAGATTACACTGCACATGAAAGTACTCCTGTAGGTATCCCTCCTGGCGCGACATCAACATTCGTTAACCAAACCACAGGAGTGTCATTCAACATAACCGGTAAACCTGGCACTTTTGGGACTGTAACTTCAACAGTGTATTCAGGAAATCCTCAACCGACGGGTAACACGCCTCCAGGTGTAACTTTAACAAACTTCATAGCAATTGCTTTTTACTTCGAACCAAGCGACTTCGTTAGTGCCAATGTTATCTTCCATTATAACGAAACTGACCTAAGCCTTCAAAACATAACCCGACCCTACGTGATTTACAAGTATATCCCCTCAAACAACTCCTTTGTCGCCTTACCCACAACTGATGACCCTGTTGCACAAACTTTAACGATTACATTGTCAAGCACAACTGACCCACTATTCGCAATCGGCAATACTGCAACGGTTTCGCCATCTCCTTCTCCAACACCCACGGCAACTCCAACCGCAACTCCAACTCCAACCCCTACCCCGACAGCAACTCCCACTCCAACGGTTGCACCAACTCCAACCCCAACAGTCCACCCAACATCCACTCCAACCCCAACAACTAAGCCCACTCCAACCGCTTCGCCCTCTCCAACACAAACCATTGCCCCAACTCCGACTCCAACGCCATCTAGCACCGTTACTCCTACTCCAACCGCTTCGCCGGTAGAAACACCCCAACCGAGCCCCACACCTGAAGAGCAGCCTTCAACACCTGCTTGGTTATGGGCAGTCATTGTGGTTGTCGTTGTTGCGATTGTCTTAGTTGCGGTGTTTCTGATTCGAAAACGAAACGCGCTGTAACCTTCCGTGAACCATGCGGCTTTAGCCGCTTTTTTTGTTTTTCATGAATTTTGTTTTAATCTGGGTTTGATGTTGGTTAGAAATCGCAAACCTTTTTGAACAGTTGCAGGAAAGTATGTTCGTTGGTCAGATACGAAATGTTAACCACTGCGAAGAGCTCGGGCTTCCCTGTTATTGGAGGTTTTGTGGTCTGAAAGTGTTATTTGTTGTTCCACATGTTTTTGCGGGAGGCGCAGAAAAAGCTCTTCTCAATCTGGCTCACCAACTTAATTTGATGTCGCTTGATGTGACCATTGCCGCGCTTTCGTCCGATTTAACCCAGCTCCATCCTAACTTATCAAACCTAACCTATCTGGTTCCACCCAAACCCACTAACCCCGCTAATTTAGGCAGTATTTTTGAGGTCACAGCGTCTTCTTCAAAAGAGCTTCTTTTATTGGCGAGATTGATTAAGCGGCACTCTTCGGAGTTTGATGTGGTTTGTGTGGGAAATTTTCCTTCCTACTGGGCAGTTTGGCTTGCAAGGGCAAAGCAGCCTCTGGTGTGGTTTTCCAGCGAGGTTTTGGCGCCCTACAATCAAACAAAAGACCTCTACAACAAAAGCTTACTTTTTCGAATTGCCTTACGTTTCGCCACCACAGTTGACAAATGTATCGTTCGCCGGACTTTCAGGTCAATTGTAACCTGCTCCCCCCTTAACAGCCGCATGATAAAATCACGGTACGGCTTAAGTTCCACTGTGCTGCCTACTGGGGTGGATTACGAGTTTTTTCATCAAACAATTTCCAACCCTAAAGCTCAACTGGGCATAGCTGAGGGGGTTCTTTTGCTTCATGTGGGGGCACTGGTGCAGCGGAAAAATCAGATTTTAAGCATACGCGCTTTAAAAGCTTTAAAGCCCCATCTGGGGAACGTTAAATTAGCTCTTGTTGGTGAAGGTCCATGGTTAAATGCTTTGAAAGCAGAAGCCCAGCGCCTTGGTTTAGCGCAGGACGTTGTTTTCTTTGGAGGCGTCGCAGAGGAGAAACTTCGCCTTCTGTACAATGCTTGTGATGTGAACCTTTTTCCCGTAAAGGATCAAACATGGGGTTTAGTTCCTTTTGAAGCACTGGCAGCAGGAAAGCCTTCGGTTATAACACGGGGTGCCGGAGCGGCAGAAGTAATTGAACAAGAGAACATCGGGTTCTTGATAGATGCAAACGTTGAAGAGATTGCGGCTTCGGTTTTGTTTATTTTGAGCAATCCCAAATTGGTGGCGGATGTTGTGGCACGTGGCCAGTTGTATATCCAAAAGAACCTAACATGGACAAAGTATGCCCAAGACGTCTTCAATGTCTTCAAGAATCTTTCCCCTGAGGCCTGAAAATTTCATTCAGGGAGATGGTTTACCCTAAAATCTTAAGAAGCCCCGCATTAATACCTACTCTATTTCATGGTTACTCATAGGGGCGATGAAAAATCAGGGTTAATACTTTCAGGCATTTCACATGTGGTTTCTTTGAAGTCTTCAAACTCGCGGGCGAGGAAGTTATTTATGAGTACTAACTCCAAGTTTCTATATGCCATTTTGTTTGTATTTCTGATTTTATTTGCTGAAGTTCCATCTTTTTCATCGATTGCGCAAGCCCAGACCGGGTCACGTGACCTTGACCGAGAATACTGGTTTTGGAGAGCTAACAACGCTTGGCAGTATTTCCAACCAGGTGTCGGTGTTGACCCTGACACAGGGCTTCACAGGGGTTCTGACTATTGGCATTACTTCACAGGGTGGGATTTAGGCACCTATATCTTCGCCATTCTCGACGCTGAACAGCTTGGGATAATATACCGCAATTCATCTTGGGGTGCTGATTACAGGATTGAAAAAGTATTAAGCTGGCTTGAAACGATGGAGCTGACTCCAAACGGTGTGCCTTACTCTTTGTATGATTCTGACACAGGGCTTCCAGCCAGTAATGGCGAAACAAACATTTCCGATTACGGAAACCTGTTAATTGCGCTTCACCGTTTACAAGTTTGCCGTCCTGACTTAACTGAAAGAATAAATCAAATCGTTAACTCAAAAATCAACAGCGCCTACATGGTTTCAATGTTTTCGGCTTATGCCGACCACTACAACTATTATGTTGCTCATGGTTTTGCGTATTTCGGTTATGATTCCCCCCAGATTTCCGCGGCATTAAACCTCTTAAATACATCCATGAATCAACCTCAAGTCACAGTGTATGGCGTTGAGCTGCCCAAAATTTACGTAGGCTGTGAATCTCTCCTTTTAGGCATGTTCAACTTGGAAACTCAAGACCCTCTTCAAACACAGTTAATGCGAGCAGTATACGCCGTGAGTGAAGCCCGCTATAACGCAACGGGTAAATTAACTGCTTTCAGCGAGGGAAACACTGAATTATCTTCACCATCATACGTTTACGAATGGATTGTTACTCCAACGGGGGCATCTTGGCAGATTGAACCAGCTCCTACTGTCCCAATTGTGTACTTCAAAGTGGCTGTTGGTTTCCAAGCGCTGTACAACACCAGTTATTCAAGAAGCATGGTTTCCTCTCTAGAAAACCGTCTCATAGCCTATAACGCATGGAGCTTGACCAATCCCGTAAATGGCTATTTCGATGGCGTTGATGAAAACGACCGCATGGTTTCTACACTTGTGGACAAAACTAACGGTCTTATACTAAACGCCGCCAGATATGCAATGCAAGCTCCCGACCCTACCCCTACCCAACCTAGCCCGTCACCCTCCCTTTCTCCTTCCTCGTCTCCAACTGCAACCCCAACTCTGCCCCCTTCGTCCCCTACCCCTTCACATTCCATAACCCCATCACCCAGCCCTTCAGTAGTTCCCCCCACAGCTACGCCTTTCCCTTCAGCCTCTACTCCACCTCCAACATCGACTCCCTCACCATCAGCTACTCCAACTGCTACCGAAAGTACATCCCCCTCAACCACCCCTCCCCAATCAACACCAACACTCAATCCTTCATTGCCATTGATGACTTCCTCGCCCGTTTCAACTTCGCCAATTCCAGACGCAACTGACATAAACGATTTTTCCGCCGAAGCTTTTCCATTTGAATGGGTTGCAGCTCTTTCTGTCGCAGTTATCGGCGGTATACTTTCTGCCTTGCTTTGGATTCATAGCCGCAGAAAAAAACTCCCAAAACTATAGCTGCTCTAAATATTAAAGAACCTAAAATTTTATTTCTTGGTTTCAACACAACAGTGCTACCCATATAAATTAGAAAAACCCCTGAAGTCATATAAAATCAGGTGGGTGTAGATTTTGGGGCTTATCGGCTGGTGACTTAGGATGAAGGGCAAGACGCGTTCAATTGTTGTATATGCTATTATTTTTGTATGTCTGGTGAGTGTCATCCCAGCTGCAAAGTCCTCAAATTCTGATGACTCAAAAAGTGTCCTTGATGCAGACAAAGAGTATTGGATGCGGTTAGCGGAAAATGCGTGGTGCTACTTTCAACCTGGAGTCGGCGTAGACACCGCAACTGGGCTACACTATGCATCCAATAGCTGGCATTATTTTACTGGTTGGGATATGGCAACTTATCTGTTTGCGATAATGGATGCCCAACAACTTGGACTCCTATCAGCAGATGGTGAGTGGGGCTTTGATAACCGAGTGAACAAAATATTAACATGGCTTCAAACAATGCAACTCACAACAGACGGCGTACCTTACTTATGGTACGAATCAAGCACTGGCCGTCCGGCTTTTGGAATAAGTAACCAGACCACAAACATTTCTGATTACGGAAACCTTCTCATCGCCCTGCACAGCTTGCAAGTGTACCGCCCAGACTTAGCCAACACAATCGATTACATTGTAAAGTCACGGATAAACAGCAGCTACATCGTTTCACAGTTTCATTCTTACGCAGACGACTACAATTATTATGTGGCCCACGGATTCGAAAGTTTTGGATTTAGTTCGCCTGAAATTTCAACTGCTCTAAACCTGCTGAACCACACAATGAATCAACCTCCCGCCTCTTTTTCGGGGATTGAGTTGCCTAAACTTTACGTCGGATGCGAATCTTTGCTGCTGGGAATGTTCCACCTTGAACCTGACCCCCTTCAGACAAAACTAATGCGCAACGTCTACCTCGCCCATGAAGCACGATATAATTTCACCGACAAATTCACAGCCATGAGCGAGGGAAATACAGGGCTCTTTGATGACCCCACATACGTCTACGAATGGGTAGTCACACCCAGCGGGGCTTTTTGGAAAATTGAACCTACCCCCATAACCCCAATTGCCTACATCAAAACGGCAGTAGGCTTTTTGGCATTGTACAACACTTCGTATGCAGAAAAACTGGTTAACTACCTTGAACCCCGTCTTGCAACATCTGCGTTTCTCTTTTTCCCCGCCAGCGGCTACAAAGAAGGAATTGACGAAAACGGTCGCGTAGTAGGATCAATCACCGATAAAACCAACGGCTTAATCCTAGATGCAGCCCTTTATGTGGTGGAAACAAACTACACTTCTAATCAGCCATCATCCGTTACCCCAACGCCCACGGAAACATCCAGCACGGACCCAACGCTTACACCTAGACCAAACCCAAGTGACTCCCCTACCCCAACCAACCCTTCTCCCACAATAACAAGCACTCCAAACTCCACCAAAACCCCCAATACCCCTGCCCCCACGATTTCTTTTAACCCCACACTAAACGCAACTTCTATCCCAACACCTCTCCCTTCCCCATCAAACGAGCCATCAACTAGCGAATTAGACGGATATGTTGCTGTTGTTTCTGGTGTTGCAGTATTTTGCTTGGCTTTAACCGCGGTATTTGTGGTTTATTTTAAGCGAAGACCTTAACTTACAAGTTTGCTTCCTACTGTTTCGCTGATGTGTTCTGCGCGAAGGTTATTTATTGTGCAGTTCCCTAATGTCTCAAGCTTAATGCAGCTCTGAGGGAAAGAGGGAACCAGAATAAAGTATAGCTTATCTTTAGCCAAAATGAGCGTTATGCTTAACCGTTACCGGTTTGCTCTTGCTGCCTTCCTGATTCCCCTTGGAGCACGATTTATCCCAGAGGTGCTATCTTGGCCCTACCCCATCGGATTTGACACCGTTATCTATATACAAACCATGCAAGACGGGTGGTCCATCGCGTCAACTGGTTTGGCCAACTTTTTGCATTACACCAACTTATTCTATTTACTCTCCTCAACGTTTTACGGGCTAACGAATAATGCCATAATTCTGATGAAACTTCTCGGCCCCATAATGATGGGCATTTTATGCTTTCTAATGTACCTGTATGCACGGCGAGGGTTAGGCTGGAGCAACTGGAAATCCCTACTTGTAGCAATTCTAGTTGGCGTCTACTTTGTTTCTCTAAGAAACTCCTGGGATATGTACCGCCAAACACTTGGACTAATTTTCCTTATGGCCACCCTGATCTCGCTTAAGACACTGAGTTCTCCACGCAAATACTGCGCTGCCTCCTTGTTCATGGTGCTGACAGTTTTAAGCCACGAGTTAGCCACTGTTGTCCTGTTCTTCTTCCTTCTGCTGGAAGGCGCAAAAATGCTCCACAAGAAGGCAAACCACGACTTTGCGCTGTTGAGCGCTTCAGCGGTTCTTCCCGTTGCCTTGTTCATGTTCCAGAGGTTCTCCTTAACAACGGGCGCCTTTGGCGTGCCTGCCCCATCAGTGGCTTCAGAACCGTCGCTTTCTTTGGCACTTTACATCGGAGGTTCCTTGGTTTACTGTTACGCGTTCATCATACCCTTCGTGGTTGTGGGTTTGTTTGGTTTGAAAGATTTGTTTGTTCGCGCTTGGGTGCTTTTAGGTTTAACCGTAGTTATGCTGTTGATGGTGGACCCAAATCTGCCGCTTTATCTTTGGTTCCGCTGGGTCCTGCTGCTGGTTTACCCTCTTCTGTTCCTCGCTACAGAAGGAATTGACCGCCTCTGGCGCTTCAGCCAAAGATACAACCAAAAGATTAAGCGAGTAATTCCTAAACTTGTAGTCCTCGCTTACTTGATTTCACTTTTCACCTTGTCAGGCTATTTCATGGCTTCCAGCCCTGAACATGCATTCCCCTATTTCTACCAATATAACAATTACTTGTCAGTTATTCCCTCGTCAATGCAGCAGAACTCCATATCCATTCAAGATACCGCCTCACTGGTTGACTGTTTTGAATGGGTCAACCAAAACGTGCCCCAAAACTCAGTGTTTGTGGTACATGACGCATTTTACTATTTGACCTCCACATGTATCCCCAACCGAGAGGTTGTGTTTTTCAAAACTGATATATCCCTGTGGTCCAATATGCCTGACGGTGCCGTGACTGCCAACCAAATGCTAAGGGCTTCCCAAGATGCACACGATACGGGGCATGCGGTTTATTCATTCTGGTGGGTTAGTGGGAAAGGTTGGTACGCGATTCCGTCTCTGCCTTCAGAATTTGTTGAAGTCTACCGCTCGGGAAACATGGTGGTGTATTCTTATCGTCCATAATCCAAAAAATAGTTACATTCATTGTTATGAACATCTTTACCACATACTCTCTGGCTCGGCTCTTCAATCTTTGAGCAAGTTGGTTCTGTTTACTTTGTGCTCAGTGCCTGAGCGTAGTGATTTCATACCTCCAATTCTTAACTTTTCCGTGGCTGTTTCTGTTAATCTCTGGAAATTAGGTTGTTCTGTTTTGTACATGTTTGTGTTTTAAAAAAAAATGTTTTGTATTTTGTAAACTATTGTGCAATTATTCTTTATGTGGATGTGTGAGTTGATTTTTTGTTCTCTTTTTTTCGGAAAGTTTTTATGCTTTATCTTAAGACTTATGTTCAGTGTTGGGGGTACGAGGCTTCGATGTTGCACAATATTGGTCGGGGGAATTGCAAAGTGAATTCTGCGTCCAGATTTCTGATTCATAAATGTTACATATTACGTCCGTATTCCTTTGATGGGCGGCAACTTCGGCTGTCCGCCAATAATCAACAAATGAGGAGAAGGATACGTTAAAACAACTGCTGTCTGCTAAGCAATCAGGAAGGTCTTCCTGTATTAGGGCGCACCCTGAAATTTCAAGTAGTACACTCTGTATCCTTTCCTCTAGTACACTAAACGAGTTAAAAAAGGTCGCATTCAGACGCGGCTTATGGTTCAAAACATTGAACAGGCTTGAGAGAGGTATAATCGACCTCACCATGCGATATGTCGATAACGTCAAAAGTACAAAGCTGGCCAAAGTGCTGACGGCCATAGTAACAAAACTGCAGCAGGCAACAGAAAACATGGCGGAACGAATAACGAGGACTATTGGTTTACCTCTTGCACAAAAATTAAGCAATATGGCAGTGAGCTGGGGCAACCACGCCGCAGCAGAATGGATACAGGACCGCAACTTTGCGCGTTACCTCGCGCTCTGTGTGGTAAAGACCCGAATGCACAATTGACTCCTGAAGGCGCATCTATGGTTGAAGTTCAGATAGAGCAAAATACTTCAGAAGGTATGACTAATAGTGCTCTGAGTAAACTTTCAGTTGTCGTTGCAGGCATCCCCGCATTCAACGAAGAAAAAACCATCGCCCGTGTCGTTTTAGAAGCCCAAAAGTACGCTGACATTGTGGTTGTCTGCGATGACGGCTCAGCGGACATGACCGCTAAAATTGCTGAACGGCTCGGCGCAGTCGTCGTTCGTCACAAACATAACAGTGGCTACGGCGCAGCGATGCAGAGCCTCTTTAAGCGCGCCCGGGAACTAAACGCCGACATTTTGGTAACCTTGGATTCGGACGGGCAGCATGACCCCGCTGAAATCCCCCGCATAATAAAACCCATCGAAGACCAAACTGCCGACGTAGTTTTAGGCAGCAGATTCAAAGGCAAAAACGGCACCGCAGACATGCCCCGACATAGACGGGTTGGCATCAAAGTCATCACCAAACTAGCCAACGGCACCATCAAAAATGGCGTCAGCGATGCCCAAAGCGGATTCAGAGCCTACGGCAAACATGCATTAGACTGCCTGTCTGTGTTTGAGGACGGCATGAGCGCCAGCATAGAGCTTCTTCGTGAAGTTAAAAGGAACGGGCTTACGGTACGTGAAGTTCCTATTTCCTGCAAATACTCTGAAACTATAGGAGTTAGTACTTCAACTGAAAATCCCGTTACACATGGAATTGGGCTAATTATGTCTCTAGTAAAGCTTATAGTTGAAGACAGGCCCATAACTTTAGTTGGAATACCTGAGGTGCTATTTCTGGTGGCGGGTATCTTTTTTGGCATTTGGATGATGAACCTGTATGCTGTGAGCCATCAAATAGTGACCAATATTGCTTTAGCCTCTATCTCCTTTATCCTAATAGGGTTCTTCATGATTTCGACTGCCATTACATTATACGCAATAACAAGAATAACAAAAAAAGTGAACGGAAGATGAATTTCGGACTCAAAGTAAAAAAAGCTTCATCTGAAAAATTGCAGACGCCTTACATTCTGGGCTTACCTCTATTTGGGGCGATGTGCCGCAGACTCGATCATATTGCTATTGATGACTGTATCTACGGGGTTATCACACTAATGAAATCTAACTATGATGACCCAATCAACATAAGGTCAGAACGTATAGTAAGCATCATCAACGGGTTGGCAGATATAAAAGCCGACATTTCTGGGAAAAAAATAACAAAGAAATATGCTCTTTCTACGCCTCAAGGAGTCCGAGGGCGAAACGCTGATATCCAGCTTGGCTATAGAAGTTCTAATGTGGGAACCAAGGTAAGCCTCGAAGAATGTTTAGCTAAGACTTACTCTGGATTGCGGAACAATGTATCGCAAATCGTGTTGTTTACAAACAACTGATATTCAAAATTGATTTTACATGACCTCCCCAAATCTTACCGTTCTTGTTTTTGCTCAGTATTTCCCTCCTGATATGGGCGGAGGTAGTGCGCGAGCAAATAATGTAGTTAACGGTTTGCTTAATGTTGGCTGCGCAGTTACCGTAGTTGCTGCCTTTCCCCATTATCCGGGTGGAAATATCCCTGAACGCTATAAGCACAAAGCTGTCGTTGCTGAACAATATGGTGGTGCAAAAGTATACCGCGTATGGGTTCCTGCCTTATCGCATAGTAGTCCATTAAAAAGGGTTATCTTGCATTTTTGTTTTATTCTTTCTTCTCTATTTGCTTTTCCTTTTATAGCTAAACCAGATGTTGTGTGGGGCGCTAACCCTAACTTGTTTTCTTTCTTCCCTATTTTGATTTATGGCATACTTTTCCATGTGCCAATTGTTAGAAATGTCGATGATTTGTGGCCGGAAGTTTTTTATGAATTACATCTTGTGAATTCGAATATTTTACGGAAGTCCTTAGACTTCTTAGCTTGGCTTTCTTATGTTATTCCAGTTGCTATTACGCCAATTAGTGAGGGTTATAAGCGTAGTATAGTCAACAAATACAAGGTTGCTCCTGAAAAGGTGCATGTCATAGAAGTTGGTGTTGATTGTGTCAAGCCTTTGCTTTCGGGGGCTGTTTCGGCAAATCGTTTTATTGTGATGTATTCTGGAGTTTTGGGTTTAGGATACGATTTTGATATCATTTTGAGATCTGCACAAATTCTGAGGAACAAAAAAAACATCGTCTTTATAATAAGAGGCGTTGGTGAATTGGCACCGAAATTGAACCAAACCATACATGCTCTTAATCTTGATAATGTTGTTCTCGACACAACTTTCTTGAAAAAAAATGATCTGGTTTCCTTGTTGTCTTCTGCGGATGTTTTTGTACTTCCAATGGCTTCACTTAGTTTCGTAGATTTGGGTTTGCCCACAAAGATTTTTGAATTTCAGTCTTATGCTAAACCCATTATATGCGTTTCAAATGGTGAATCTGCAAAATATATCCGGTCAACTAACTCGGGTTTATTAGTTAAGCCTGATGATGCTGAAGGTCTTGCAGACGCCATTGTTCGCCTATACGAGGATAAACAGCTTAGCTCCAAGTTGGGGCTAAATGGGTTGACTTACGTATCCAAGAATTTGACGGTCCCAAAAATTGGGGCGCATATGAAATCGGTTTTTTCAGAAATCCTATCCAAATGATTCTTTATTAGAGGGTTAATTGAACCAATGAAAAAACAATTAAATCGATGGTTAAAAGCTCGAGATTCTGAAAAAGATTTTTGGGCACAAAAAAATGTGAAGGCAATAAAAACATCTGACGCGTGGGCAGCTTTCGTCAGAGAAAATTTTGGACTTTGGCCCAATTTTTCTTCGCTTAATGTACTTGAAGTCGGTTGCGGTCCATATGGAATAATAAATTTCACTAATTCGTCGAATAGTGTTGGTATTGATCCCCTAAAATTCGATACATGGACTGGACAAAACAAAATCACCTCTTTAACCCCTCACCTTTTAGCGACTGGTGAGAGTCTCCCTTTTTGCGACAACATTTTTGATATCTGCGTGTGTTTCAACGTTCTCGATCATTCTATAACTCCAACAAATGTTCTGCAAGAGATAACTAGAGTTTTGAAGCCTACTGGCGAATTGCTGCTTTGGGTACACGCTGTGCGCAACCCTTTGAGGTTTTTTGCTCCCTTCTTCTCGTTAGTTGATAAAAGTCATCCGCATCATTTCACCTTAAAAGAAATTGAAGGAATTATAGCTGAAACCAGTTTAGTCATATCTTTCGTTAAAACGAAAGATATGGGTGAAGGTAATGTTATGCAACAATTCGTACGCTTTATCAGTTCTTCTTTCAAGTTGGCTATCGCCAGTTTTATGATGTTGCATATTTTTATCCGTGCGCAACCCAACAAAAAAGCTCTATCGTAAGGTGTATGTCTTATTTCAGTAAAATCTCTAATTGGCAATCATTCTAATTCTGTTACTTCGTATGATTCGCGGCATCTTCCATATGTCAGTATTGTTGTGCTAAACTTTAATGGAAAACATTTTTTAAGTCGCTGTTTATCCTCGATTAAGCAACTAAACTATCCTTCTGAACTTATTGAGGTCATATTAGTTGATAATTCCTCAACAGATGATAGTCTTGCTTTCGTCGAAGCCATTTTTCCTTGGGTTAAACGAATTAAACTAAATCATAATTATGGTTTTTGTGGAGGAAACAATAGAGGCATAAAGTACGCAAATGGCGATTACATTGCCTTCTTGAATAATGATACTGTTGTAGATGCTGATTGGTTGATACGTCTTGTGAATGCTTCGATTAAAAATTCGGTTCAAATTTGTGCTAGCAAGACACTTTTCATGAAAAAACCTGAATTTTTGGAATTCGGGGGTGGAAAATTTACTCTAAACGGTAGAGGGTTTAGTATTGGTATGGGTATTAAAGACAAATTAGGTTCTTTACCTTTTTATACTGGTTACCCATGTGCTGCAGCGATGTTAATCAGAAAAGACGTTTTTTTGGACTTGGGTGGTTTCGATGAAGACTTTTTTGCTTGTTTGGATGATACGGACCTTGGTTGGCGTGCTTGGTTATATGGGTACGCTGTCTTGTATTGTCCTGACTCTTGTGTATACCATGCAGCGGGTGGAACGACTGGCAAAGGTCGTATAACTACCCTGAAAACTTTTCAAGGAACTAAAAACAGTGTTATGAATATTTTAAAAAACGTTGAATTCAAAAACATATTGCCTGCTCTGTTTATTTCCCTATCGTTTGATGTTTTTGAATTATTTTTATTAATAAAACAAAAAAATTTGAAATGTGTTGCTGTGAAGGTGCGTGCATATCTTTGGCTGATTAAAAATCAACATCTGACGTGGCAAAAGCGTTCTCTGATTCAGAAAAAACGAGTCGTATCTGATTGTTGGTTGGTGAGGAACGGTCTTATGGCTTTGCCTTTTGAAGCTCTGAATGAATACAGGCGTTTATGCAAAATAAATTTGGCTGATTTGTGAGGGTGCTTGATTTATCCGCTGTAGATAAACCGCTCGTTTCTGTCATCGTTTTAAATTGGAATGGAAAACGCTTCTTATATAACTGCTTAAGTTCATTATTAAATCAGAATTTTGATAGTTATGAAGTTTTGTTCGTCGATAACAATTCTTCGGATGATGGTGTGGCTTTTGTAAAGAATCATTTTGGTAAAAATTCGCGATTGCGAATTATTGTATTGCCTGAAAACTTTGGTTTTTCAAAAGGTAATAATATCGGGTTGACTTATGCACGTGGTGATTATGTTATATTTTTGAATAATGATACGAAAGTTAACTGTAATTTTGTTGCAGAATTGGTTAGTGAGGCTAAAAAGGACCCAAAAATAGGTTGTGTGGGTTGTAAAATCCTTTCTTTGACTGGAAAAACTTGGTTTAGCCAGAGATTTACAAATGGTGGTTTTCTTGTGCCTTTTTTTCTTCAAACCTTAGTTGAGCAACGAATCGAGAGTCTCTCGAATTGCTGTAGAACAAATCTTGCTAATTCTGGTTGTGCAGTACTTTACAAACGATGCGTTCTTGAAAAAATAGGTTGCTTTGAAGAGGACTACGTGTCAAATTTCGAAGACTGGGACCTAGGTTATAGGCTAAATCTCGCGGGTTTCCGGTCTGTGTATATACCTCTTCCTTTGGTTGTTCATGTTGGCGCTGGTTCGGAAGGAACCACGCCCGAACGTAGAGTAAAATGCTACCGAAATATGTTATTGACTTACTTTAAAAATTATGAGTTGAAAAATTTAGTTATTCGCTTTCCCATTGTTTCGTTTGTTCTTTTACCTCTCTGGCACTCTAGTTGGTTTCTCCAGCGGTCTATTTTGGGCCTTCCTGATTTTGATCGCAAAAGAGTCGGTGACTATTTTCTATCGCTTTTTCGTGCATATTATCAATTTTTATGGTATTTAAAGAAGTTTGCAATAAAAAGATATTCCGTACAAGGTTTGAGAAAAGTTGCTGACCGAAATATTTTTGACAAAACAAAAAACACGTCATTGGTGTAATCCAGAGGTATCTTAAAGTATGAAAATCGGCGTCTTGACTTCACCTCTTATCAATCTTTCAAACATCTTTTATCTTGATTATCATAAACTTGCGAGCGATCTTTCGCGATTACATGATATATATTTAGTTGGTTCTATGATTAAACCCGCTGCGTACCCCAACGCTTGTCGATCTTTGCCTTTGATTTCTCGCGGTGCCTTCAATGGCTTTGTTTTCTTAGGGTACCTTCGGCGATCAAAATACATGAAATTGATTAGTAATAATGTACAAGTGTTCTCGTATTTTCGACGTACGGTTGACACAAAATTTGACAGTAAGGTAATTAATTTTTCAAGTGATTTTTTTTACAAAAATAATATAAACTTACTTTACTCCTTTCCATTTTATCCAGAATTGTTTCCAACCCGCTTAGCTAAACTGCTAAATGTGCCTTTGATTCTTGAATTTTGGGAAGACCAAATTTGCTTTAATTATGAAACGGATCTGTCCGAAGGCATTCCGTATAAACTCGCTATTAAGGAGAAAAATCGTGGTTACTCTTGGCTTCGAGAACTTGCTATTTCAGCAAATCACGTGATAGTTCCCTCAACGGTTTTTAAAAATCGATTACACGCTCTCGGCGTTAATCAAGCAAAAATTTCGATAGTCCCTGTTTGTACTCATCCGTTTTCTCAAAAAGATAAAACATATGTTAAGACGATACATCAGTTGAATGGGCAAAAAATTATTTATTATGTAGGTTCAATGTCACCATGGCATGATTTGACCTGCTTAATAACTGCTGTTAGTAAGCTACTTTGTCCAAATGTAGTATTGGTACTTTCTGGGGGAACAAAGTATCTCTTCGAGACGTTCTTGCCCTGTATTAAAAAATTGAATGTCACCGTTATTTACACGGGCAAACTATCTCCTGATGAACTCGATTTTTATATTTCTGCCGCTGACGTTTGTGTAGCACCTTATAAATTAACTTATTCATCTGGTTTTTTCCCAGGTGCTGTTGTACGATATATGCTGGCTGGTAAAGCAATTGTGGCAACTGATTTACCAGAAATTCGCGAAATGTTTAAGGGATTGAACGCGGGGGTACTTGTTCAGGAGAATAACCCTCAAGAAATGGCAAATGCGATTGACTTCTTCTTAGAGCATCCAGACCAGGTGATTGAACTTGGTGGTATTGCGCGTTCTATTGCTGAGAAATATTATCTGTGGCAGCATCATACAAAAAAAGTGACTGATATCTTAGCCTCGATCAGTAACTCAAGTTAATTTAGTTTGAGTTTGCTTTGTATTTTTCCTTGCAAGATTGGTGAGCATTATTCATAGAACTTATTACCTGACTTGTATTACGCTGTCCATAATGGGGTTGATTGGTCTATGGCTTAATCTTAATTCACCAGTAATTGGTTTTCTAAACTTTTTGTTGTATTTCATTCCAAACATTATCTTCACTGGAAATGTGTTTTTTAGAAATGAATCAACAGCTTTTAGGTTTTTTTATGGAACTGCTTTGTTTTTAGCGCTAGTTTCTGTGAGTGGTTCTTTGATTTATCTCCTGTTTGACTTTTCTAATAATATGATAGTCTTAAGTCTATCTTTACTTAGCGGTATCCTGACATTTTTGGCTCTGAAAACCCGTTCTTGCACCGGTGATCCCAAATGCTCCTGCTCTTCTTCTTTTAAGCCTCATTTCAGGCTGAAATTGCCTCCCAAGATTGATCTTCTTTATTTGATTCTGGTTTTCATCTGCTTCTACTTGCTTTATTCGGTGCATACCCGCGAATCTCTGAAGTCTGTTTTAGACGTAATGCCTGTAAGTTTCTTTGTTTCTTTTTTCTTGGCAACCGCGATTCTAATTTATATGATTTCTTCAGCGCGGCGAAAGACAACTACACTCTTACTATACATAATTTTGCTTGTCGCTATACCAACCTCTATCTATTTGCTGATTTTCATAATTCCAGTGGAGCCAGTGAGTTGGATAAATATAGTTTGGGCTCGTCATCTTGCAGAGTATGGACGTTTCGTTTCCGATCCTGGGCAGATTGAAGTTGCAAGTTCACTTATTCACAAACAGCTACCTTACTTAGGTTTGAATGTGATTGTAGTAATACTGTCAAAATTTCTAAACATAGACCCAATGTTCACCAGTTTGGTGATTCCTATTTTCTTTTTTACTTATATTCCCGTGACATGTTATATCCAAGCGAAACATTGCACGGGTATAATAAACGAGAAATTTGCTTTATTGGCTGCTGTTCTCGTTCTTTTTTCTCAACATACTGTCTTTCTCGTGATTCCTCCATTAAAAGGGGAAACTTTTGCATTAGTTTTCCTTTTTATCGGAATTACTTTTTGGATTAAGTATATACAAACCGAAAAATTGTTGTGCCCTTCTCTCTTTGTGGCTTTAACTTTCACTATGGTTGTTGTGCTGATTCACCAATGGGTTGGTCAGTTTGCATTAATCGCTGCGGTTTTAAGCATTTACCTTCATAAATTTAGACCCTTTGCAGAGGGCTGCAAAACTCGCATAAAATCAAAATTGGCTTTGATGGGATTAATTCTACTTTCATTTTTGTGTAGCATATCCATGATTTTAGTTTATTATCTCACCAGTATTGTGACTCCGAAAGTGTTTTCTTTTTCCTTTAATCCCGATGTCAGTATCCATCAACTCTTTAGTTTAATCTTTCCCAATTTTTGGATTAACAATAGTCTTTCATTTTGGGGGCAAGTTTTTTATGGCTATCTGAATAATTTTTCGTATATATTGTACCTTTTTCTTGCCTTAGGGTTAATTGTTGCAATAAGACGTCGCGCGAATTTAAATTGGGTGTGCTTGGTTTGTGTTTTAGTTGTTGTCTCATTTATGAATATGCTCATAACAGGCGGTCTGCTTTCTGTAGCTGACGAAAGTGCTTACAGAAGCTTCTACTGTCTAAATCTGATTTCCACCGTTTTGACCTCTCTGGGCTTATACTTCGTAATGGAGTCTGCCACCAAGTTGCGTGTTGGTTTCACTTTCTATCTTTTTTCCCGCTTTAAAAAGAAACTCGTATTCAAATCTTTCTCTTTCTTATTTGTTCTTGTAATATCTTTAACGATTGTTAGTTCTGTTTACGGCGGTTTACCAAGGGTTAATAGTGTGGGACCATACAACGCTCAATCTTTGAGGTATATTTCTGAATACGATTTTGAAGCTGCTCAATTTATAAAAAACGTAGAGGGCGATTGGTCAAATAATTTTTATGTTTTTGGTGATCTGTTTACTTCCTCTGCTTTTCTTTCTGAGTTTGGTGCTAAAACTTTTGTAACCTCAACTGGGAATTATTTGTTTGTTTCGGAAAGACCGTTTTCTGCTGAACCTTGGCAATTATATTTGAAAACTGTGCAACCTTCAAAAGAATCTGACGTCTTCTATCCACTTAACCAAATAATGAATCTTACAGGTGCAAAAACTGTATTTATAGTTTTGACTTATAGGCTTGAACCGCAAAGTAACTTCCGCTTTATAGTTGATACCTACACTAAATGGCTTGGTGAACCAATTTTTGAAATATCTGATAAGCTCTATATTTTTGCTTATCAGCAGTTCCAACTAGTAAATCCAGTATTTTTAATGCAAGAAAATAATCAGACATTGAATGAGTGGTTGATTGAGCGATACGGTTCTGGAAATATGGATCTTTCTCTCACAAATTATATAGTTGACCAAACCAATGCAACTAACTTTATAAATGCGTCTTTAACTGCTGGCCCATTTGGACGCTTCACTTTGCGATATGTTTTTCCTCAGGTTCAGAACTGGTCTGCTTACGATTTTTTGTTTTTCAATTTTCTTGGCAATTCTTCAGAAGCAACTTTCAATATCGTAATTAGAGGACAAAGTGTATCCGATTATTACAGTTACAATAATATTAAAGATGATGCCGAGGGCTGGAGAAAAATAATTATTCCTTTTGATCTTTTTGCTGACACAGGTTCTCCATCTTGGTCAAGCGTGCGGGAACTGCTTGTTCAGATTAATTATGGGTGGCAACCAAATTCAACAATAGCCTTTAGTGATTTTCTAGTTGATCGGCATCAGAGTTTTTCTCCTTAGTTGGATACTGTGCCTTTTGTTGTGCTGGACTCCTCTATGTTTCATTTGCTTTTTGGTTTTGTTCACGTTATTAGCGTGTTGAGTTCTGGTAACTTTTCATCGGTCCCTTTCTCCATGTTGATTCTCATCGTTATAAAATCACCAATACAGAATACAAACCTGAAAAAGAACCCGATAACATTCAAAGCATCACCAAACCAAATGAGACCATTCCCGACAGCAAGCATAGTATGCCCGAAGGTAAGATACCCAAATAAAGCCAGTACCCCTGTTGAGTGTCAGCATCGATACCGTAACAATGAGTCCACTTATGTTTTCTCCTTCAGTTAATTAACTCCAAAGTTTCTGAAAAATCTGGCGGCAGTTAACAGCAATCGAAGAATCAACAGTTTTTATCCGACGAGTTACCGCTTAAACTCCCCACGATAAAAAGTTACCAACACCGCGTGCTGCCTAATTTATTAGGCGCAACTTAGAAATAGATTTAACTTATGGTCGGGTAAATGGAAATAATGAATATCCTTAAACAAAACATCGATTGGTCCGCAACTGGGTATACTGACATAAAAACTGTGTCTCAGATTAATGTTGTGTTGAGCCACAATCTTCGGGTATTAAGTCAATATGTGCTCAAGACCTTGCCGAACGTTGTAAGTATATACCTAACCGGTGGGTATGCATCATCCAAGGGTACTGTTGCAGTAAACGGTCCTGACGTTGAGTTAATAAGCGATTATGATCTTGTTGTGGTTACAAATGGTTGGGCGTCCTTGCCTAATTTAGATCCTTCTTTGTTAACGAACCTAAAAAATGTTTATAGTATGTCCGGTCACCCTGTGTATGAGTTCTTCGTTTGGAACATTCATGAGTTACATGATTTACCTGTGACAAAATTTCTTTATGATTTTCAGTTGTCACAGTGCATTTATGGTCCCGATATAAAATGCTTACTTCCTAAGTTTAACTCGCAAGATATTCCTGTGGTGGATGGATTACGCTTGCTTTTCAATAGAGTTTTTGGTGCCCTGATTCCTTTTTCGCCTTGTTCAACATCCCTTGGACTGCATCATAGCGAGAAACGTCATCTGACTTTTGAAGCAATGAAACTTGCCCTTGGGGCTTTTGACGCCTTACTAATTTCAGAAAGTGTATATTCTATTTCCCCAACTGAATCTTTTCAAGCCTTTCAAAAAATAATTGCTAAGCGTTTTCCAGATAATGAATTGGAACCTTCCGTTTTTGAGTTTGTTAAGCAGGCAGCCTCATATAAACTCAAGCCTAGCAGCGAAGTAGAGCAAGCTGCAGTAGATTTGTGGTTCAGATCAAGAGATTTGGCTGAGCTTTCTTTCGCGGTATCTTTGGAACGACTTTATCATATGAAAGCGACAAATATTGATGATATGATCCTGAGCTTCGTTGAACAATGTCCTCATCCATTGACCTATAATTTCGGTACAGTGCATAATTTTTGGAATAATACCAAATGCTGGCCCAATCATAAGATGTTTTACAAGAAACCAACTTGTGCATTTTTGGCAGCACGTCTTTATCTACTTTTTTCTGTAAATCGTGATGGAACCTTGAATCAAGATATGTTAAATACTGCTTGTCGAGTTCTTTACACGCATACTGGTCTAAATTTCAGGAAAGGTTCTTCGATTAATATTTGGGAGCAACTAAAGCAGTATGTTTTGAAAAATACTTTCGATCCATTTAGTTTGCGTTTTTCTTTTCAAAAACAAATATCCCGTTTTATTGAGGCACGACTATGACTGGCGCTTCGAAATCAGTTACAGTGGCAATATTGATAGATGCCTTTCGATATGATATGCTCGGTAAAGATACGCCTTTTCTCTCAAAGATGGCTGAAAAAGGGGTGACTGGACGGCTAGTGCCGCCACTAGGTTACTGTCTCCACCCTACTTGGTTTGCTGGGCTTTACCCTGAAAAGTCGGACAAGTTTCTTCTTCACATATATTCGCCGCAAACTTCACCGTATAAACGAATGAAACTGCTCTCATTTTTAGAACGGCGCAACAAACTTACGAGGGTATTGGGTGGCTTTTTAGGAAATCACGTGTTCCATCTTCCTGGATTTGCTTCCTACATCCCGCAATCATCATTGAAAAATTTCGATATCGCCGAGAAGCTTCCACCTTGGGATCCACAATTTCTTCCAGAGGTTGAAACGTTATTTGACATATTCGAGAAAAACAATGTACGCTGGTTATTCATAGGGAGTCCTGGTTCAGATCAACGAACCGATAGAATAGTTGCTAAATTTCAAAAAGAGGTGGTCAAAAAGCCTGCTTTTGTTTGGCTTCATTTTGCAGAGGTCGACTGGTTTTGTCATTCTTTTGGTCCTTCATCTCTACAAAGCAAACATGCACTGACCGGTGTCGATATCGCTGTCGAAAAAATCTTTTCTCATTTGCTACAGGTATATGATGAAGTGAATATGGTTGTATTCGGCGATCATGGACATGTGCCTGTGAGTTATACAGTCGATATTGAAAAAATTCTGAGAAAAACATCTTTGCGTTTAAACGATGATTATGTATATTTTCTTGATTCAACAATTGCACGTTTTTGGGTGAAAAATGAACAAGTTCAGAATGAACTCGAACGTATCCTTTCGGATTTAACGTCTGGCCACCTATTATCAACGCAATATTTAAAAGAACAAAACTGCAATTTCACGAACTTAAGTCATGGTCAAATATTTTGGGCTGTAAACGAAGGTTATGTCATTCTTCCAAACTTCTGGCAGGGCGGTGCCGAAGTGCGGGGCATGCATGGGTATCTCCCCGATGTTAAAGATAATCATTCTCGCTTTGTAATTTCCGGGCCTAAAGTACGCAAAATCGGTACCGTTGCTAAAAATTGTGCCTTAGTTGATTTGTTCCCAACATTTCTTGATTTGATGAATCTTCCGATACCTTCTTCTAGTGCAGGTACTAGTATTCTCCGTTACGGCGTTATGTGACCTTTTTTTATAGCTTAGCTATAACATCGGAATTCAGATTAGTTTTAAATTGGTGTTTAGAGTTTTTTCATTATGAATCAGGCTAAAAAAATTGACTGCGTTGTACTGGGCGATGTTTTTTTTGATATCATGATTAGACAAGACCCCTTAAAACTAAGTTTGATTAAAGGGGGAACGAGTTATGTCCCGATGAAGATTGAACCTGGAGGTATTGGCAATATAGCTGTTGGATTGAAAAGGTTGGGCGGGCAGGCTACATTAATTGGCAAGGCTGGAAAAGACACCTTTGGCTTTTGTTACCAAGACAACTTGCTGAGTGAGGGTGTAAACGTTAAATTGATTTTCGATAAGTTTATTCCAACTGGCATAATAACAACTTTTGTTGCGGAAGATGGTGAAAGGTCTTTTTTGGTTTCAAGAGGCGCAAATGACTTCCTATCTCCAGAAGATGTAGAAAAACATAAATTGTGTATACAAAGTGCAAAATGTATTCTACTGACTGGTTATTCTTTAGTTACTGCTCTTCAAGAGTCTGCTATATTTAAGGCAGTGGATATTGCTAAATCCTTCAATGTCAAAATAATTTTTGATATTGCTGCTCATAATTTGGTGACTGAAAAAAGGGCTTCTTTCGAAAAACTAGTTGATTCTTGTGATGTCCTTACTTTGAATTATGATGAAGCTAAAGCTTTAACAAATCAAGCTGATTTGTCGTCGATAGCAAAAACTGTTTGTCACAGAGTTCCTTTAGTTGCTCTTAGACTGGGTAGAGCTGGGTGTCTTATGGTGACGCCACAGAGAACCTTCAAGTGTGCTGCAAATGTTGTTCAATGCGTTGATTCTACTGGGGCCGGTGATGCGTTCGTTTCTGCATTAATTTACGGTTTGTCCAAAAAATTTAGTATAGAACAACTTGCAAAATTAGGGAATTGGTATGCTTCATATTGCGTTAAAAATTTGGGTTCCAGATCTTTTCCAAACCGTGCCGAGATAGTCACGTTTTTTTCCTCTCTATAATTTTTCGGGCAACTTTTCTCTTGTGGTTAGTTCAGTCTTAGGCCAAATATCGCAAATCTTAAATGCATCGCTTGGTGAAAACATAAAAATGGCTTATTAATTTGGAGGAGAGTTGGTGGCTACATGTTTAACGTTAAAAATGTGCTATTAGCTTCAGGGTACACTGCTTCACTTTTGCCCACTTTTCATCTTAGTGTGACTAATTTCGAAAAGAGTATAACCGTAAAACAATTGTTGCTTACTGCCCAGTTCTTTGACCGCTATGTTGATCAAACTCTCTTGCTTTGTTATACAGTGTCTTGCTTTTTACTTCGTAAACTATGTCGATCGCTTTTTGATGAGGTATTCTAGTGGAACATTCATCCCTATTACATGCTTCTATTTGTGTATTGACTATTACGCTCTTTTTAGGCTTGTTTAGTGGTGTGCTTGTTGCGGGTCGAGACTCGTATTTGTTAGATTTTAACAATTGTGTAATGGCTTTTAATTCAGATGTGACTTTTTCCCAAACTCCCCAAAAAGGTGTTTCCTCGGAAAACCATCTGGTTGGATTCTGGTCTTTTAATGAAGGCGCAGGCTCAACGGCCTCTGATTATAGTGGAAATAATAATACTGGAACCCTTTCAATACCTGCGCCCTTATGGGTTAATGGAGCATACGGTAAAGCTTTGGATTTTGATGGTTTAACAAATTATGTTGATTGTGGGTCGTCAGCGGATTTAAGTTTGGCTGCTCCGTTTACTTTGATGGCTTGGGTGTATAGAAGTGAAAAAACTAATGGCACTGGCCAAATAATTACAAAAGACTGGAACTATAAGCTTTTCTGTAATCAAAATTCCAAGATTACTTTTCAATTCCGAGATCAAACCGGTAACGCTTGGAGATCGCTGACCTCAAACACTACGATACCTGCTTCATGGACATTGGTGTCTTTAACTTGCGAATCTTCTGGAGAAAATACCTTTGTTAGTATGTATTTCAATAATACCCTAGTGGCTTCTGACCTTATGTTAGGCACTCCTTCCTCTTCTTCAGCAAGTTTTAGAATTGGGGCAAATCAAGAGGGACGGGAACACTTCGCGGGTAGTCTTGACAATATATGTGTTTACAGCAACTATGTTTTATCATCAAGTGATCTCGCTACGATCTGTCTTATGGGGCCATATGCGCATCCAGACCCTGTTTCTTATGCGAACTATTACAACTTAACCAACTCTGTTACTGGCGATACGATGTTAATTTATATGAGTAACATTTTGGCTGGAAATAATACACCACTTGTTACCTGTACCAGTTTCTTTGTAAATGATCGTTTAACTTTTACAGCTAACGATAGTGCAGTAGTGAATGTGTGGACAAATCTTGGTAAGCCTACTTTTACCACGGGTGTTTGGAATGCTGATAATTGTACTACAACTTTAATGCTTGATTCTTCTTCTATCTCAGAGCTAAATTGGAAAACCTACACTATAACGACTTTGACAGATGTGTACTCAAGTGTTATGCCCTCAAATATGACGCTTGATTATTCTGGGTGTCAAACTTTCAGCTTTAACGTTTCGTCAGGCTATCGTTTTGATGTTTCAATTGACGGTGTTTCACTGGGTCAGATTTATAACTATACTTTTACTAATGTGACGGCACCGCACATAGTTAACGTGTCTTCAACTAAGCTTTTCACGATTTCAGCCTCTGCTGGCGGAAATGGCTCCATCACGCCATCTGGGTCTGTCGTCATTAACAGTGGCCAGTTTCAAACTTTTACCTTCACGGCAAACGAAGGCTACCACGTCAACAAAATGCTTGTGGATAACGCTTCACAAAACGTCACCGACTCCTACACCTTCAATAACGTGACTAAAAACCACACGATAGACGTATCTTTCGCCATAAACACATACAACATCACGGCTCTAACGGATGAGCATTCCGTAATTATGCCTGGAAACATCTCCGTCAATTATGGTGAGGCTCAACTTTTCAACATAACCTCCGATTCAGGCTTTGTTAGCCATGTCTACGCGGATGATGTCGATCAAGGTAACTTAACGTCGTTTAACTTCGCCAACGTGCAAGAAAATCATATCCTCTCCGTAATATCAGACCCCATCGTTCCCATAGAAACCTCTTCTACTGCGCCAAGTCCAAGTGCATCAGCAAGCTTATCCTCTTCTCCTGTGGCTTCTCAAACGCCGCAAACCTCCAATTCACCCCTACCTTTGCAAACACAGCAGCCCACAGCCACTCCAGCTGCGGACAGCAGCAGTTTTCCGACCATGACGGTGCTGATAGCTGTGGCAGCTGTAACGGCGATAGTTGCCTTTTTTGGTTTATCTTTCAAGAAAGGCTACATAACTATCGAAACCGTCGACGACGCAGACAATAGCGAAGCTGGTTCTGGACAGGACAAATTCAAACCCGTCGCATATGCTGGTAACTATCGAAGCAGCTACCAGATGGAAAAGGTGATGGCTACGCTTAGGTTGATGGACGAAAACATAACCGAAAACGCCATAAATACCTCTGGAAAAACTTTTTCTATCTGTGTTGATGGCATTTACGTTAAAGATAGCAAGATTTTGCTTTTGAAGCGCAACGTAGAACCATTTAAAGGCTACTGGCATGTTGCTGGGGGACATGTGGAAGAAAACGAATCTCTTCAAGACGCTTTGAAGCGGGAGTTCAAAGAAGAAACGGGATTAGACGTGAAAGTTGGAAAGATTGTTGGCTGGCGGATTGAAGAAACCCCTGATCGCATAAAGATAATTTTGGCTTTTGAGGTGACCTCCGCTGAAGGGGAAATTAAACTAAACTCGGAACATACTGAATTCAGCTGGTTTAATACAATACCCCTGAATTCCGTTTATGATTACTCCAAATACCTCAGGAAAATCGTTTAACCCCCTCATCAGCACACCTCCTTTTTGTTGCTCTTACTGGATTAGGCGCCAAAGCCGGTAACCTCTCGCCAAAGTGTCTGACTAAGCCAGGTTTGCCTTCTAAACAATGCCTGACCAACTTTCTAAGACAACAGCGCTTTCGACATGTACGGTGGACCCGTGACCGCGGGCAACGGAAATCTTTACGCTGCAACTTTTGGTGGGCACCTCTACTGCTGTGACATGTAAACAGGTAGCCTGCAAGTCCACTTCTTCGGAGGAAGCGCAGGAGAAGAAACACCCTTGCGGCGAATACCCCTACCGATACGACCTTTTGATGGGCTGACGGCAAATGCTATATAAAAACAAGCGAGCACTCCCCAATAGCCCCCTGTTCCGAGGCAAAAAATTGACGCTGTCGACGCAACTGTATGTGTCCTTTGTCTGGACGATGAACTGCTGGTTCGGTCCCTCCGCTATTGTAGACGGTTATATGGTAAAAGACAACTGCTACGACAACCGAATCTACTGTTTTGGCAAAGGACAACAGCGATTACAGCAACCCAGCAACCCCGGTGTAGGGAACTCAATAACTGTGCAATGAACGATGACAGACAAGTTCCAGGCACAAAAGACACCCCTGCTATCTCCGATGTATACATGAGTGAATGGCTGGAGACTTTATGAGCAGCAAATAATACCCCGCTGATGCCACAGGCGTACCCGTAGCAATCTGCGTTACAGGTCCAACGGCAACACCCAAACCTTCCAGACAACAAGCGACTTAATGGGTCACATCGCAGCCTCTTGGACGCCTACAGTGCAAGGCTCGTACACAATCATCGCTTCATTCGTGTGGCTCCAGGTCATACTGCGGTTCAGTTGCAGAAACAAGCATTTCAGCCGGAGCTTCAACTACGCCTTCAGGTCAAGTAACAACGTCACCAAATCCAAGTGCAGTTGCGAACCTTGGAAGTCAATCAATTGTTCCAACCTACATAGTCGCAGCCCGTAGCTTCAGTGATAATCGTCGCAGTTATAGCAGCATTACTTATACGCAGACGTAGCTAACCCGTAAGAGACAAGATATTTACTCTATTTCTTTTTATGCAAAATATTTTTCTGCATATCCACACAGGTACAATAACAATTAATTTACGACAACTGTGTTATGCTATTGTGGAGTCAGTCCTATGTAGCAATAGCGTTTTAAGGCTTAAATCAATACCAGTTAATTGCACCTGAACAACTAAGGAACTTAGTACTCTTGAAAACTGCCATCATCTTGGGGACACGACCGGAAATAGTGAAGTGTTCCCCTTTAATCCGCGAATTCCAAAAACTCAACCTAAACTACTTCATTTTGCACACTGGTCAACACTATTCATACAACATGGACAATGTCTTCTTCGAACAACTGAAGCTACCTCAAGCCAAATACAACCTTGATGTCGGCTCCAGCTCAAACGGAAAACAAACTGGCGAAATGCTCATAGGCATCGAAAAAGTCCTCCAAAAGGAGTCTCCGAATGTGGTGCTGGTTCAAGGTGACACCAACACTGTTCTTGCCGGTGCAATATCCGCCGTGAAACTTAAAATCAAAGTTGGGCACATCGAAGCAGGCTTGCGTAGCTACGACCGCAGTATGCCCGAAGAAACAAACCGTGTTTTGACTGACCACTGCTCGGATTTTCTGTTTGCTCCAACCGAGAAGTCTAAACGGATTCTTCTGCATGAGGGCATTTCTGGCAACCGGGTTTTCATGGTCGGCAACACCGTGGTGGACGCGGTTTTTCAAAATATGAACATAGCCGAATCGCACAAGCAACTTCTCAGTCAGCTGGGCATCCCAGCTGACGGCTACGTTTTGGCAACTTCACATCGGCAGGAAAACGTTGATGACAAAACCCGTTTTAGCCAATTAATTCGTGGGCTTCAGTTGGTGCAAAAGGAGCTTGGGCTTCCTCTTATTTACCCGATTCATCCGCGCGCAAAAAAGCAACTGGAACTGTTTGGCATTGACGTTAGTGGGCTTACGTTGGTTGAGCCTTTGGATTATTTGGCGTTTCTGCAGCTGGAAAGCAAAGCTAAATTGGTTTTGACTGATTCAGGTGGGGTTCAGGAGGAGGCTTGCATTCTGAGGGTTCCTTGTGTTACGTTGAGGGAAAACACTGAGCGCCCTGAGACCTTAGATGTGGGGGCAAACATGTTAGCAGGCACTGACCCTGAGCGTATTCTTGAAGCTTCAAAGGCGATGCTTTCTGTAGAGCGGGCTTGGGTTAACCCGTTTGGTGACGGCACGGCAGGCCAAAGGATAATTAAAATACTTTTAGACAAACTTACCTAGCAAATTGACTTGTGTCTCTAACTGACCTGTTAGTCTGCGCTTCTCCATTTGTTTTCAAAGTAGGTCTTAACTATAGCCACGAAACATTCGTTATTTGACCACAAGGCTGACACGCCGTCCAAATTATCTTCAGACGGGATCAAAACCGTCGCTTGTTTTTTATCAAATACGAAAACGCCTGCATCAACCGGCAGTGTTAAGCATTTAACTTCAAAGAACGAATTTTCAGCAAGCGCCTGAGCTATCTTGAAGGCAGACTGTGCGAAGTTGCTTTCCGTAGCAATTTGAATTTTTACTCCCCTGTCTAATGCTTCCTTATAGTCTTCCCCAAATTCTAGAACAGTGTCGACAAAACCATTTTTCGTCGTAACTGCTTCTAAACTAATTTTTGTTTCTTGAAGCATTTTTCTCAGTTTGTGGGTGATGACTTCCTTTCCTGGAATTAAACTGAAAAATGCTTTTTCTTTTGCTGCACAAACCTTGCAGGGTTTGCTGCGTAAACTTAGGGCAATAGCCTCTGCTTTTGTTTTTAGTTCAAAAACCTGTGTTTGTTTGCGCTTTATCAGCATCGGTATTATTATGTCGGGTGAGGTAGCTCGGTAAACGGCTGGTAAATCAACTTCTTTCTCAATCAAGCATTTATGCTCCAACGACTGCAATGTGGGATATAGATTTGCCCTGTGAATGCTGGTAATTTCAGAAATTACTCCAATCTTTGAGGGACCACTCTGTACAAGAGTTAAGTACACTTTGGCTTCCGAAATAGTGAGCCCTAGCTCTACCAACGTTGCAGTGTTTCCATCAAGGGACGGAATAGCTTTCATGCTTCTCTCTCCTTCTCTCCATTCCCCGTTTTGGTGGCCTGCTGAATCCTACCAAACTGAAGGTGTATTTTAATCTCTCCATCGACATCCATATTAAATTTTCTTTAACGAATGCGCGGCAGCTTAATAGCCTATAAACTAAGGCTAACAGCGCTCCAATCCGTTGGTTTCGTGAGGCTTTTTATGGGTGGCCCTTTTGGGTGGCAGTATGTGTATGTCATACATTACACTCTTTTAAAAGGGAACACCTTGAAACGTACTTCTACGCAATTAAGGAGATAAGAAAATGAAACCCAATAAGAATAAACTTATTTCAGCTGTCCTGTTGACTCTTCTGCTGACTTTATGTACTCTTACCGTCTTGCCCGCTGTCAACGCACACGATCCCGCTTGGAATATCCCAACCTACGCCTACATCACTGCCTCACCAAACCCCGTTGGAATTGGTCAAACCTTAGCCGTGAGCTTCTGGCTTAACCCCTTGTCACCCACCGCAAACGGAATATACGGCGACAACTGGGTATTCAACGTCGAAGTCACCGACCCAACTGGAACAACCAAAAACCTAGGTGAATTCACCTCCAACCCCACCGCTTGGGCATACACTTCCTTTGTTCCCGACATGGTGGGCACATACACCTTTAAAATGACCTTTGCAGGCCAAAAGCTGGTTAATGCTAACCCTCCGCCAATTCCCTCGTTGTACAGCACTAGCCCCTTCATTGGCGACTACTATGAACCCAGCTCAAGCACCGTTTCAGTAGTTGTGCAGCAGCAACCCGTAACCTCCCTACCTCAAACTCCCCTCCCAGACGGATACTGGCAACGACCAATTAACGCACAAAACCACGACTGGTACCAAATCGCTGGTAACTGGCTTTACGGAACATATAACTCAACAAGCAACTTTAACCCCTACTCCAAAGCTCCCAACACCCCACACATTGTTTGGACCAAACCGCTAATGTTCGGCGGTCAAATCGGCGGAGAATACGGCGGCGACACCATGACCAACTACTACACAGGCAAACTCTACGAAGGCGCATTCACGCCGCCAATCATAATGAACGGCGTCCTCTACTACAACGAAGGTCAAGCCACCGCCCCACGAGAAGGCTTCTACGCTGTGGACCTGCGCACCGGCGAAACACTCTGGTGGCAAAACAGCACGGGGCCAATCCAAATCGGCAGCCAAACCTCAGCACACATCGGCGGAACTGACATAGCTTGGGAGTATCCAATATTGAAATTTGGGCAAATCTACAATTACTACTCGCCTAACCAGCAGGGTGCCATTCCGTACCTATGGGAGAACTATGTATCACAGGAACCTGCAACCTACCAGTACACAATGGGCAACGGCACCGTGTATTCGTTCTCTTCGCCAAAAGGCTCCAACGTCTGGCAAATGCTTGATGCCTTCACTGGAAACTACATCTGCAGCTTAGCAAACGTGCCTTCAGGTTCAATAATGTACGGCGACGACGGATCTATACTAGTCTACTCACTTAATACTGCACAAAAGACCCTTACGCTCTGGAACTCAAGCAAAGCGTTAGAGTACCCAAATAACAACTTGGATCACCTGTCAACTGGTGAAGCCTTCTACTGGATGTGGAGGCCTCCAGTTGGACGCACAGTGAACGCAATAAACGGATACGAATGGACTGTAACCCTTCCCCAAGTCTATTCAGGTCAAGTACTCTCTATCGTTAGTTCTGAAGTGATAGTTTCAACCACAGGGAATATGCAGGTACCGCAGAACTGGCAGATGGAAATCGGCTACAACGCAAAGACAGGCGAACAAATGTGGGTCCAGAACCGAACCCTACCCGCAGGGTCCACCTCATACGCCTTAATGGGCTTAATATCCAACGGAGTGTACGGTGAGTTCCACCTTGGCTCAATGGAGTGGTGCGGTTTCAGTGCATACACCGGCGAACAAGTCTGGGGGCCATCCAAAGCCTACCCGAACGCATGGGGCTCTCAACCATCAACCCCGCCGAAATATGAAACCAACGCCTACGGCAACATCTACCAACTTTGCATGGACGGCATCCACTGTGTTAGTTTGACAGACGGCACAAACCTGTGGAACTTTGAAGCACAATCCAGCGGCGTCGAAACAAGCACCCCAACATATCCCTTCATGCAGTCCGCTATGGTTGTAGCTGACAACAAAGTCTTCGCCGCATCGAGCATCCAATACGGTGACCCACTCTACAGAGGAGCAGAACTTTACGCAATCAACGCGCAAACTGGACAAAAAATCTGGAGCATAGACGGTTTCTTCACTTCCGGTATGGCAGTTGCAGAAGGCTACTTGGTGGGCTTTAACGGATACGACAACCAAATCTACTGTTTCGGTAAAGGGCAATCAGCCACAACCGTTTCAGCAGTACCTGGCGTAGGAAATGCAGTTACAATCCAAGGTACCGTAACTGACCAGTCGCCAGGAGAAACCTGTTTAGGCATACCTGCAGCAGGCACCGCCGCTATAGCTGACGAATTCATGAGTGACTGGATGGCTTACCTCTATGAACAGCAACCTATGCCTCAGAACGCCCGCGGAGTACCAGTGACACTTTACGCCACAGGCCCAGACGGAAGCACCGAAACAATAGGAACAACAACCACCGACACATCAGGTCACTACGTAGTCTCATGGACCCCCGCCCAAAAAGGCACCTACACAATCACAGCATGCTTCGATGGAACCGAATCGTACTTTGCATCAACAGGTGAAACAGGCATCGCAGTAGATTTGACTTCAACTTCACCAACAACCACAACTAACACCGCAAACAGTCTCCCTGCAGAAGCCTTCTACGCAGTCTCAGTAGTCTTAATCGCGCTGATAATTGTTGTCGCCGTCCTGATTGTCAGGAAAAAATAAACAACCCATTTTTTCTTTTCCTTTTCTTTTTCATTTAATCCGACATGCGTGCCAATGGCCAGAGTGGATTCAACCGCCGCACAGTCTGTGTTGTTCATATTCGTTCACGGCAAAAACGACGATAAACATACCTCAATTGCATCTGTCGCTTATAGCCTCGCAATACTTGGGGACTGGATAGCGAGTGAAACTGCAGACACAGCAAAAGTTTCAGCAAAGAGCAGCTTCTCTTCATACGTGTTTGAACGAGCTGAGAAACTGCTTTGGAGAACTAAGCTCCTTCAGGTGCTATAACTTACAATTTTTTGGGGTTTGGTTTGTGGGTTTGCTGGGGCTCTGGAACGTTGGAGAGAGACGACCAACGAGCAAAGTTGGAAATCATTTCCAGAGCCTTCTCAGCCCCATGTTAACTGCCTTTTCCAAAAAGAAAAATGGGGAAGGATTTGATTGCTTATTTTTTTCTTCTAAGGGCAATTGCTGCTAGAGCAATTACGACGACAACTACTGCTACGCTTATGGCAACGTATGTCGTTGTGGAAGTGCTGCTGGTTGGTTGTGGAACTTGGGTGGGCAATGGAGAAGCGGACTGTATTGCTGTTGGCGTCGGATTTATGGCTGGAGTTGGCGTTGGTGCCACTGCTGGTTGTGCGGAAGCAGTTATGCCTACTCGTGTTTCGGCGTATGAGCTATAGTATGAATCAGAACCCTCAAACGAAGCAACGACTGTGTATAAGCCTTCATCTGAAGGAGTCCATAGCATGCCAAAGGTTCCTGATGAGTCGCTTCTGGTAGTGCCTATGTTGATGGTGTTGTTGCGTGAATCGATTGCGGTGAGACGTACTTCTACGCCTGCTGCGTCGGTTGGCATTGGAGCGTTTTCGTAAAGGTAAGCCATCCATTCGCTCATGCTTTTGTCAGCTATTGCGGGTGTTCCGGGTTGTCCTGCGGACTGGTCAGTTACGGTGCCTTCTATTAGTATGCTAGAGCCTTTGGCTGCGACCTTGGGTGATGCTGAAACTTGTGTAGCTGATTGTCCCATGCCAAACATGTACAGGCAGCCGTCTTGCATGTTTTGATACCATAACATGCCTGATGATATGCCGTCGCCGAAGCCTACGTGTGCAAATGTGAAGGTTGAGAATCCTGGGTATTTCCATACGAGTTCTCCTGTGAAGGCGTCAATGCAGTAGAGGCAGTATCCCATTGGGTAAGGTTGAGGAGGTGTATGTTCGCCCGTGGCTGAGTAGAGTTTTCCGTCAGCAACGACGATGTTGCCCCAGAATGGATATGTTCCGTATGCGGTGTCTATGGTGTCTCCGCTGTAGTATTTCCATACGAGTTCGCCTGTTGTTGCGTTCCAGCAGTATATGTGGCCGTCCAGCATGCCTTGGTAAACGCATCCGTAACCAGCGGATTGCCCATAAGACTGGAAAGCACCCCAAGGATACGACATGGGTTCACTTTCCCAGACTTGTTTTCCTGTTAAAATGCTTATGGCGTGTACTTTCATGTCTGCGCCTACAAGGTAAACTTTGTCCTCGTAGACACATGTGTAACCTTCAGAGGAAGGAATTCCCAAGTCTTCGCCATCACAGATCAATTCTCCGGTTGTTGCGTTCCACGATTTTATCTTCATGTATGGCGCAGAGGTTCCTGTGAATTTCTGTACAATGATGCCATCTTGCGATATGTAGTTTAGTCCTGCTTGAATCGTCCATTCTGGAGTTAAGTTACCTTGACCCAGTTTGCTGGTTTGGAACATCGACAAATCGCCCCGTTCAGGATAATTTGTCATGTAAATGTTTCCGTTGAAGTATGTTCCTGTTTTCCCAGGCCAATAGAACATTGTTCCACCTGTGAAAGCGTCGATTCGCCATAAGCCGTTTCCAGAGACCCATACGTCAAATGCGCCGTTTTGATCTGGTGTTTGTACGCCGTCTCCGTTCTTGATTATTCCTGAGAGGTCAAGCCAAAGTTGGTATGTGTGGAATGAGCTTGCATAGCTTGCTTCTCTTTCAAGGGTCACTGCGTATATTTCCTCTCCAGTGGCTTGGTCTACACAGTGGAGTATTGGCACATCAGTTATGGTGTCGTTCTGGAACTGGTTGGTTGTGTAGTAAAGCCTGCCTTGAGCAGCAACGTAGTTTGTTATGCCCATGTTAAGTTCAGTGCCGTTGAAGGCTCCGCCAACGGAGTTCCATCCGGATTCCCCGCCGATTAAGCCGCCTGGCACGACCTGTTCTCTCCACAGTATGTGCGGTGTGTTGGGGCCTTTGGTGTAGGGGTTGAATTGGGTCTGTGAAGCATCAAAGCGGGAGTTGTACCATGGTCCAGAAATTTGGTACCATTCCCAGTATTCTGCGTTAATTGGGTATGACCAGTATCCTGTTGGAAGGGGAATATGTTCGGTTTCCTGTATGGATTCGGATTGCACAGTCCATGTGTAAGGTTGGCTTATCGCGCTTTGGTGGGTAGCATCACCTGGGAATTCAAGGACTACACTCCAAGTTCCAAGTTGGTCACATGTGTACCAAAAACTGGCTGTTGCTTCCACTCGTGTTTCAGGGACAACAATGGTTTCGGTGGCGCCATTTGGTTTGGTGATGATGAAGGTTAAGTTTTGGTATGTTGAGCCTGCCCCGACAGATGCCGGAACAATCCATCCGCCTATTGAGCAAGTTTGACCTAGCCCGACGGGGTTTGGTCCTTCGTCAGAGAACGCGTATGTTGGAATAAGATTTTGTTGTGCGCCAACGTTAGTGCTTGTCATTACCGCAGCTGCAACTAAAAGAACTAGCAGAGCAACTGAGAGTACCGTTTTTGTTGTTTTAGTGTTATTTTTGTTTGCAACTATTATTTTAGGCATATTTCTGTTTTCTCCTATTTTTTGTGGCGAAGGAGTTTATTGCAAAAGTGTTTTAAGCCGTGGTGTATGTAAGTTACAACTGCAAGGTGTTAATTCACTCAGGCACATATTGTCCCGATGGAGAGAGATGAGTATTGCCGCTTAAGGATGAGGACATCTTGGTCTTGAATAAAGCAGGACTAAATGCGTTACAAGCTAAAATTTATCTGACCTTAGTGATGAATGGAAAGCAATCGATAAAATCTGTGGCGAGAGCTGCAGTTGTTGACAGGTCAAATGCTTATCGGGAAATTTTGAATCTGCAGGAAATGGGGTTGGTGGGGAAAACGATAGGTGTACCAAACCTGTTTGAGGCTATTCCATTACAGGATGGCATTTCCCTCTTGTTAAGCAGAAAGGAACAAGAATACCAAGAGATTAAGAAGAAAACCGAGCAACTTATTGAACAAGCGCGATGTTGTATAGGCGGGGTTATTGAAGAACAGGAAAAAGATTTCCACATAACCCCTAAGAAGACGATTTTTATTAGAGGCGCTTTGATTCACATGCAGAATGCACAGTGGGGCAATGACACGATTTCTAGCTTAAAGAGGTTTTCTCAGGCTATGGTGTACTCTTTTGAAACCCACAAAAGAGCGCTGGAACGTGGAGTGAAAACACGGGTTATTGTGGAGAAACCTGAAAATGGGCAAATTCTTCCAGAGACGGTTCAGACTCTTATGGGTCACCAAAATTTTGAACTGAGATACACGCCTACTGTGCCTAAAACGCTTGGAGCCTGTTTTGACAAAAAAACCGTGGGGATACTCATGGATCCTTTAGCGTCGATTACGGAGTCTGCGTGTTTTAACACTAATCATCCTAGTTTTGTTGAATTATTTCATAACTATTTCGAACAACTGTGGTGCAAGGCTGAAAAAGCTGATCTATACGGGAAATGACCGCGTGCATGAATAAGTTGTGTAGCGAGAACTGAGGTTTTTGTTGTATCAACTTCGAGAAAGGAGTCTCAAGCGTATCTGGGGTTCCTTGAGGGTTTTTCTGCAAAGTAATATTAGCCTCTTGAGCCGCATTTTTTGTTGACCTCAGATGGCAACTGGTCAGGCACCTATAGCAGCTTCAAATTACCGATGGGTAATTCTGGCTGCATCCTTGCTTAGTTGCGACATGTACTACTTTGCGTTGCAATCAGTGCCTCCTCTGATGACTACGATGCAGTCGGTTTTTGCAGTAGACGCTGCAACAGCGGGGCTTTTGATGTCAGTTGTGGTAGTTCCCGGTTTCATCCTAGCGATTCCCGCGGGGCTGCTTATAAGTAAATACGGTTTTCGTCGTTTAGGCTTTCTAACACTTATTTCAGTTACAATCGGCAGCTTAATCACAGCATCTGCCACAACGTTTTCTGTTGCCCTTTTCGGGCGATTCATAACGGGGTTTGGGAGCTGTTTTCTAACAATCGGTACAGCCGCAATAATCCCCCAATGGTTCCAAAAGAAAGAGTTAGGAACTGCAATGGGGATTTACTCCATAGGTGCGCAAATCTCGGCAGTTGCAGCTTTTCTTATAGTTCCCCTGTTAGCGCAAAGTTGGGGTTGGCGGTCCCCCTTCTATTTTGGCGCGGTTGCGGGAGTGGGCTTTGCAGTTTTTTTTGTAGTCACAATAAGAGATAAACACATGCAATTTGAACCAAACCCGACGAATTACACAGGGATTCGTCAAAGTCTCAAAAACAGGGAAATCTGGAAAATTGGTCTGATGTGGTTATTCTTCAGCATTGCCTCGTCGGGTTTTGTCACGTGGGCTCCAAGTTTGTTTACAACTTTCAAGGGGATAACGCCCGTTTATGCAAGCATAATTTCAAGCACGTATATGGCTTCAAAAATATTCTTCGTTCCATTTTATGGGTGGTTATCCGACCGAACAGGCAGCCGAAAGCCATTTGTCGTAGCTGGTCTATTTGCAACAGCGGCAAGCATATTTGCATTGAGCTTCTTGGAGGGCGCTGGACTTGTTGTCGGGGTTCTTATTGTTGGGGCATCGGCTGGCACAGTACCCGCCTTGGCATTTGTGCTGATGGCTCAAGCGGTTTCCGTCCGACAGGCTGGTCTTGGTTTTGGAATGATGTCCTTTTGGAACCGCACTGCAACAATAATTGAGGCGCCATTGATTGGGTTCTTTCTACAGACATCGCAGTCTATGGGTTTTACGCTTATGTGCCTGTCCAGTTTTGCCCTTATTGGTGCCGTACTAGTACTATCTGTCAACACCAACTAGACTTTAGGGAGACTCCAATGGAATTAATTGATTGCTGCGGAAACTGGCGTTTTTAAACTAGCGTTCTTTGGTGACAGACCCGAAATAAAAATGCTCCTGAAATTCGGCCAATCCAACCTGTCTAACCTTTTTATTTTACATACAAGACAGCCTTCATTGCCTGAAACATTTTGAGATGTTGAGTTTACCTTCAAGTTACTGCTCTTGATGCTGTGTCCCCTGGTTTGATGCTTGGTTTGCCTGTTTGTCCTTGTTTGAGCATAATGGTTAAATTAAATTCTGCACAAGTTTTGTTAGCTGTTGTGGCTTAACCCAATAAGGTAGTTGCCTGTTGAATTTATCGCAAAAACGCATAAGAACTCTGCTCATTCCTGTCCAGGTAGCGGTCAGCCTTCTTATTTTGTACCTGCTGTTCCAAAATGTGAACCTGTCCGAAACCTACCACGCTTTGTCCCACATTAACATACCTGTTTTAGGTTTGTCTATAGCGTTTTTCATTTTATCCTCTTTATCCATAGGTTTCGCACTGCATGGCGCTTTGAAAGCAACCAACGCCGCGCCACCCCTGCGAATAACTCAGTTGGCAAACTTTGGAGGACAACTTCTAAGTGACGTTACTCCCGCAAAATCAGGTTACTTTGCAACTCCCGTCCTGCTTAACCAGTTGAGGGCTGTCCCATTAGAAAAGGGCATGATAAGCGTGATGTCTGTAGGCGCCTTTAACTTTTTCATCAAAGCCGCCTTCTCAACTATCGCTCTAATCTACTTTTTAACCCGCATCAATATTGACCCAACCATGGTCCAAGCCATGCTTCTCGGCATAACCTTGCTGCTTGTTGGAGGCATCGGTTTAACCGTGCTGGTCTGGACTAACTGTTTTTCAGGTCTGCTTCAGCGGCTCTCAAAACTTCCCATCATAGGCATTTTGATTAGGAAACTTGAATCTCTACGTGCGACGTTTTCCAAAGACAAAGTGGCAATACGAAAATCAGCCAAAACCATTATCATCTCGATTTTAGCTTCAGTGCTGTTTAGTGGAATCTCCCTTTATGTTCTCGCGCAAGCCCTTAGTCTAGCTCAACCCACCTTTTTGGACATGCTTTTCATGGGTCCCCTAACCGCTGTTTTCATGTATGTTCCAATAACCTTTGCAGGTTTAGGTCTGCAGGAAGCAGCCTATGTCTTTTTGCTGACCAACATCGGCGCCCCTCTCGAGATTGCTCTGCCTTTTGCACTTTTGGTTAGGCTTCTAGCAGTCTCCACAGACCTCATTGGTTTACCTTCATTGACAAAAACCAGCACGGGGTTACTTAGCAAATTAAACAGAAAACCTGTTGTCGCTGAAAATAGCTCCTTATAAGTTCGGTGTCGCGTAGGTGCTTCGTGTTAGGTGTGGTCAAGTTTTAGAGGTACCTCTTAAAGTTTGATTTTCTCGAACAACAGCTTCTGTCACCTCATCCTGTTACGACCAAAAACGATAAGCATAACCTGTCGAAATTGTATCCGTAACCTTCTATACAACTGGGGACGATGAGGACAACATGAGCAAAACTGCAGACATCGCAAAAACTTCAGCGAAAGGCAGTTTCCACTTCCTCTGGGGACTCGTAATTTCCACCCTGATTTCCTCAATAGGCACTATATTCATTGCTCGACTGTTAGGCTCCGATTCATACGGGTTGTATGCAGTCGTTTTGACCGTTCCAAACCTGATCTACATTTTCAGAGACTGGGGCATGAACTCAGCAATGATACGCTTCACGGCTCAGTATCGCGCTGAGAATAGACTTGATGAAATTAGAAGCGTATACCTTTCAGGACTAATCTTTGAGGTCGCTTCAGGTTTGCTCCTCTCCGTTTTTTCGTTTTTATTTGCCGATTTCTTAGCCACCAGCGTCTTTAACCGTCCAGTTATAGCCCCTCTTATCCAGATTGTTTCTTTTTCTGTTTTTGCAAGCGGGCTGGTTTCAGCTGCCACTGCTGCATTTACTGGCTATGAAAGGCTGGAACTAAACAGCATCATGATGATCTGTCAAAGTGCCTTTAAAACGGCAATCATAATTGGCTTGGTTCTCTTGGGTCTTGAAGTTAATGGCGCAATTATTGGTTTCACAGCAGGAACCTACATTGGTGGTGTTGTTGGCGTGATCCTTATTTGGAACATTTACAGGCATTTGCCTAAGCCTTCTACTAATAGGCTTGAAATAAAAGCTTACTTAACCGCAATGTTAACGTATTGTTTGCCTTTGTCCTTTGCTGTGCTCATTACGTCTATTTTGCCACAATATTATGCGTTTTTATTGCCTATTCATTATATAGAAGACAACGTGATGATTGGAAACTATAGCGTAGCCATGAATTTTGTTGTTCTGATAACTTTCTTCGCTATGCCAATAACAACCATGATGTTTCCTGCCTTTTCAAAACTGGATGCCGTGAAAGACCGTGAAAACCTGAAGAGTATATTCCAGTTTTCAGTGAAGTATGCATCTTTTTTTGTCGTTCCAGCTACGGCTATTGTGATGTGTTTGTCAGGACCAGCCGTGGCAGCACTTTTTGGAGACACTTACGAAACAGCTCCACTATTTTTGGCTCTGCTTGCAATTCAATACCTATACGCCGCGTTTGGTCACCTTAGCTTGGGTGGACTTCTAAATGGTCAAGGGCAGACGGGTTTTGTTTTGAAGATGGGATTGGTTACCGGATTGATAGGTTTTCCGATGGGTTATGTTATGATTATGCGGTTTGGTGTCTTGGGTCTAATCGCGACTCTCCTTACCGCAAATATTCCCAGCCTAATCATGGGGCTATGGTTCATCAAGAAAACCTACGGGGTAAGTGTAGATTGGGGGTCTTCTGCAAAAATCCTGTTTTCCTCAGCGGTAGCTGCAATTATAACTTTTGTTACCATTTCGTTGTTGAGCTTTTCCAGTTGGGTTGAACTTGTTTTAGGTGTGGTTCTCTTTCTGTTAGTTCTGCTTCCAGTTGCGATATTTACGAGAACAATAACTCACCTTGACATTCGTAATTTGCGTGGAATTGCTAGTGGCTTAGGTGGCGTAGGTAAAATATTGTGTATTTTACTCGATTATATGGATAAACTCATGACTGTTTTGCGAGTGTAACAATCGGCGGAACCTGCAGTTTTGCGTTATGCTTTTCTGTCTTTTTTGTTGGCAGCGCCGGTTTTTTTTATAACGTTTCAGCTGTTTTTTATTTGAAGAATAATAAGGGGATATTGTGGTTATGTTCCTGAGGTAGTTTATTCTACCTTTATCGGTTTTGAGTACTGCCAGAGTCCGTGTATGTTGCACATTGAGACTGCGAATAGGGTTCCTGGTTTGCTTGTTTTCATGCTTGCTGTTGCTTTGTGGTGGGTGTAAACTGTGCTTGTGTCGGGTCCTTGTGCTGAAGCTCCGTGGGCGGTAAATTCGAATTTGCCGATTTGGTGTGGGAACTTTTCGCCTTCAGGGTGGAAGTACAAGTCTATCCAACAGATGTGGTGTGCAGTTGTGTTAGGGTGAGTAACCTCTTTGCCTATGCTTGCAGTTACCTCAAAAATCTCGTCTTTTTTAACGGTGTCAGGGCAGTCAATAACAGGAACGTGCTTTTCGGTTTTCCAGTCTGATTCTTGGATTAATTCACCTATTTTCATATCGTTTCACCTCCATGAAACATGCTGGAATCGGGATATAATGTATGCGTTTTGTTCTGTCTCCTCTAAGCCGCTTACCTTACTCCCAACTCTTCAAACAGCACAACAATAGCTGCTCGAACATTAAACTACAACTTTTTCGGCGAATATAACTTGTTTCCTTAATACGCAAGAATCTGAACAAGCGACGCCGTTGACGCCTACTTATTGCTTGTCGGTTTCAGGTGTTGGTGTTTGCTTCTTTCGGCGTCTGTAAATGATAAAGACGTGTCCACGGACTTCCACAAGCGCCGCGTTCAATTGCTCTGCGGTTCTGGTTGCAATGGCTTTTGCAGTATCTGTTACAAGTGCACTTTTGAGAATCCGGATTTTCACCATCTTTGTTTTTTGCAGTTGATTTTCAACTTGAACTAACACTTGCGGGGTTAAGCCTTCTTTTCCTACCCAAATTGTGGGTCCTTCTTCTTTGAGTTCGTGCTTAACGTGTCTCTTCATTTTTGAGGTTATTTTGCTCACTTTTTGTTTTCTCCTTTTTGGCTTTGAGGGGTATTCGGGTTTGGTAACCACACTCTAAACAGGTGACCACAACGTGGGGTTCCCTTCGAGGCTTTATCCGCACACGACTGCTTTCCCCCGGGATAAGCAGGGTGTTGCATTTTTTGCAGATTTGCTGTTTGCATGTGGGTGGCAGTCGAATTCTGGCTGCCATCGCTACTTTTCTGGCGGTCCACAGGTAACTTTGAGCCCGTTTCGGGTCAGCCTTGTATGTGTTTGCTGCTTGTTGGATAAGTGTTTGTATGCGTTGTCGCGCTATCTGTTTTGCGGTGAAATTCACGTGTTTTTATGCTCCTGCCGCACGTTTCTATTGTAGAGTATTCAAGGACTATTTAGGGTTCCTTATGTTTTTTGTTTATGCACTACACGCTTTTCTTGAGTGAATGGTGGGGTTAAGTTGGCGGTTTGTTGAGTTCATCCATTTTCTGGTGAATCAGAGCAACTGCAGCTTTGACGTTGCTGTCTTGGACCACGATTATGATTTGGGATGTGTGCGGCGCAAAAATTCCCCGCTTTATGTTCAAGCCCTGAATTGCGCTGATGGCAATTGAAGCCACTCCGTGTGAGTTTTTCATGCGGTCTCCGATGAGCGTAACTACGCCCAGGCCGTACTCTACTTTTAGGTGCTCGTCGAACCCTTTGAGTTTTTCCTCGTTCTTTTTCAGATAGTCCGAATCCAGAAATAGGAAGTCGCGGATTCTTTCTCCTGTTTCCATTGTTTCTGCGCCCAAATCCATGAAGTCGTTGCGTTTTTCCCATATCCGCAGGGAATCCTCTAGCGAGCGGCTTTTCTCGTCGTGCATCGTCAAGATGGCGCATCCTGTTTTGCCTGTTAAGCACTTGACGATTTGATTGCCTGTTTTTTCGGCTTGTATGGTTGAGTAGCTTTCGGGTTCATCAATGGGCACCACCTTGAGCGGAACCGCGAATTGTCTGGCTAACGCGATTGCCGAACTCTGAACAATCTTCATACCCATCATGGACGCTTTATGTGCCTCATTGTATGTTAATGCTGGAACGTGTTCTGTTTTTTGTCCTTTGACCACTTTGGGGTCAGCACTTTGAACTGGGACATCCTTGTATAGCAGGGTTTGTGTATCGTATTCTCCGCTTAGTAGGCAGGAAACGAAAACGGCTGAAAGGTCGGAGCCGCCTCTTCCCAAAACCGTTTCCAACCCGTCGGAGGTCTCTGCGAAAAACCCGCCCATAGAAACTATTTTTCCCTCTTGCAGCGGCTTGGTCAGGCTGTTGAGGCGTGTTTGGCTTAGTTCGGGGTTGGGTGTGGCGTCTTCAAAATCGTCGTCAGTGACTATGGGCCAGTCATGGGGCGAAAGGTTGATGCTGTTTAAATCGTGGCTTTGCATGATGTGGCTCATGAGGTTTGCAGTTGCAAGTTCTCCGCCATATGCGAGAACCTTTGCCTTTATGTTGCCGCTAAATCTTCTGTTAACACTTGCTAATGCCTTTTCGGTTTGTGACCTGTAAAACTCCAAATCGGCTTTTGCCTGTTTCATGTGGTCTTCTTTGACGTAGGCGGCTGCGAGGTTTTCGTATATCTTGAAGATGGAGTTTACGGAAGATTTCCTTGATTGGGCGCAGCTTTCGCCTATGCGAATTAGCTCGTCCGTGCAGCCTGTTGGAGCAGAAAAAACCGTAATTGGACCCACTGCGTCGGTTTTGTGTAGTTCGCGGATGCTTTTGAGGATTTTGGGAATGCCTCTGCCTTCTGTGTCTAAAAGGCTGCCGCCGAATTTTGCTACTGACAGGTTCTTTTGGATGGGGTTTCCCTCGTTTACGTTAGCAGGTTGGTTTAGCTGTATAAGAGCTTTGCCGACCGATTGTTGTTTACTGTTTGCAGGCTAACCCTGAGAAAACCGCGACGATTTTTTCTTCCTTGCGTATCGTGATGTTGTATAATCCGAAGGTTTTGCCCTCTGAAACCCTGACCGCCTCGGCAGTTAGCAGGTCGCCTTCTTTTGTGGGTCTGAGAAAGTTTATGCTTACCTGAACCGCAACGGCGACTTTGTCTCCGAAATTTGAGGCTTCGGCGAAGGCGCAGTCTGCAAACGAGAAAAGGGCTCCCCCATGAGTGAAGCCTAACGCGTTTGTGTGTTGTTTAGTGACTTCCATGGTCATTTTTGCGTAACCGTCTTTTGCTTCGACTTGTTGGATGCCTATGTATTGCCTGAAGTAGTCTGTTCCCTTCATTTGTCTGTCTCCTCCTATTTTGGATGTACTTTGCCTTTTAGGTGAAGCTAACGAGATAAAACGCTTTCTCGACCAAGCTGGAATGCTCGCAGGTTAAGTTGTATGTACTTCTCTTTCAGCCTGCCCGCAATGGCTTGCTGAAATGACCCAATTTTAATTGGGACTTCTGGGAGAGCGGAAACGGCACCCAGCAAAATGGTGTTTACCACAAGCAGATTGCCCAGTTTGCTTGCGAGGGCTATTCCATCTACTTCGTGAACTTTTAGCGCTTTTTTGCGGATTAATTCAAGAAGCGACTCAACACTGTACGCCTTGCCTGAACCTGATAATTCGCCGCCGGGAGGAATGTATTTGGTGTTAACCACTACGGTACCTTTTTGCTTCAACATAGTCATTGCTCGGGCGGTTTCCAGAACCTCAAAACCCACAACCACCTCAGCCTTGCCCGTTTCAATCAAAGGCGACAAAACCTTCTCGCCGACGCGGACATGTGCACTTATGGAGCCGCCCCGCTGTGCCATCCCATGAATTTCCGCCTTGGCAACATCAAAACCGTCAAGCATGGCTGCTTCACAGAAAATGTCGCTTAGAACCACAACACCTTGACCACCAACGCCCGTGAAAATGAGGTCCAGCTTCATTGGGCATCTTTGCTCCTTATTGCGTTGAATGGGCAGACTTGTTCGCATACTCCGCAACCGCTGCAGAGGGTCTCGTCGATTTCGGCGCGGTTGCCATTTAGGGAGATGGCGGGGCACCCGTAGGCTTTGACGCATAAGCCGCAGCCGTTGCAGGTCTGTTGAACTTGTCTGAGGGGTCCTTTTTCGATTTTAAGCGGGCAAGGACGTAAGGAAATGATGACGCTTGGTCCCTTGTAATTCATGGTTTCCCTTAGAACCTGTGTAGTTTTTTTAAGGTCGTAGGGGTCTATGGCATCTATTTTTTCGATGCCCAAGCTTTTTGCAATGGCTTCCACGTTGACTATTTTCGCGTCGTCTCCCATGGCGGTTTTGCCTGATTCTGGCGTGGGTTGATGTCCCGTCATGGCTACGGTGCGGTTATCCAGAACGACGACGCAGACGTTTGCCTTGTTATAGGCAATGTTAAGCAGCCCCGGCATGCCCCCGTGGAAGAAAGTTGAGTCCCCAATAACAGCGAACGTTTTGTCTTTTACGCCGGCGTGTGCCATACCTGCTGCTTGAGAAATTCCTCCGCCCATGCAAAGGCAGGTTTGAACGGTGTTCACTGGCGGCAAGCAGCCCAGCGTGTAGCAGCCTATGTCTCCCGTGACGATTTTGTCGTTTGCGCGTCCCATGAACGTTAGGGCGGATTCGGGGCAAGCTTGAACGCATTTGGGGTCGCCATTGCACGTGTCACAGGCTATGGCTTGATGCTTTGTTGGGTGAAGCGTCAAGGAGCCGTATTCGCAGGCTTCGACGCACCAGCCGCAGCCGTTGCATTTGTCTGGGTCAACAGTTATGATGCGGGTTTCTTTAGACTGGCTTAATGCGTCTTTTGGGCAGGCTTGAATGCAGGCGGCGTCAGGGCAGAGGCGACACGTCAAAGCAACATTAGTGATTATGTTTAGTCTGACTGCGCGTATTCTTGATTTGGTGGGGTTGAAGACTTTTTCTTTCTCCCAAGAGCAAGCTAACTCGCAGATGTCACAGCCTACACATTTCTCGGGGTTGCAGCTGACAAACTGGTTTACGGTGTTTATGGCGTAGTAAAATGCGCGGTGAGGGCACCCTGGGCAAAGACCTGGAGGACGCTGGGGTAGCTCCTCTGTGGTTTGGGGTTCAGCGGGGCTCAGATAACCCTGTTCAGCGAAAGCTGTTCTGATGCCGTCGGGGGTGAATTCGCCGATTTCCTCCAACCCCAACTGTTCTTTGCCCAGAACTTCCACGTTTAAGCCGTGTAAATTGTCCTCCACGTAGGGGCGCAGTTCTTCAACCACAATTACCTTCTTGAGCTTTGAAACAAATCGTTCAACCAAGCCGCGGGGAAACGGATACACTGCACCCAGTTTCAACCAAGAAAACTGCCCCTGCTCAAGCAGGGATTTGGCGTGGTAGAAGCCGATGCCGCTGCCAATAACGCCCATTTCTTTGTTGTTATCTTCAATGATGTTGAATTTGGATTCGTTAACCAGTTTTTCTGCCTGTGTCAAGCGGCTTTTGAGGATGCGGTGTTGCCTTAAGGCGTTTTGGGGAACCATAACCCATTTGGCGCATTCCTTGTCAAATTCCGCTTTTCGTTTGAGAGCTTGGAATTTGCCGATTTTGACGCGGGCTTTTCCGTGTGCAACGCGGGTTGTTAACCGCACGAGGATGGGCAACTGCAGTATTTCGCTTAGTTCAAAGGCGTCGCGGGTCATTTCGTAGGCTTCTTGGGGGCTGCCCGCGTCCAGTAGCGGAATGTTGGAGTGAATCGCGAAGTAGCGTGTGTCCTGCTCGTTTTGGCTGCTATGCATGGCGGGGTCATCGCACACAGCAATAACCAACCCGCCAACAACACCCGTATACGCCAGCGTCATGGCGGCGTCTGCAGCCACATTTAACCCGACATGCTTCATGGACACGATGGAACGGACGCCCGCCATCGAGGCACCGACAGCGACTTCCATGGCTACAATTTCGTTTATGCTCCACTCCGCGTAAATCCCGAACTGTTTAGCCACTGCTGCGATGGCTTCTAAAATCTCCGTTGAAGGCGTTCCAGGGTAGGCTGCTGCAACTTTTATGCCTGCTTCTAAGGCGCCGCGTGCGACTGCTTCGTCCCCGTTAAGCAGCAGGAAGCTGTTGGGTTTGTCAGATGCAATCTTGGGCGCCATCAGGTTTACCTTTTAGGTTTTACCTTTGCGTTTGTCAAAAACGTGTTTGGCTTTGCCTTCGGTTCGTGGGATTTCGCCATATTTGACAATCTGGATTTCGGGGTTAAGTCCTGTGACGTTGTTGATTTTGCTTAGGATTCTGCTTTTCAACTCGTTCATGTTTAGGGCGGTGCTCTTTGAGTATTCTTCTGTTAACTCAACTTTCACGGCGAAAGTGTCCAAGGCGTCTGGGCGGTCCACGTAAATCTCGTATTGGGTTGCTAACTCAGGGAAGCCCATGATGACGTATTCGATTTGGCTGGGAAACACGTTGACCCCCCGTATTATGAGCATGTCATCTGACCTGCCGCTGACGCGCATCATGCGGGAGTGTGTGCGTCTGCATGGGCACATGTCGGTTTCGATAACGGATATGTCTCTGGTGCGGTACCGAAGCAGCGGCATGCCCGTTTTGGAAAGCGGAGTGAAGACCAGTTCGCCTTCTTCGCCTTCAGAGAGAACTTCGCCTGTTTCAGGGTTGATGGTTTCGACAATGAAGTGGTCTTCCCAGATGTGTAACCCGTTGTGTTCGGGGCATTCAACGGCTACGCCTGGACCGCACAGTTCTGTTAGTCCGTAAATGTCAAAGGCGTCAATGCCAAGAGCCGTGTTTATGCGTTGGCGGGTTCGGTCTGACCAAGGTTCAGCGCCAAATATGCCTGTGCGTAGTTTTAGGTCTTTTTTGGGGTTTACGCCTTCAGCTGCCATGACTTCGGAGAGGTACACGGCAAAGCTTGGGGTGCAGCAGAGAATTGTTGCGCCTAAATCTTTCATGAGCTTTATTTGCCGTTGGGTCATGCCGCCGCTTGCGGGGACGGTTTCGATGCCGATTTTTTGGGCACCATAATGGAAGCCTAATCCGCCTGTGAATAACCCGTAGCCGTAGGCGATGTGTATTACGTCTTCTTTTCTTCCGCCTGTGGTGTAGATGGAGCGTGCCATGACTTCTTGCCAGGCTTCCATGTCCGTTTTGGTGTACGCGCCCACTATTGGGTTGCCTGTGGTTCCGCTTGACGCGTGGATTTCCACGATGTTGCCTGAGTCCACGGCGACTAGCCCCGTGGGGTAGTTGTCTCTCAGGTCGGTTTTGACTGTGAAGGGAATTTTCTGCAGGTCTTCCAAGGTTTTTATGCTGTCTGGCGTGATGCCTGCAGTTTTGAATTTTCTTTGGTAAAACGCCGAGTTTTCGTAGCAATGTTTGACTTGTGCTTTAAGTTTTTTAAGTTGGAGTTCGCGGATTTGTTTTCTCGGCATAGTTTCTACGGTTTTGTTCCAGTGTTTGTTGTCACTCATCAGTTTTCCCCAGTAGCCCTGTGGCTGCATATGTGACTGTTGATGGATGTTCTCTGGTTCAGCCTTCTAAAATAATTTTGCCTGTCTTTGTCTATTATTGGAAGTGTTGTTTGATTTCTTCCAATGTCAGGGTCGCAACTTCGTTGTCTTGGAGGGCTTTCTCGGCGACCTCAATCTCTCGTGGCCTTGCCACAAGCACGTATTTACCGTCGTAATGAACCGCTGACGAGTAAGCGTATTCAATGTTGACTTCCTTTTCGCCTAGGATTTTGGCTATTTTTGAGATGGGGTTTTTGTCGGTTATGAGGATGGCGGTGACTTCGGTGTTTTTCTTGGCTTTGGCGAGGTTAAAGTTGGCGTCTTCCAGTGACTGCGCGACTTTTTGGGGGTCGGCGGTTATCATGCGGATTACTCCATATTCGCCTGCTTCGGCGATGGAGAGCGCGTAAATTTTGATTTGAAGTTTCTCAAGGTGGCACAGCATCTCTGAAAGTGAGCCAGGTCGATTATCTAAAAACACGCTGACTTGCTGAACGGGCATCTGAAACACCACTTCCTAAGTGTATCCAGACGGTATTTATGCTTTTTACATAATCTGATGCCGATTTTCTCTCTGTTTTTGTCTACTTTCCCCGTACCGCTTGTGCTTGAAGGTAGGTTGACTACCTATCGCCTACCCCTATCCCCTCTACGATTTCCCATTTTCCCTGTCGCTTCAACTACCGAATCCTATAATGTCGACCCTCCCCTCTATAGGTTCTGCATACAATTGCTATTTGGATGCTAATAGACGGCAAATAGGCGGGCTTTTTGCCTTTTATTGTCGGCTTCAGTTCTGCTGATACTTCATAAGGAAAGGAGATAGAAGCAAACAAGAAAACGGGCTTCTTAACAATCATTCTTTCTGCTTCGGCTACTTCACATATAACCACATGGCTTTGGCTGTTGCCCAAAGAATCCTCACGTTCGCCCTTAAGGTGCCTCCAATGCGGGGGTTTTGGCGTCTAGGCGGCGCCTCGTAGCGGATTTCGGTTATTTTCAGTTTGTGTTTTTTTGCAAGTATCAGAAATTCTGAGCCAAACATTTCCCCCTCGCCCAAAACAAACATCGGCACGTGCTCGGTTCGAAAAGCCCGAAAATTTGAGAAAAAATCCGTCACCCCCACCAGTTTGCCCAGCGTTTTGGAGGCTACCTTTTCGGAAAACCGCGGAATCTTGGTGCGGGAAGCCACCACCACATCAGCGCCCGCCTGCATTTGCTGGAGCATTTGTGGGATGTATTTGGGGTCGTTCTCTAAATCGGCGTCGATGGTTACGACGAAGGGGTATTTTGCCAGTTGCATCCCGTGCAGTAGACCTTTGCTTTGTCCTTCGCGCTGCTTTGAGACCGCCACATCAGCTACCCGCTGGGTGATTTCGATGGTTCCGTCGGTTGAGCTGTCATCAACCACGATGATTTCGTGAGCAACCCCTGCCAACACTTTGCGTACCGCGGTGACTAACTTTTCGATGTTGTCTGCTTCGTTCCATGTTGTGGTGACCACAGAAACGCCCTCAGTCAACAACTGCAACAACCCACTGAAATTACTTTGTTGTTATTCTTGAGGCTTGTTTGTTTCGGTTTTAAGCCTCTTTAAGGCTTCAGCTATCTGCAGTGGCTTATGCTTTAGAGTCTGTTGGGCTTTTGTTGTGTCAAGCGAGGAGTCTTTGGGGCGTTTGGCGGGAAAAGACAACTCTTCTGAACGGGCAGGCACAACTAACGATTCATCTACCCCCGATGTCTTGGCAAGCGCCATTGCAAACTCGTATCGGTTTATGCGGGAAGCCCCCGACAAATGAAAAACCCCCGTCAGTTTACGTTCCACAACCTCCAAAGTCATGTCGGCAAGGCTGCTGTTGAGTGTGGGGGAATTCCACTGGTCCACAAACACCTTCACTTGTTCTCCTTTTCTAAGTTCGTCTAAAAGCCACAGGGCAAAGTTGATTTTGCCTGCCGCTGGAGTTGAACCGTAAATGACGCTGGTGCGCCCAATACAGTACTCACTTGAGCTTTTTTTGACGGCTTCCTCAGCCTTCAGCTTCGTGTACCCATAGTAGTTGACGGGGCTGGGCAAATCGTCTTCTGTGTAGCCGCCTTTTTCGCCGTCAAAAACGTAGTCGGTCGAAACATACAACAAAAAAGCGCCCGTTGCCTTTGCCGCTTCAACAATGCTTTGGGTGCCTTCCACGTTTATCTTCCACGCCAACTCGCGATTCAGCTCACACTGGTCCACCCCCGTCAGGGTTGCGGCATGCACGATGGCGTCAGGCTGAATTCTCTGAATTTCAGCTTGCAGTTCTTCTTTGCTGGTTATGTCCAGCTTAACTGGGGTTCCATGCGGGGCAGGGTGCTGATTGTGGAACGCGTAAACTTGATGCCCCTGGTCAACGGCGAATTCCACAAGTTTAGAGCCGTACAGCCCGCTGGCACCTGTAACTACAAGTTTCATCGGCTACCGCCAGCAGTCTTCCATGGGGTTGGCGAAAGTATATCTTGTGTAGCAAATGGTGTCCACGCTTTCTCGTTTTCAACATACCACTTCACAGTTGACTCCAATGCTTCTTTGAAGGAGAATGCGGGTTTCCAACCCAGTTCCGTTTGAAGCTTTGTGGAGTCTAAGCTGTAGCGTGTGTCGTGTCCTGGGCGGTCTTCCACAAACGTGATTAGACTTTCTGGCTTGTCCAGCAACTCCAGAATTCTCTTCACTATCTCCAAGTTAGTGGCTTCGTTCTTTGCTGAAACATTGTAGACCTCGCCAGCTTCTCCCTTCTCCAGAACTGTTTCCACGGCGGTGCAGTGGTCTTGCACATATATCCAGTCGCGGATGTTAGTACCTGTGCCATAGATGGGAATCGGCAGGTCTTTGAGGGCGCGGATGATAGTTTTTGGGATGAGTTTCTCTGGCAACTGGTACGCTCCAAAATTATTTGTACACCGCGTTATCGAAACGTTCAGCTTGTAAGTTTTATGGTAAGCAAGCACAAACATGTCTGCCGCTGCTTTAGAAGCGGAATAGGGGTTTGACGGGTTAGGTGTGTCTTTTTCGGTGAATGACCCTTGAACCGCCGTGCCATACACCTCGTCGGTGGAAATTTGCACCATACGCGCATGCAGGTTATGTTTACGTACTGCGTCCAGAACAGTGTAGGTTCCGATGGTGTTGTTCTGCACAAACGTGTAGGGGTCGCTTATGCTGCGGTCTACGTGCGTTTCCGCCGCAAAATTTACCACCGCGTCAACTTGGCTGATGGTTTTGTGCAGAAGTGGAATGTTGCATATGTCGCCTTTTATGAATCGGTAGTTGGGGTTGTTTTCAGCGTCTTGCATGCTGGCGGGGTTGGCGCCTATGCCCATCCTGTCCAGATTTATCAGTTCGTAGTCTGGGTGTTTGGTGAGTATGTGGCGGCAGAAGTTGCTTCCTATGAATCCTAATCCGCCGGTGACAAGTATTTTCATGGCAATCACTTATGTGGCGGGTAATTCCAGTCCCAAGGTTTGCCAACACGAGGGTCCTTAGTTTTACCGTTAATGATTTTTGGAATTAAAGCGGGGTCGTTCCAGGGTCGACGCTCCTCATCTGGATCCGCGGCGTCATACAAGTTAGTGGTGAAGTAAAGTAACATAGCCTGTTCGTTGCCTACGGCTTTAAAGCCGTGCCAAAAGTGGCCTGGCACTCGGACTGCCTGAATGCTTGTGCCTGAGGAAACTATTTCGTTAAGTTCGGCGGTTTCGTCGTCGTAGACGCCAATTTTGATTGCGCCCTTCAGCGCCAAAAAGTAGTCTGTTTGTCCACGCAGGTGACGATGCCAGGCTCGGATGATTCCGGGGTATGTTGTGGACAAGTTTGCTTGGGAGATAACATCGCCATCTATTAGAAGGTCCTTGCAGTCTTTTCTAAAGACTTCCATGAAGGAGCCTCTTTCGTCAAAAAATCGTTTCAAATGTTTAACTACTATTCCAGGCAGCATCCGTATCACTTTTCCTTCGAATACTTGTTCTTTTGTTCAGCTTGTTATTTAACATTTGTCCGCTTCAAGCCGAACAGGTTTAGTTTCTACACATCTACTTCGGAGTAGTCGCCTATATGGAGTTTTATGGTGTTGACTTTCTTGTTTCGGGTAACTTTCGCTTTTCTGCCAATGAGGCTGTCTTCAAGGCGCTCAACGTTTTCTACGGTGACGTTTTCCAAAACCACACTGTACTCCACATGTGAATGAGCAACTATCGAGTCGTTGCCTACGCTTGTGAAGGGACCAATGAAAGAGTCTTCCACTAAGGCGTTTCTGCCGATAACTGCCGGTCCCCTAACCGTGCTGTTAACTATCTTGGCGCCCTCTGCCACAAAGACGCGTCCCTCGATAACGCTGTTTTCCACCTGCCCTTTTACTTCATGGTGGATGTATTCGTCTAGGATTTTGGCGTTTGCGCTGAGGATGTCGTCTTTTTTGCCTGTGTCTAGCCACCATGAGTTAAGGATTTCAGCTTTTACCTTAAACCCTAAGTTGACCATTTCTTGTACGGCATCAGTTATTTCAAGTTCTCCCCGCCAGCTGGGCTTGATGCGCTCGATGGCTTGGTGAACTTTGTTAGAGAAAAGGTAGGTTCCGATGATAGCCAAGTTTCCCATGGGCGTTTTAGGCTTCTCAACCAACCGCACAATGTTACCGTCGCTGTCCAGTTGGGCGATGCCAAACCGCGAGGGATCCTCCACTTCTTTAAGTATGATAAGGGCGTCGAGGTTTTCGGTTTGGAATTTTTCTACAAAGGGTTTTATTCCTTGTCCGGTGACGTTGTCGCCAAGGCACATGACAAACGAGTCTTCCGCCAAGAATGGTTGAGCTGTTTTTACGGCGTGAGCTAACCCGAGGGGCTCTTGGGGGATGTATGCGATGTCAAAGCCCCATTGGGCGCCGTTTTGGACGTAGTCTTTGACGTTGTTTTGGGTTTCAGGCGCGGTTATTATGCCCACTTGGGTAATGCTGGTTTGGCGGACTTGGTCTAGTACGTAGCCTAAGATGGGTTTGTTGGCTACGGGTATGAGTTGTTTGGCGCATGTGAATGTTAGGGGTCTTAGGCGTGTGCCTTTTCCGCCGCTTAGGACAAGAGCTTTCATGGGGTTCACCGCGTTTCTGTTTATTATTAGTGCTTTAAGGTTTTAAAGCTACGCCCTCAATTCGAATATGCATAGTCGTATGCTTTGTTCGGCGGCGGGTTCTTTTGGTTCCGCCGATTTCACGCCAACGCCGCCTTAGCTCCGTGTCCCGTGACTGTGGTGAACTGGAAACAAAATTTTTTTCCACCCAGAGAATATTTATATTGGGCTAGGTTGTCTTACTGCAAGGAATAGCCTAGAAGAGTCGAGAATCTTGACAACTCCATACGATGTTCCCGTTTCACAATTCATTGAACGTTTAGCCAAATATCTTAAGGAAAACGTTGAGCAAGTTCAGCCTCCATCATGGGCTGCAGTAGCAAAGACTGGCAGTCATACTGAGAAGCAGCCTCAAAACCCTGACTGGTGGTACATCCGTGCAGCAAGTTTACTCCGCAAAGTCTACGTTCACGGACCCATCGGGCTGGAAAAACTCCGCAGCGACTACGGCGGAAGGAAAGGCTTCACAGTTAGACTAAATCATGCCTCCAAAGCAGGCGGCGGTAACATCCGCAAAGTTCTCCAGCAACTTGAAGCCGCTGGTTTTGTTCAGATTACTCGCCCCAAAGGCAGAATCCTAACGCCTAAAGGCAGAAAAATGATGAAGGAAGTTAGCCAAGACCTCCACAAGGAACTTGTGAAGACCGCTCCTGAACTTAAGAAGTATCAAGGCGAATGAATCAATGTCTGATGATGAGCTTGAAGCGATCCGTCGAAGAAAGCTTTCTGCATATCAGCAGCGGGGCTCCGACGAGCAAAGGCAAGCTCAAGCTGAAAGGGACGTAGAAGCCCAAAAGGAAGCCCTGCTTAGACAGATTTTGTCGCCAGAAGCACGGCAACGTCTTACCAATCTCAAGATGGTTAAGCGGGACTTCACAGAGCAGTTGGAACTGCAACTCATCCAGCTGGCACAGACAGGACGAATTGCTCTTCCTATCTCTGATGCGCAGCTGAAGCAAATATTAATCCAGCTTCAATCTCGGAAGCGGGAAACAAGAATAACTAGGATTTGAAAGTATGGCGCGAGTTAAACCAGCAGCCAAGAAACTAAGATTAGCTAAAGCCGGTAAACAAAAGGAATCTGTTCCCACATGGGTAATTGCGCGGACAGACGGCAAAGTGAGAACCAACCCTAAACGCCGAAGAAACTGGCGAACCCGTAAAATAAAGGCATAGGAGAAACATGACCATGGTCAATGAAGCAAAACCCGAAGAGCTGTCTCAGGAACCTATAGCGGAAGCAACCGAAGACAAGCCCATTGAAGAAAACCTCATGGACTCTTTGGAGGCTGAAGTTGAAGCTGAAGAAGCCGCAAAGCCTGAAGCTGTACCCGTTGAATTAGCCCCAACTCCTACGAAAAAGAAGAAAAAAGATGAAGAAGAAATCGTTGAAGAGAAAACCTACACCATACCCCTTGCTAAAGCCTTGATTATGCCTCCGCGAAAACGTTCGCCGCGAGCCATGCGTATGCTTCGGGCTTACGTCGTGAAACACATGAAGGTCCCCACCCGCGCTGAAGAAGAAGACGAAGAACCTCCAACCCTCACAATAACCAACGAAGTCAACGAGTACCTCTGGAGCAAAGGCATTGAGAAACCACCCCGGAAAATCCGGGTGCGCGCCACAAAAGACAGCGAAGGCAACGTAACCGTTCATCTAGCGGAGTAACCGCCCTGCCTCAATTTTTAATCTTAACTTTTTGTTAGGCGTAATTGTATTCGTGTGTTAGGTTTTTCTCTGCTTGGTTCCACATGCTTTCAAAGTAGAAATGTGCTAGATTTGTGAAGATGCGGTTGGTTGACTTCATCATTGTGAGGTCATTGGCGTAAACCGTAGTGATGGTGTCCATGAACATATTCACGGCGTTCTTGTCGGTGATTAGCATGAAGAGCGGCTTTTCTTCTCGGGTGAATCGGAGGCTGAACATCGGGTTTTTCTTGAGGAACTGCGTTATCGCCAAAAACGCGTTATCATTATACGGCCTGTCTATAGCCGCTCTAACTATCACGCCTCGTTTTCCTGCTTCTGTTAAGTTAAAGTTAAAATCGAAGATGAATTCCCTGAAAACTTCCCATGAACTGCTCATGCTGATGCATTCTTGGGCTGTGGCTAAGTCTTCTCTGAAGGCTGTTGCTATTCTTTCTCGTCCGGCAATCAAAATAAACTGGGGCTCCTCCTGGGGTGAGTTGGCATCTGGAGGTTGTTCTCTGAATTTCTCAAAAAGCCGCTCCGCTTCAAGTTGGGTTTTGCAAAGAGCCTTTTTCTGCCGCTGCAGCAGAATAGCGAGGCCTTCTTCTAACGAAACTGCCTTAAACGTTGCCGGCAGCGTGAGTGCCCTGTCAACTAAGCCCAGTTTTTGTAGAGCCGCTATTATCCTATAGATGTCTTGTCGGGATACCTTTGCTACTTTGGCGATTTTTTTAATAGTGGTTCTTCCCGTTAAAACTAGGGCAAGATATACTCTGGCTTGTCTTGGTGTGAGCTCCAAGGAAGTGAGAGTTTTCACGTCTTCTTCTTGAATCTCCACTATTCTCTCTCCAGTTTCTATTCAGTGTGGTTTGCATAAAAATTTTTGGTAACTGACGGTTCTGTCTGTCGGAGTGCGACATTCCAACCCTTAAGTTGATACAAAAACAACTACTGAACTATGGAATTCAGGAGAATGAGAGAAAATGAAAATCCGAAAGAATAAAAAGAAAAATACGTCTGACCAAGCAGCTATCGCTGTAACTGCGTTACTTCTGATGCTAACAATTACTTCTCTGATTGCACTCCCCCCTGTCACTGCACACGACCCCCCATGGACAGTTCCCACATACACCTACGTTTCAGTAACAAACGATGTCATTGGTGTTGACCAACCGTTTACCATCGTCTTTTGGACCGCTGCGTATCCGCCAACCGCAAACGGCGCCTACGGTGACAGGTGGGATTTCACTGTGGAAGTCACCAAACCCGACGGTTCCATAGACACAATTGGCCCAATCACTTCTGACCCCGTCGGCAGTGGCTGGACCAGCTATCAGCCAACGCAAATCGGAACCTACACCGTTGTTGCTAAAGTTGCAGAGCATATAGTTACTGGTTTGCCTAAACCTGAAGGCGGCTACTTCATGGGCGGTGATTCATACATCAACGACACTTTCGCCGCCAGCAGCAGCGACCCCGTCACCGTAACCGTACAGCAAGACCCAATCGAAGGCTGGCCTGAAGCCCCTCTACCAACCGAATTCTGGACCAGACCCATCAACGAAGCCAACCGCAACTGGGCATACCTTGCCGGCAACTGGCTAGGCGGGGCAGCTCAAAATATTGGGCCAACAAGCAATTACGCGTTTGGGCTGGGGCCTGAAAGTCCGCACATAATGTGGGCTACTCCAATGTGGTCAGGAGGCTTGATGGATACCCGATTTGGCGACACCGGCTACTCAACATCCGACTACGAAGGTTTGAGCCTAAATCCACCGATAATTCTTGACGGAAAAATCTTCTACAACGTTCAATCACTACCCAAATACGGCTGGTACTGCCTCGACTTATACACGGGAGAAACCTTATACTTCCACAACACCACCGGACCCATATCTACACCAAGTGGCTCCTCGTCAGGAGCAATCACAGGCGGGGCATTAGCGTTTGGCCAAATATTCAACTATGACTCACCTAACCAGCACGGCGGCAAACCCTACCTCTGGTCAACCGGTAGTGCAGGCGGCTTCATGGAGTCAGCGGGCGCAACTTGGATGATGTTTGACGCGTTTACTGGCAACTACATGTGCAGCATAGAAAACGTTCCTTCATGGGCTGGCGGAGGCGGCTTTTTCGGCGGCGGAGGCGTTTCAGTTTACGGCGACGACGGCAGTTTAACCTACTACAACATCGTGGGCACATCTGACCCCGCCAATCCGATGGCTCCCGCAACAGAACCTTTCTACTTGCAGTGCTGGAACACTACCCAAACGATTTGGTGGAAACCCGTTTGGGGTACTACGTTTGCTGAGTACTGGCTTTGGCGGCCTGGCTTAAACGTGACCTACGACGGCAACAACGGCTATTCCTTGAATGTTTCCGTGCCTCAGATGGCTGGCAGCCTTCGTGTGGTTCGTGAGGACGAGTTTGTTATCGGCGGAACTTCAGGCAAAAACAACGGCACTTACGTCGAAGAAGGTAACCTTTGGGCGCTGAGCCTTAAACCTGGCGAAGAAGGCACACTGCTCTGGAACATAACCTTCACGCCACCCGAAAGTGTTCCTGACCGCGCAATCACCGGAGTTTTCGGCGGAGGCAGCATGAGCGGACCCACAGTTGACCCTGAAGACGGCGTCTTCATCTATTCACAGTCTATGACGCGGCAATGGTGGGGCTTTGACCTAGAAACAGGCGAGCAAATTTGGGGACCAACAGACCCTGAACCGCAAATGAAGTTCTACGGCATGACTGGCACCATCTACGACGGAAAACTCATTTCGTCAACTGGTTTATCCAGCGGAGACCTGTACGCCTACAACATCACAACTGGTGAGCTCCTTTGGGTTTACAACGCTTCTCAGGTTGGCTTTGAATCCCCCTACGGCGGCTACCCCATCTCAGTTGCGTGTATTTGTGACGGCAAAATCTACACCTACTCCACCGAGCACTCTCCCACCCAGCCATTGTGGCGCGGTTCTTATCTGCGATGCATCAACGCCTCTGACGGAGCAGAAATCTGGAAGATTCTGCATTGGGGGTCAGCAGTGGCGGCGGACGGCTTCCTTGTTGGACTCAACTTCTACGACAACCAAATCTACTGTTACGGTAAAGGACCAAGCGAAACCACCGTGACTGTTGCTCCAAAAATCTCCACGGAAGGAAGCAGCGTATTAATTGAAGGCACCGTGACAGACCAAACCCCCGCGCAAGCAGGCACTCCCGCAATCGCCGATGAGGACATGCAGGCTTGGATGGAGTACATGTACGCTAAGCAAGCCAAGCCTCTGGATGCAGAAGGGGTTACTGTTAAGTTGACTGCTTTTGACCCCAACGGCAACACGCAAGAAATTGGCCCTGTAACCAGCGACATTTACGGCAACTTTGCAACCCAGTGGTGTCCTCCAGTGCCTGGACTTTACACAGTGGTTGCCACTTTTGAGGGGTCAAACTCCTACTACGGGTCATCGGCAAAAACCGCCTTCGCAGTTGATGAAGCTGTCGCAGCATCCCCCCTGCCCACAGTTCAGGGAACACCCACTCCGGCGCCTGCAAGCCCAACACAAACTCCAATGCAAACTGCGTCACCGACCCCCGCGCTTGCCGTTCCACCTACCAGCGATGTCCCCACAACCACCTACATCGCCATCGGAGTAGCGGTCGTAATTGTTGTTGCAGCCGCAGCAGCTCTTGCGTTAAGAAAACGCAAAACCCCCTAACCCCCTTTTTCTTTTGAAAACCCTAAAAGTGGCTGAGAGGGCTCTGGATGCAAAAGATGTTTACTCGCTGGGTATCCTTCTCTCCGATTCGCGTCAGAGCCCCAGCAAACTCTCTCAACTCTGAAACTGGTCACTGTGTCTTCTGTTCGATTAAACTTACCTGCTATTTGTCAAGTATAAGGTTCGGCTTTTCTTTCGATGCTCTCCATAGTATGTCAAAGCAGTTTTGTAGCATCTCGACAAAGCACGGGTGATTAGAAGTTAACACCGCAACTTCAGATGATGCTGAGACGCATCTATTTGGATAAACAGCCAAATGCGCCCTTTTTCTGTCGTATATAACCAGTTCAAGCGGAACAGGATACTTTAAGACCCTGACCTCTCGTTTTGGGAAATTTTGCCGAAAAGTAGAATAATATTTAGTATTATCTGTCACTATTCGTAGTTCTAAATCTTTTCTATATTCAATTCTGCGCGTGTCAAGTGCTTCTGCGATCCGCAGCATAAGGGGGTCGAATTTTACCGTAGTATCTATTGTCCTTGAAGGTTTTCCCCACTTATGAAGGGCGCTCTTTACTCTTTCCGTTCCGGTTATTAAATCGAATGTATATTCAGCTTTTACGTTATATTCTGGTAGGCTTTCCTTGAAAGTTTTCGATATTTCGGCTGTTTTCTTTTCCATGTTGGAAAGCCAATTCGATTTCCTCTCAAGTAGTATGCCAAATAACTGGTTTAATGGCGCTGTTTTGAACTGGCTTGGTCTGCCAAGCTGTTCCGTTACTAACCCTTTTTTCTGCAGGTCAGTCAAAGCGTTGTAAATTTGTTGTCTATGAACATCTAGTGTTACTGAGATGTCTTTAGCGGTCGTGCGATTATGCTTTTGCAGAGCGACTAGAATTCTTGCTTCCAGTTCTGTCAAGCCCAACTCACTGAAGGCTTTTACAGTATCTTCCATTCCTTTTAGTCTCTCCATTATTAGCGATAATGTTGAGTACAGTAACGTTTAGCTTTTTTGGATTTTCAACAAAAGTTGTCTAAACTTTAGTTTCTTACAAGTTTTTAAAAATCTTTTAAGCCTTTTCACGGTATAGGAGTAAAAAAAATGAAAGAAAAAAACAAAGATAGAAGAGTTATAACTGCCCTTTTTTTGGCTTTTCTTATGCTTTCTTCAGTTCTCTTTGCAATCTCAGATTTTACAATGCCTACGGCTGAAGCACAAACCGCGAATGACCTGCTGCAATATGGTTATCCCAAAATAGGCGGGGATGCCAGTAACACGTATTTCACTGCTGGTCCAGCTCCTAATTCTCCGAACTTGCAGTGGACAACTACTTTGCCAACTGTCCTGCACAGTCAAATAGTAGCCTTAGGGGGCTTGATTCTTGTAAGTGATGTTCCACAAGGTTATCCCAGCCAAGCTGGTACATTATACGCTCTTGACCATACAACAGGAAAAATCGTCTGGTCAAGACCGACCCTTGGTACACTTAGCATCAACAGTATTTTCGGCGTAGACAATACTTACATGATCTACGGCTCCGACTGTGTTAGAATTGCCGATGGTACAAAAGTGTGGACAGGTCCGACAGGGTTTAGTGCTGGGGGCTATACGCCTACAGTGGGGTACATTCCTGAACAGAAAATGTTCGTCATTAATACTATAGGGTGGAAACTCAACGACCCATCACAACCCCCAACCGTAGCGTGGAACAGAACAACTAGCGCAGATTACGGTAAATATGGCTCGGAGTCACCCGCGGCATACGGTGGCGGAGTAGTGGTTATGTCAACCAGCCTAAATTACCTAACAGGCGTTAACGCTTCAACTGGAGCGACAATGTGGACAGTTAATACGAAGCGTGGTGCATTCAGCGGGATGACTTATGTCGACGGTGTATTCTCTGCTGCTGGCATCAACGGCGTAATGGAAGGTTGGAACGCCACCACCGGCGAACACCTTTGGTCTTACAACCCAAACAGCTTCTTTAATGAGTTCTTTGGATACCAAGGTGCAGCATACGGTATGATATACTCAAAGAACCAGGATGGCTATATCTACGCTGTAAATGCAACCACTGGTCAACTCGTATGGAAAAAGAACGGACCCGGTGTCGGTTTCACCAACCAACTTTCGATTGCAGATGGTAAAATCTACGTTCAAATGGGTGAAAACCAATATGCAGATCCAGATACAGGTATGCCCAGCCACTCTGAGTTTGACTGCTTCGACGCTTACACTGGTGAGCTAATTTGGCGTCTACCTATAGAAAACGGTGCACCACGCAATCTTCAGTGTGTTGCCTACGGAAATCTGTACATAATTCCTTGTACTTCAACATGGGCGAATGGCACATTTGTATATACAGGGGAAACAGGTTATGGTGGCGGCAGCAATCAGGTGTGGTGCATAGGCAACACACCCCGTGATTGGTCAATGTTCATGAACGATCCAGCGCACTCTGGCGTGGGTTACGGCCCAACAAACTTGGCCCTTAAGTGGAGTGCTCAGACAGGCGGTGCTTTAGTGTCCTCGCCAACGCTTGTTAATGGTGTGGCGTATGTAAGCTCATGGGATGGTAATATCTACGCGTTAAATGCTGACACCGGTGCATCGATATGGAACTATTCGACAGGCAAAATAGGCTTCAGTAGCACAGTAGCGGTAGGCAATGGCAAGCTGTACACAGGTCCAGACGATGGTAACGTCTACTGTTTGGATGCAACAACTGGAACTAAGGTGTGGCAATCAAGTGCTAGCGTAGGGTCTGGCTCTCCAATAGTTACAGACGACAAGGTATACGTTGCTGGAGGTAACACGCTTTACTGTTTCGATGCGAATAGTGGATCTGAAGTTTGGAAATATAATGCGGGCGCAAGAATAGGGGGCTCATCAGCGGCTGCTACACGCGGATACGTGGATGGAACTCCTGCAGTGGCTGATGGTGCAGTCTATATTGGAGTTAACGGTGTAGCAGGAAGCGCAGGTTTTAACGTAACAAAGCTCGACGCAGAAACAGGTGCGGTCATTTTCAACGTTGTATGCCCTGGCTATTTAGGTGGCGCTTCAGCCCCCTGGTGGATTCTGGGTTCTGTAACGCTTGGTGATGGCATGGTTTTTGCTCAAGGAACCTACAGAAATAACTACGCTCTGAACGCCACCACAGGCGCAATGATTTGGCTGTACCAAACTGGAAATAATCCGGGCACTCCTGAGCAGAATCAAGGAACCGGTCAGGCTGGCTTGTTATACCACAGCGGCTCAGTCTATCTTAGTGACTTCTACTCTGTGAGCTGCGTCAATGCTACTACTGGAAACAAAACATGGAGCACATACACGTCTCGCGAGGGCATAGCTCCAGGTTTATCCTACTCTTACGGGGTGGTCTACGCCATAAACGAAGTGGGAACCCTGTATGTACTGGATGCCTCAACTGGAGCAAAATACTCGTGGTACCAACTTGGAGGCGACGAATTGCACTCGATTCCGACGCCCTATAACGGTTCGCTGTATTTGACGAGTATGGACTGGGCTCTTTACTGCTTCGAAGAAGCCCCAGCAGTGCAAACTTCCGGTCCAGCTTTGCCTACTTTGGTGACAGTGGATGCTGCACCGAAATTCCAGACGCTGGGTTCAGCTGTATTGTTTGAAGGCACTGTTGCAGTGCAGTCTACTGGTGCGCAAACTGGTATTCCTGTTGATGTGCATTTGTTAGCTTTTGATCCTAATGGCAACTATCAAGATGTTGGCATTGTTACTAGTGATGACTCTGGCTTCTTCTGCACTACTTGGACTCCGCCTGTTCCTGGTTCGTATGTTGTTACAGCGCGATTTGAGGGCGATCAGTACTTCTTGTCGTCTACTGCAAAGTCAGCTTTTGTCGTAACAGAAGCATCTGCAGCTAGCGCCGTTGTCTCCCCAACTCCGGCATCTGCGGGAACTCCTCCGCCAGTGTCAACTCCTGTACCGTCTGTTTCGCCTTCGCCTAGTGCGGCTCCGCAGCCAGCTACTACAGCAGCCACGCCAACCTTGACTTACATCGCTATTGGTGCAGCAGTTATAATCGTGGTCGCCGCCGCAGCGGTGCTAGTGCTAAGGAAACGGAAATAGACAGCCGCAAAACAACAACTTTCCTTTTTCCTTTTTTTGTTAGGAGAAGCATTGGCAAAAAAGAGGGGCTGAGTGGGCTCTGGAGATGATTTCCAACTTTGCTCGTTGGTTTTCATTTTCTTTCTCTCCTAAATCCCGTTCAGAGCCCCAGTAAACCCTCCCTTAGGAGTTGAAATACATGAGTGTTGGTTCAAAAATTAAAGTTATGTTACAAGGTAACAGATGGAAATTTGTTTTAAGTGGAGGTCTCTTGGGTGTTTTTTTTAATGTTTTGCCTTCGGTTGTTTTCATGGAAGCTTCTGATTTTTTTGTTGTTGCGGGTTTGACTGGTTTTTTTGTGGTGGCTGTTTGTGTGTTTGGGGCGGTTTGGGGCTTAAAAGAGTTTTCACCTTTTGAGAAGGTTCGTTTTTTTCTTTTTGGTGTACTTTTTGCTTCAGTGTTGTTTACCTTTGCTTATCTTTTTGAATTTTTAGTTTTTGAATGTGCGCCTGTTTTGTTGAACAGTAAACCTTATTTTGCTATTAGTCGAGTTCCTTTTATTTCCTTTTTTGTATCTTTATCTACAGTGGTCCTGCTGAGTTTGGTTCAGACATTGTTGTCTAAAAAACTATCATCTAACGCGGACTGAGTATTTCGTAGGGCGATTCAGCTTTTCTAAAGATAACTGGTTTGTGTGTTTGGGTGCGTAAAAGGGGTGGCTTTTTCCGAGAGCTTTAAATGTGCTCTCTGCAAATTGGTTCTTGCAGCATAAATGTTAGAGGCAGAATTTCACTTGCAGAATCCATTGTCTACAATGTTTACAAACAAAAAAGTGGGCTGCTAAAAATTCCGCTGTTAAAAACCCGTTTAGCTGAGGAGAATAACCAATTGACCGTGTATCTAACCAGTCTAGTCAGCAGCGCAAGCATAGGCGTATACTCTCTTGCTACTGACAAATTCGTTTTAATCCCAAAAATGGTTCCAACCGATAAAGCCCAAAAAACCGCTGAATGGCTAAACGTCCCACTTATCCACACCAGCATCGGCGCCAGCCTGCTCGCAGGAACCTTAGCCTGCGCAAACAGCAACGGCATAATCCTTTCCTCTTTTGCCCGCCAAGAAGAAATCGACGCAATTAAAGCAGGGTTTGACGGCAACGTGGTTGTTATGGAGAGCCGTAAAACCGCCTTTGGCAACTTGGTTTTAGCTAACGATAAAGGCGCTGTGGTTGACCCCCGCATGAAGGACTTTGTCATGAAACAGGTTTCCGACGCTTTGGGGGTTGAAGTTGTTCCGGGCAGAATCGCCGACTTAACCTACGTGGGCGCCTTGGCGGTTGCCACCAACAAAGGGGTCTTGGCGCATCCTATGCTTAAGGAGGATGAGAAGCAGGTTTTGGAGTCTGTGTTGAAGGTTCCAGTGGATGTGGGCACCGTGAACTGTGGCATACCCTACGTTGGCACGGGCTTAATTGCTAATTCGCATGTTGCAGTTGCTGGTTCTTTGACAACTGGACCCGAGATGTTTATAATTGGGAATGCATTGGATGTTGTGCAGGAAGTAGAATAAATGAAGGTTTTCAAAGTAACCGGCAAGATTTACAAGCCGAACCTAAAAACGGACTTCGTCAGGGAAATGGTAGCCGACAAGCCCGAGCACGCTGAAGAACGCGTCTACGCCGAAATCGGCAGCCGCCACCGCGTGAAACGTTGCCACATGAAAGTCACCAAAGTTGAAGAAGTTCCCGCAGACGAAATCACAAACCCTACTCTAAAGAAAATGGTTCTTGGTGAATAAGCTTGGGTATGGTGGGCAACGAGGAAGAGGAAGTCCGCAAGCTCAGCATGCAGTTACGCTATTTTGAGCAGACAGCAGATACCCTGCAGCAACGCCTTAGCATGTTAACTGCAGCTTTAACCGACTTGACCTACGCTAACATGACGCTGGAAAGCCTCGAGAAAGAGCAAGAGAACGCTGAGATGCTGGTTCCCATTGGCGGTAGTAGCTACATCAACGTTAAACTTGCTGACCCCAACAAGGTTGTGGTTGGTTTAGGGTCAGGTGTGAGTGTGGAGAAAACTTTGCCCGAAGCCAAAACCATCGTTAAGCAACGCCTTGACGATTTAGAGAAAACCCGCGTGCAAGCGCAGCAGCAGCTAACCCAAGTTGTCGAACGCATCAACCAAGACCGCAACCGCATGGAAAGTCTACTTGCAGGGATACGTGCAGGACCGCAGTAGTCTATGTTTGATAAGCTCAAGTCGGGTTTCAAAGGCTTAGTAACCAAAGTAACCACCGCTGAGCTTAAACCCCAAAACCTGCGTCCCCTTCTTGACGACTTCAAAATGACGCTGGCAGAAAACGATGTTGCTTTTGAAGTTGCAGACAAAGTGTGTGACGAGTTGGAGAAGCGCCTGACGGGCGTGCAGGTGAAAAGGCTTGAGGACCGCAAAAATTTTGTCGAAGAAAACCTGCGGCAAGTCCTGCTGGAAGTCATGTTACCCAAAGAAAAAATTGACCTTCTCGCCAAAGCTGAAGAGAAGCGTAACGAAAAAGACCCTTTGGTGTTGATGTTTGTGGGCATAAACGGCACAGGCAAAACCACCAGCATCGCCAAAGTTGCGCAGTATTTTAAAAATAAAAAGTACAGTCTCGTTTTGGCGGGCAGCGACACTTATCGTGCAGGCAGCATCGAGCAGTTAGAGGAGCATGCGCGACGGTTGAACTTGAAGGTGATTAAGCACCAGTACGGAGCTGACCCCGCGGCGGTGGCATTTGACACGGTTAGCCACGCCAAAGCTCATGGCACAAGCGTTGTCTTGATTGATACGGCGGGCAGGATGCAGACTAACCAGAACTTGATGAGTGAGTTGTCTAAGGTGAAGCGTGTGGTGCAGCCTGACTTCACCATTTTGACGGTGGATTCGCTGGCGGGGAACGATGCGGTGCAGCAGGCAGAAGAATTCAATAAATGTGTGGGTATTGACGCGACGATTTTGACTAAGGTGGATGCGGACGTGAAGGGTGGCGCGGCGTTGAGTGTGACGTATGTGACGCAGAAGCCGATTTTGTTCATCGGGGTAGGGCAGGAATACAAGGACCTAGAACTGTTTAACCCCGACAAATTCGTCAACATGATCCTTAGGTAATACCTTAGGCGGTTACTTTCTTATACTTCTTGCAGCATAAATCCTTCAGGGTGGCTGCTTGGTTCTAATAAAACTGCCAAAAATGACCCAGCCCGAAATCAACCAACTGCTGACCACACAGTTCCTCTGCCGAATCGCCTTTCAAGACCCGTCTGGACCCTACATCGCTCCCTTCCAATACGTTTACCTCAACGGCACCCTGTATTTTCATTTTACAGGTTATGGCAAAAAAATTGGCCTACTTCAAGAAGGTCGTTCTGTGTGTGTTGAAATTGAACAGTACACTTCAGACCTTGCTTCGTATGGTTTTGTCTTGCTGGCGGGCAGGCTGCATGTCGTCGTCGATTCAAGCGAGAAAACCCTGGTCCTTTCAAAGATGGTTGAAGCTGCCAAGGCGAAGGGTTTGTCGACCAGTTTTTTAGCTGCACATGGTTTTCCCAAAAACGCTGACTGGTCTTCCCTAACCACAGACCCAGCGTTGGTTGTGGTGAAGCTCGTGGATGTTTCCGAAGTTACGGGGTTGAAGTCACCTTAATGGGAGGCGCCGCGGTTGAGTGATTTGCCAGATGAACGCTTAAATCGACTCAACACTGTAGACATGAAGAAAGGTCGTGGGTTTGTTCTCTACTGGATGCAGACATCAGTGCGGACCCAATGCAACATGGCCTTTGACCATGCGGTTTGGTGGGCAAACCAGCTGGATAAGCCATTGGTGGCGTTCTTTGGGTTGACCCCTGATTTTCCTGAGGCAAACCTGCGGCATTACACGTTTTTGCTTGAAGGTCTGCATGAGGTGAAAGCAGCCTTAGCGGAGTTCGGCGTGCAACTGGTCGTCCAAAGGGGTTCTCCTGAGCGAGGTGTGGTCTCCATCGCCAAAAATGCATGCATAGTCGTGGTGGACAAGGGTTACCTAAAACCTTTGCGGCAGTGGTACCGTTACGCGGCTGACCGTTTGAGTTGCCCGTTGGTTCAAGTGGAAGATAACGTTGTGGTGCCTGTTGAAGCCGCTTCAAGCAAGGAGGAGTATTCTGCGGCGACGCTCCGACCAAAAATCCAGAAGAACCGTAGCCGCTTCCTGAGCGTTCCCACGACGCGTCAGCCCAAGCATGGTTCGCTTGACCTACCGTTCGATACCTTAGACTTGAGGCGTATAGACACGATTATTTCAGATTTAGGTGTCGATACCTCAGTTGACAAGGCTGTGGGTTTTCGGGGCGGAACCCAGCAAGCCCAAAGCTGCATTGCCGAGTTTTTGGAGCACAAGCTGCCTGATTACCCCCAGCAGCGAAATGACCCGACAGTTGACTTCGCGTCGAATTTGAGTCCCTACCTGCATTTTGGGCAAATCTCGCCCGTCGACGTTGCGGCGCAGGTTTTGGCTGCCGACGCCCCCGCAGAAGCCAAGCAGGCGTACATTGAGGAGTTGGTGGTCAGGCGAGAGCTCGCCATAAACTACGCATGGTTCAACCCAGACTACGACGGGTTTGATGGGCTGTCAAACTGGGCAAAACAAACCCTTCACAAGCACGAAGCCGACAAGCGGGAGTACCTCTACGATGTGGCGGAGCTGGAAAACGCACAGACCCACGACCCATACTGGAACGCGGCGCAGACCCAGATGCGGGTAACTGGCAAGATGCATGGGTACATGCGCATGTACTGGGGCAAAAAAATCCTTGAGTGGACCAAAACTCCCCGTGAAGCCTTCAAAGCGGCGATTTACCTAAACAACAAGTACGAGTTGGACGGCAGAGACCCCAACGGCTACACAGGCGTGGCATGGTGCTTGGGCAAACACGACCGCCCTTGGCGCGAACGCCCCATCTACGGTACCGCACGGTACATGAACGCCAACGGGCTCAAACGCAAATTTGACGCCGACAAATACGTCCAGCAAATCAAACAGCTCTAACCTACTAACTATTTCCAGTAGTCTTTTTCCTTTCCCGGCTGGTCAGCGTATGTTTTTTCCATCAGGTCTTGAGGGTAGGGTTCAAAGAAGGTTTGCTGCTGCAGGTACTCTTCGTTGAACCTGATTATCCACGCCTTCAGCACTGAAAGGGGTGTGCTCAGCGGGACCTTGCCTGCCCTGTACTGGGCTACCGCGTTTAGGAAGACGGCTTTTTCGTCTTTGGAAAGCCTGCTGGTGAAGTAGCCTGCGGCTTTGGTGAGTACGTTTTCGTTGGCGCCTTTGCGTGGTGGACGTTTAAGGGCGCTCCACAGGTGGCTCTGGTACTCAGCCAGTGTTTCTTTTATGGGTCTGCCTTTTTGCTGTGCCACGATTCTGCCTAAGTCGTGCAGTTCGGTTTGGCTGTAGGCGGTCAACAGGAGCTTGTTGCGTGCCTGAAACTCAATCAGCCCGTTTAGCGAAGCCGCGTTTCTGACTGCCCTAAAGTCCGCCAGAGTATAAAGTTTGGTTAAAAAATGCTCTCTTATCCGAGAATTCAAAAGGCGACGTTCATCTTCAAGGGCCAGATACGAAAAACGCGCACCCACTGCGCCTCCAAAAAAGCCTGCGCCTCTTCCCAGCGGAGCCACCTTTCCCGTGCTGGGGTAAATCCGCGAATCCTTAAGGGCGCTGGTGGGGGAACCACTTTTTAGTATGAACCCGTCAACTTCTGGTAACACGCCCAAAAAATCTTGGGTGAACTGCCTCATTTTGTCGGTGAAATCCAACCCTGTTGCCGACTGAATCAACCTCAAATCGTCGCCCGATTTGACTATTCGCAGGGTTTCTCGGGGCACACCCAGCCCAATTGCAACCTCGGGGCAAACAGGGATGAATTCCACATGTGGTTTTAGATCCTCTACGAATCTGCTGGCGATTATTTGTCCGTCCCATCGGACAGGCTCAAAGGTGATGCATTTGCTTATGACTATGCGTGGTTTGTTGAAATTTCTCACTTTTTCACCTTCTGTTTGCCTTTTTTGGTGGTAGAAAAAGAAGAGAGTGCCCTGCCAAAGTGTTGCTTTTTTCTGCGTTTCTTTGGCTCTGTTACATGGGGGATGCTGCTTTTTCAATTTTTGGCATTATTACCTTGTCGATTACGTGGATAACGCCGTTGTCCGTCACGATGTCCGCTTTGATTATGTTGGCGTCGTTCACTTTAACGGTGTCATGCAGATGCCATCTTGAGGCGTCAATTTTGATGTCTTGTCCCTGAACTGTTTTGGCTGATTTCAGCTTCACTACATCCGCTGACATGACTTTTCCTGGAACAACATGGTAAGTCAAAATGGCTTTCAATTTGGGGACGTCTTTTAGCAATTCTTCAACGGTGCCTTTGGGCAGTTTCGCAAAGGCTTCATCGTTGGGTGCAAAAACCGTGAAGGGTCCTGGACCCTTTAATGTGTCTACTAGTCCTGCGGCTTGCACGGCGGCTACAAGGGTTTTGAATGAGCCCGCTGCAATTGCCGTGTCAACAATATCGGCCATATACTTTTCACCTCACAACCATTTTAAGCAAATTTCTCTAGGCAATGTTTAGTTGAAAAGAAGCTTGCCGAGAAATTGCCTTGTATACTAGTTTTGGCAAGTTTCTTAAAAGAGTATTGTCTTGTATTCTGTAACCAACGACATGCACAAAATGCCGCTTATAGCTTGTCAGGTGAAGTTTATGGGCACCTTTAATCGGGTTGTTTTTCCTGATGTTTCAGGGTCAAACCTCAACGGAGACCAAAAAGATTTCCCCCGTGACTTTAAGGCGAAACTAAGCGTCGTGGTGGTTGCTTTTAAGCGAAACCAAGTTAGCTTACTCGAGTCATGGGTCCCAGCCTTAAGTAGGCTGGAGCAAGAGGAACCTGAAGTGAAGTTTTTCGAGTTCCCCGTTTTAAGCGCCAGTTATGGTCCCTTCAGGTGGTGGATAAATGGCGGAATGCGCGCAGGTATAGTGGACGAAGCTGCCCGCCAACGGACAGTAACTCTGTACCTTGACAAGGGCAAATTCAAGAAGCAACTGGGCATAACAACTGAGGCGACGATTTACTTGTTTTTGGTGAACCGTGACGGCTCGATTCTTTGGCAGACAAACGGCGCGTTTTCCCAAGAAAAGCTGACTCGCCTCCAGAAAGCTTTGCAGGACAATTTACTGCCCCAACCGGAAGCTTACACTTAACTGCTATTGTTGCTGTCGGTTGTAGAGTTTATCTTGACAACCGTATTTCTTTGCCATCTTTTTCCAGCCTCGGTTTCCCAGAAAGAGATACAGCCATTTCGGAATTTGCATCTTTGCCATCAAATCAACTGCCTCAGACGAAATTGCCCTGCCCTCAAGCAGGTCTTCTGCCGCCAAACCTACCGCTTTCCGTGCGTTTTGTGCCACAAACCCTGCATCTTCCAGCTTGGTTCCAGAAATTGCTCCGCCTCCGCCCAGACTCAACCCACCTGCCCATTCGATTCCTGTTTCAGAAGCGAAACGTCGGCAGATGGCTAAAGCGGTGTTGTTTTGGCTGGCTTCAGGAAACCCGCAGTTAACTATGGCTACGAGTCGTTGATTTTTCGGCGTTTCTGCGTTTTTTCGTTGGTCTGCCAAGAGTTCTAACTCGGCAATGACGGGCGCAGGGAGACAGTCAACATACAATGGAAAAGCCAAAATCAGCAAGTTGCTGCCGGTGGCTTTTTGAAGCATATCCCCTTGGGAAGCTTGTGAACGTATCGCCGCTTGGATGTGAATTCTCTCAACTTCGAACCCTGCGCTAAGCTTATCCATAAGGTATGTGCCTATCGATGCTGAGGTGCTCTTGAAGCCGCGTGGGCTACCCACAAGTAAAAGTGCCCGCTGCTTCAACTGGCTCATTTGGCTCCCACCTCGGCGAAGGTTTCTCTGGTTTTCTGCTCAATGGCAGAGGCATCGTCAGTGTTGTATACAATTTTGGCGCTGTGGGCTGGGGCATGCATGTTAATGGCGTTTCGGTTAAGCAGCGTTTGGAAAATCTTCTCGCTTTCCTCATCGGGTTTAGGCAAAACCCCCAAACCGACAACGTTGGCGTTGTGTTCGTAGCGTGCTCCGTGGTGAATTTCCCCGTTGATTTTGGTGAAGAACGGTAAAATCCCGCATATCTGGCGGTCCAACATTTTTTTGAGTTGGTAGGAGTAGCCTCCGAAAACTATGGGGGTGACAAATACTTTGAGGTCGGTCAACTCGAGTTTCTTGGCTATGTTCCGGGCGGCGTCGTTGATGACGCATTGGTCGGGGGTTCTGATCCAGCAGCCAAAACAGCCCAGACAGTGAGCAATGGGGATTTGGCTGAGATTGAAAACTTCAACGTCGTGGCTGCTTAGCACGAAAGCGGCTACCTCAGCGGTCAGGTTCACTTTGGCGTCGCCTTCTCTTGCGCCATTTAAAATAACTGCCTTCATGAGGCTTTACCTCAAGGAATCACTCCCCTTGAGCCCCTTTAAAGTTTGCCACCCCCGCTCAAACCTAAAAAAACATAGAACACCTGCACAGAAATTATTGTGAAGTAGAAAAAACTTTAGATTAAGGGAACGTTGCTATTTTAGCAGTTTGAGCAGAATGGCTTTGGCTGAGTAAAGCCTGTTCTCAGCCTGCTCATAAATCACCGCGTTGGGATTTTCGATAGCTTCCGCAGTGATTTCGTATCCTCTGTGAATGGGCATGTCATGCATCACATGGACCTTGCTCTCTTTGAGTAATTCTGCGTTGATTTGATAGGGCATCATCTGTTTGAGCCGATTCTCTTTTTCCGCATCAAATTTAGGGTCCGTGAAGAACTCCATGTCCACCCAAGTGTCCGTGTAAACAAAATCTGCATCCGCAACCGCCTCCCTCAAATCCAAACTGCACCTCCACAGCCCAGTTTTCTCTGCTTCATCCAGCAAGGCTTGATCCCGTGATGCCTCATTAAAAATCGGTGTAACCGTCGTCAACTGCACACCTGTCTTTGTGCAACCCTCAATCAGAGAGTTACAGACGTTATTGTGGACGCCAACATACACCAGCTTTGCCCCCTCCAGAGAGCCGTGGTTTTCTTTAATTGTGATTAAATCCGCAAGACACTGGCTCGGATGATACATCTCGTCGCAACCGTTGACCACTGGAACCTGAGATGCATGCATCATCTTCTGCAAATCCGCGTTATAGAGCAAACGTGCCATGATGCCATCAACATTACGTGAAAGGTACTGCACTTCGTCGCCAAGGTCTGCCAACGCGAAGTTGGTGGTTCGCCAGTCAATGAACAACGCGTGGCCGCCCAGCTGGGTCATGGCAACTTCAAAGGAAACTCGGGTTCTGGTGCTGGTTTTCTGAAAAATCAAAGCCAACGACTTGTGCTGTAGGACTTGCTCGAATTTTTGGGGGTTGTGTTTGATTTCGATGGCTTGGTCAACTAATCTGTTGAGTTCTTGGCTGGAGAGTTCTTTGAAGTTCATCAAATGCACGTTTAGCGCCTCTTAGAGAAAGGGGAAAGAAGCTTGCCAATTAAGCTTTACGGGAAACATTTTTCTCCAAACACACCACTCAATACTCAAAGTGTACACTCATGATTCTGCTCGTCCACTCCAACCAAGACCTCGCAGGCAAAAACATAGCCACCCACCTCCTCCAGCAGCACCCCTTTCATCAAACCAGCCAAACTTACCAACAAAACCCAGTTTATACGGCAGAAATTAACGGAAAACAAGTAACCTACATTACCCTCGAACAAGAATCAATTGATGCCCAAAACCTTCCCCAAGACTTCCCCGATGCTGAACTGATGGTTTTTGTCTCGCGGCACAGCAGCAAAAGCGAAACCCCCACCTTAACCGTTCACACTCCGGGAAACTTTGGAAACGCAGAATTTGGTGGATTGCCCCGCTGCGTCTCGGTTTGTCCTGCTAACGCCATGGCTGATGCTCTTAAAGCCCTAAATCGCCTAAAAGTTGAGCGCAGTCTTGATTATCAAGTTTCCTATGAAGCCACCCATCATGGTCCCTCGCTGGATGTTCCTACGATGTTTGTTGAACTTGGCAGTTGCGAGAAACAGTGGCAAGACCAAAACGCGGCTCAAGCAGTTGCGCAAGCCGCATGGGAAGTCATCGCTAACTATGGAAATTCGGGGCAAACGGCAGTTTTAGGCGTCGGCGGAACTCACTACAACCGAAAATTTACCCAGATGGCTTTATGCGGAGAAGCTGTTTTTGGGCACATGATTCCCAAATATGCTGTTCCTGAAGTGGATTTGCAGATGCTCCAGGAATGCGTAACAAAAACCTCTGGACAGGTTACTGGTGTGGTGCTGGATTGGAAAGGCATCAAAAGCGAAGATAAACCAAACCTTTTAGCCGACCTCTCAGAATTAGGGCTCACAATAAGCAAAGTCTAACAACTTTTCAAGGGGCTTATTTGGTGGCGTTTAATTCTGTGGGTAGGCACACCACTTACTAAACCTTATAACCAAACCCCATGTATGTGGCGAGTACCCAATTAGGAGAGAAAAAAAAGTGAATATTATAAACAAAACAAGCAAGAAAAACTTAACAACGCTTCTGACTACACTCGCCCTGATACTGCTGCTTGCCTTCTCTACTCTTGCATCCATAACGCCTACCGCAACTGCACACACCCCGCCAATCGACATTCCAACCTACGCTTACATTGTAACCACACCCGACCGCGTTGGTGTCGGACAAACCGCCTCAGTTATCTTCTGGCTCAACTGGGTACCCCCAGGCTCAGGAGGAACAGGAGGCGACCGATGGCGCGACTTGGAAGTGGAAGTTTCAAAACCCGATGGCTCTAAAGAAATCCTTGGGCCCTTCACCTCAGACCCCATTGGTGGCGGTTACAGCGCATACACCCCTGACCAAGTTGGCCTCTACACGTTCACTTTCACCTTCCCCGGTCAAGTGCCCTCAATGTATGGTCCTACAGGAATAATCTCTGTGAACCCTGCTTTATGGGACTTTATAGGTGACAACTTTTTACCCAGCAGTGCAACAACCACCCTCACAGTCCAAGAAGACCCCATAACACAGTTGCCTGACTACCCGTTACCCACTGGCTACTGGACACGACCCATTGAAGGACAAAACACTGAATGGGCAAAGATAGCCTCAAACTGGCTCGGCGGAGAACCAAGCGTAACCTACAACATCCAACCTGACGGCATTGCCCCTAACAGTGCACACATAATGTGGACTAAGCCCCTGCAAGATGGCGGAATCGTCGGAGGAACCTATCCTGGCGAAGCATACTATCAAGGTGATTCGTATGAGATGCGGTTTAACAATCCAATGATTATCAACGGAAGACTCTACTATGACCTTCCTTTGAGCAACGCTAAAACTGGCGGCGGCTACGTCTGTGTTGATTTGCTGACTGGTGAAGAGCTTTGGTGGCAGAATTGGACAAGTTCCCTTCCTGCTTTTGGTCAAATCTACGATTACGAGTCAATTAACCAGCACGGTGTACTACCAACGGGTATTCTATGGCGAACCAGCGGAACCACATGGGAAGCTTACGATTCTCTGACTGGAAGCTGGATTTACACGCTAACTGGCGTGCCTTCAGGAACCAACATCTATGGCGCAACAGGCGAAATAACCAGATACATATTTGACAGCAATAACAAGTGGCTGGCTTTATGGAACAACACCGCCGCTCATGGTTCGACGAACTCTCAAGACTCCGCTGATTACTCCAGCACCAACTACTTCCAGTGGCGACCAGTCGGAAAAACCATTGACGCAAGCCAAGCGTACTCTTGGAATGTAACCCTGCCCGCCTCTGTACCTTCAGGGTCAAGCATAACCTACGTTTCACCTGACGACTTGTTGCTCTGTAACACTCCGATGCAGGCTTTTGGAGGAAACGCAGCTTTCGGCACAATCCCCTACACCGTGTTTGCTATAAGCCTTGACCCCCTCACAAGAGGCCAAGTTCTGTGGAGCAAAGATTACGATGCACCCGATGGCAACATAACCCGATTTCTCGCCCAAGTTGACCCGGTCAACCGCGTCTTCACAACCCTTGACAAAGAAACAATGCAGTGGTCAGGCTACTGCTTAGACAATGGAGACAAACTTTGGGGGCCAGTCGGCGATAACCTGCGCGACTACACATATTATGACAGCCGCGGCGGCGCTGCAGGTTCCTCACACTCGCTTTACCAAGGCAAACTTTACGTTGGCGGTTTTAACGGGCTCGTCTACTGCTACGATGTCACAAACGGCAACCTGCTCTGGACGTACGGTAACGGTGGCGAAGGCAACAGCACATTTAGCGGCACCGAAACCATCTGGGGATACTACCCAACGTTCCTTGGTGCTTTTGCAGACGGCAAAGTCTACACTTTTACCCAAGAGCACTCAGTCAACATGCCCATCTACAAGGGCGCTTCGATACGCTGCCTCAACGCCACAACTGGTGAAGAACTTTGGACACTGCCCGGATTTGCCGCCTCAACAAGCTTCTACAGCCGCCTTGGAGCAATTGCAGATGGTTATCTAGCTTACTTAAACACCTATGACGGACAAGTTTACGTTGTCGGTAAGGGACCAAGCGAAGTGACCGTTTCAGCGCCAGACACAGCCGTACCTATGGGAACACCCGTGCTAATCCAGGGAACCGTAACAGACAAGTCCGCTGGAGCCCAAGAAAAGGTGCAGAGCGGCGAGTTCAACATGGTTCCTGCTGTTTCTGACGAAAACATGAGTTCATGGATGCAGTACATTTACATGCAGAAACCAAAACCCACCGACGCAACAGGAGTAACCGTGCACTTAACCGCCTGTGACCCGAACGGTAACACCCAAGAAGTCGGCACAACCATTAGCAACGCAAACGGCATGTACGGAATACCCTACGACCCACCAGTGCCCGGAATGTACATAATCACCGCCACCTTTGAAGGCACCGAATCATACTGGGGTTCCGAAGCAACCACCTACTTGCTGGTGACTGAAGCCCCCTCTGCTTCCATACCGCCCCCAACCCAACCAACCACCTCACCTACGTCTGCACCACCAACAACCACCCCGCCCATGCCTTCCACCTCTCCAAGCGAAGCACCACAACCCACCAGCACTACACCAACAATGACCTACGTCGCAGTAGCTGCAGCCATTGTCGCAATTGCTGTCATTGCAGCAGCGGTTGTTCTTAAGCGAAGAAAGTAGCCCAGCTACCCCTCTTCTTTTTTGTTTTCATACAAACAACTACGCGGAGCTGTCTTCACCCTTTGCTTTTGCTATGTTAAGAGGTTTCGCAAATGCCGAAAAGTTTTTGCGTAACGTTTATTATGGCTAAGTGAAATCTTGAGTGTGCGGTCAATATGGGAATCCGTTCATGGCTACAACAAGCAGGTAGGACTTTAAAGCTGTCTCAAAAACCCGACAGAGACGAGCTGTGGCTATCCATAAAAATCACGGTCCTAGGCATGGGTGCAGTCGGCTTGATAGGTTTCGTCATAAAACTCATCGCCACGGCAATACCTGGCGCAGCGTAGAGGCAAAATCTTCATGGAAAAAAAAGAGGAACAATTTCAAACCAAAATTTTCGCTGTTAAAACAACAACAGGGCAAGAACGAAATGTAGCTCGGCTTTTGGCTGCCAAAATCGAAATGGAAAAAATTCCCATAAAATCCATCCTTGTTCCTGACACATTGAAAGGTTACGTTTTCATCGAAGCTGATGGTCCACACCTTGTAGAAGAAGCAATCGCAGGTGTGAGGCACGTGCGGAGCAGAATCCCCGGGTTAGTCAGCTTCAACGAGATTGAACGCTACATCGTCCGCAAACCCGTCATAGAAGACCTTGGCGAAGACGACGTGGTCGAAATTACTGGTGGACCCTTTAAGGGTATGCGTGCAAAAATCACCCGTATCGACAAATCCAAAGGTGAAGTAACTCTGGAACTGTTGGAAGCGACATTCACCTTGCCTATCACAGTTCACTCAGATTACGTAAAGTTGATTGAAAAAGGAAAGAGAAGTGAAGAATAATGGTCGAAAATAAAACTGTTGAATTGCTTGTCGCTGGTGGACAAGCAACCGCTGGACCACCATTAGGTCCTGCACTAGGTCCATTAGGCTTAAACATCATGGCCGTTGTCACAAAAATTAACGAATTGACCAAAGATTACGCTGGTATGAAAGTTCCCGTCAAGATATCCGTCAACCCCGAAGACAAAACCTTCGATGTTACCGTTGGTGTCCCCACAAGCTCAGCGTTGCTTGTGTCTGAGTTGAAAATCGAAAAAGGTTCTGGTACACCCAATTCCGCCAAAGTCGGCGACATAAGTGTTGAGCAAATTGTGCGCATAGCCAAAATCAAGCGTCCTGAACTGCTCGCATCAACCCTTAAAGGCGCCGCCAAAGAAGTCATGGGTACCTGTGTAAGCGTAGGCGTTACTGTTGAAGGCAAAGACCCCCGGGAAGCACAGAAAGAAGTTGACCAAGGAACGTACGATGATATATTCAGCAGCAACGAATGATAAGCGAATATATTTATAATTCCACACTAATCCACTTTGTCACGAGGCTTCAAAATGCCCTTAGATAAGAAAACCCTGTTAAATGCTGTGAAAGAGGCAAAAGAGAAAGCTGGGCAGAAGAAATTCAACCAGACTGTAGAGTTAATTCTCGACATCAAAGAAATTGACATGAAGGCTCCTGAAGGCAAAATCACCGAAGTTATTGAGCTTCCCAACCCAACCGCGAAACCCAACAAGGTCTTTGTTGTTGCCACGGGCGAATTAGCCCTCAAAGCAAGGCGCGCAAACGCTGACAGCGTCATTGAACGCGCTGACCTTGAAGAGTTGGTGGGTAAAAAGAAGGAACTGCGCAAAATCGCCACTACTTATGATGTTTTCATTTCTGAAGCCTCCTTGATGCCTATGGTGGGCAGAACTTTGGGTCCTGTTCTGGGTCCACGGGGAAAAATGCCTGTTCCTGTCCCGCCAAACGCGGATGTTGAAGCTTTGATTGCCAAGCATCGCAAAACTATCGTGGTGCGTATGCGTAATCAACCCGTTATCCAAACACGCGTTGGAACCCAAAACCAATCCGACGAAGAATTAGCGGATAACATTTTGGCTGTTCTTCGTGTTTTGGAAGGCAAGCTAAAGCGTGGGTTGAAAAACGTTGACGTTGCTTTCGTGAAAACTTCCATGGGAACTCCCATAGAGATTAAACCTTAACTTGAGAGTGAAAAATGTGCCGTCTCAATTGATCATGCAAGAAAAAGCTGGCGAAGTTGAAGAAATCAAGAAATGGTTCGTGGATTACAAATCCATAGGCATAGCCAGCTTGAACAAGGTTCGTGCAACCCAGCTTCAGGAATTCAAGAAAAGCCTGCAGGGCCAAGTTTACATGCGTGTCATGAAAAACACGCTGATGAAACGTGCCATCGAGAAACTTGACAACGAGGACATCAAAAAAATTGAGCCCCTCCTCGAAGGCTCCAACATTCTCTTGTTCACCAACATTAACCCATTCAAACTGGCTTTGCTGCTAGAAAAAGGCAAAGTGAAAACCACCGCCAAAGCAGGCGACATAGCCGCTATGGATGTGGTTGTTCCTGAAGGCAGCACTGGTCAACCTCCAGGCCCAATCATCAGCCAACTTAACGGTGTGGGTTTGCCCACCCGAATTGAGTCTGGCAGTGTTTGGGTTGCTAAAGATACGCTTGTTGTTCGCAAAGGCGAAGAGATTAACGAGCGTCTTGCTGGTGTTCTTTCTAAGCTTGGTATAAAAGCTGTTGAAGCTGGGCTTTCCATGCGTGCAGCCTACGACGGAGGCTTGATTGTGTTGGAGGACCAGCTGCGCATTGACGTTGAAGCAACAAAGCAGACTCTTTTGCAGAACCAGTCTGACGCGTTTGCCTTAGCCATGGAGCTTGCTTACCCGACCGCGGAGACGATACAGCCACTGTTGCAGAGAGCCTTCCAGAGAGCATCTGCGCTTTCAGTAAGCGCTGGCATCATCACAAAAGACACCATCGGCGACTTGATACGCAAAGCTAATGCTGAAATGACCAGCCTAAACAGCGCCGTGGAAGAAGCAACGCCCAAAGCATAAGACCTTCACAAGAGCTTTTTGCTCTCTTCTCTTTTGTTTCTTGTTCTGAGTACCTGTTCTTGTTCCGCCTCATCATTTTTTGCTGCGCCCGTTTAGGGTTGCTTTTTTGTTTTGGGTTGTTTTTTGGCTTTTTCTTGCGTCTATAGCTGTCTGGAAACGGTTTGTGTTGACCTGTTTTGTTTGGGTTTGACCGGTTTTGCAGAAAGGTTTTATGAGTCAATTTGCAGTTATTTAGTATCATTCTGTTGAGTTGCGGCTTATGAAGTTTGAAACCTCTGTAAAAGAGATAATTCCCCGAATTGATGGCGTGTCAAGTTTTCGTTTTCATCGACCCGCCGAACTGGAATACAAAGCTGGGCAATACATGCTGGTGACTATCCGTTCTGGTGAAAAGGAGTTGGTGCACGCTTTTAGCATTTCCAGCAGCCCCACTGATGAAGGATACATCGAATTCACCAAAAAATTCACCCAACACGAGTATTCCCTTGTTCTCCAAGCCCTCAAAGTCGGTGACTGGGCAAGTATCGACGCTCCTCACGGGCAATTCACCTTTGAAGGGGAATACCCAAAAATTGCCTTGCTCACAGGCGGCATCGGCATCACACCCTTCAAAAGCATAATCACCTACGCCACAAAAAAACAGCTGCACTCCAATATTGTATTGTTTTATGGTTGCCGCAACCCCAACGAAATTGCCTTCAAAGATGAGTTACAAGCGATGGAGACCCAAAACAAGAACCTCAAGTTGGTCTTCACCGTTAACGAAACCGCTGGTGACTGGAAAGGTTCAGTTGGCAACATAACTCTTGACCTCCTCAAAAAGGAGCTTCCTGACTACAAGGAACGTGTTTTCTACGCTTGTGGCCCTCCAGGTATGGTTACCGCCATGCAAAACCTCATCAAAGAGTTGGGGCTGCCCGAGACGCAACTGAAACTGGAATCATTTGCGGGGTACTGAGTCTATTTTGCCTTTTTCTCTTTTTTGTTCATAGTTCCGATGGCGCGGCTTAAAATAATGTTGTTGGGTTTAGGCTGTAACCCCTTTTGTTCGTATTGTTCTGCTCTGTTCCAAAGCATGTCGAACCGTTGTTGTAACGCGGCAACTATACTCTGGTTATTTGTCCATAACGTTCGTGAATGTTTAAAGAGGCTGGTTGAGTCTAAACAGATTACCGCTAGATTGTTGTCTTTTACGGCAGCAAATGGTCTCAGTGAGGAAATGCTGTAGCGTACTTTGAAGTTTGGGTATTTGAAGAGCGATTGGAACTGTTTTACCCTTAACATAAACTCCTTGTTGTTCTTTTCTGACCTGTCAAAAAGCCATCTTGCTTTGATGCCGCGTTTTAGAAGGGGTTCGTATGATTCAAGTACCGGCACGTCTTTGGGCTCTCTTCTTTCGGAAGCAATAACGTCAATCCCTGTCTGGATGTTTTTAACTGTGTTTGCCCATTTATTGCAGAACGGTAAGTTGCTCGGGATAATCATGAAGTATTCTTCTTGTTGTGGGGAAAAAGCTTCTTCCTTGTATGCAAGTTGTTGGATTAATTTCTGTGCCTTCTTCTGAATCGTCTGGTATTCCACTCTTTTTTCTTTAAGTATTGTTGAAATTATTTGCTCCATTGGAATTGATGTGTATTGGCTTGGGGTTTGTACCAGTTTGGCAATGATGCCTACCTCTTGAAGTTCAAGAATTGTTTTGTACACGTTTGACCTGTCCAGCCCCGTGGCTTTAGAAATAGTCTTTGCGTCTGCCTTTCCTGCTTGAACGATTGTGAGTAAGACTTTGGCTTGGTGGCTCGTAAGTCCCGCTGAGACTAATGTCTGGATTTCCTCGTTTGTAAGCACGTTTCTCTCTCCAATACTACCTTACTCTACTTATTTTCTTCGGATGGTAAATAGTGCGAGGTAGGTTGCCTACCTACACTACATTTCTTATTCATTCTTTCACTATAAACGTGATTAAATCAGTGAGCAAAAATGAAGTGGAAAAGAGGATACTTGGATGGTACTTTTGTCCATTGTCGGTTGTGTTAAGACCGACTAAACGTTTGGTAAATTTCAACTCTTGGTCAAAAGCTGAACTAACGTGAGAAGTATGTTGTCAATTAAGGAAGAAGACGTTGGAACCTTAACTCGGTTAGGTCTCACTGAAAGGCAATCAAAGGTTTACCTTGCTCTTCTTCGGTTAGGTCCCTCTAAAGCTGAAGCAATTTCTAAAGCGACATTGGTTCATAGGCAAGAGATTTACCGCGTAGCCCTGAATCTTCAGGATATAGGTTTAGTGGAGCGAAAGATAAACACACCCGTTATGTTCAGTGCGGTACCAATAGAAACAGCCATCAAACTCCTCTTTAACAGCAAACTAACGGAGTTCAACCTAACTCGCGAAAGGGCAAGAAAACTAGCCAAAGAAATCCATCGTACTGACCTACCGGTTGACATACACAGAGACAATGAGTACTTCTGCATCATCTCCGGAGGAGACCACAACGGCAAATTCAAAAGAGCAACCGAAACAGCTCATACCCATATCAACCTTGTTACTACTTGGAAACGATTCCGTCTGGGCTTCTCCATTCTTGAGAGTTCAATTAAAGCAGCGTTAAAACGGGGCGTTGCCATCAACGTGTTAACCGAGAAACCAGAAAATGACGCCTTCCCAAAATGGGTGCTTGACGCCTTAGAGAAGCAATCTTCACGTTTAACAATTAGAACCATGGCTGACCCTGCCCCAACCATGGTGACAATTTATGATGACACCGAAGTTGCTCTTTGCATTAATCCGACCTTCGATTTCCGCGGGGCTCACTTGTGGTCAAATTGTGTCAGTATGATCACTGTGAATCAAGCATATTTCAATTGCATGTGGTCAAAATTCGACCTCCACAGATAGCACATGATATCAAAACTCTGATACTGTGGTAAGAAAGCATGCTGTTTTAGCCCAAGGCTTTGGGTGTTTTTCTTTTTTCGGGCTTTTCTTGGCGGTCATTATCAATCCGACATAGTGTTAAGTCCTTCGTGAAAGTATGGTCTTTTCCATAAGAAACGAGAGAGAACACAAATGTCAACAAACTTGGAAAGAAAAAACTTGAGGCAGAACGCTATCAACGTGAAATCTGCGTTTGCTTTGATTTTCGTTATTAGTATGTTGCTTGCAATAAGTGTTCCTGGTACTGTCGCAGCGCAGGGACCCGATACTCCCACCTTTGCTTTTCTGAATGTCGCTCCTAACCCAGTAGGCGTTAATCAACCCGCTACTGTCGTTATGTGGCTAGCAAATATCCCGTTGTTCTACAATGCATCGACCGGAAGCGTAACAGGCAATTCGCAAGTGATCCTGTTCGAAGGTTACTCGGTAACTGTTACCGCACCTGATGGTTCCCAAGAAATTTTAGGACCCTATTCTTCCGATCCAATAGCAAGCTACTATCTGCAATATGTGCCGACAGTAATTGGCAAGTACACGTTCCAGTTCCACTATCCTGGGCAACATGTTGTGGGATACACAACAACAAACACCTTAATCGACAGCCACTACCTACCCAGTGATAGCGCTGAAGTAACGCTAACTGTGCAAGAACAACAAATAGGCGGTATTTCGGATGTCCCCGTTCCCGGACCAGACGACTATTGGAGCAGACCAATTAACGGAGAAAACCGTAACTGGTACACGATTTCTGGGAATTGGTTGGGAACTCCCGACAGCGCATGGTTTGCATACAACGCCACTGGGCCATTCAATCCCTTCACTACTGCCCCCGACACTGGACATATAGTTTGGACAACGCAACTATCTTCTGGCGGCTTAGTTGGCGGGCAATACGGTGACCGGTCTTACTATACCGGTTTGTCTTACGAAGAACGGTTTTTGCCTCCTGTAATTGCGGATGGACAGCTTTACTACAATTTGCCTTTAAACAACAATAGACAATCAGGTGGATGTGTCTGCCAAGACCTCCGTACTGGCGAAATATTGTGGACAAACAACATAACCATTTCCTTTGGTCAAATATATGACTATGAATCGCCAAACCAACACGGCGTCATGCCGCTTTACCTTTGGAATACCGCTGGTCCAATGAATACTTGGCAAATGTTTGACGGAGCTTCAGGCACACTGATGCTAAGCTTCAATAACGTTTCTGGCGGTGGAAAAATAGTAACATCCGACGTTGGCGATGTACTTGATTATATACTTGACCCTGTGAACAATTGGCTGGCAATGTGGAACTCAAGCAAAGCTATCCCCACGCCTGGAACAGAAGGAACCAATGCATGGCAGTGGCGCCCCGACCGCTTCTTAGGGCAGACCTTGGATTGGCGAAATGGTATTCAATGGAATGTGTCTATTGCTGCAACACCTAAGGGGTCTTCAGGTAACCTTGCAATTTCGCGAGTAGGTTCTGGTGTAATCTTGGCATGTGAACTCATCGCTAACATAAACCCGCCTGTTGTCATGTTTGTTGCTTATGACGATACAACCGGACAAGAAATTTGGGCTAAAAACATCACCTCTTATACCGCCTACAATGCAGGCGTTAACGTAGGACCAATAATTGACGGCGTATTCACTTGGTTCGAAGAAGAAACAATGGAGACCATGGGCTTCAACGCTTTAACTGGAGACCTTCTATGGACAACACAGCCAAAATCAAACGCATGGGGCGTTTATAGCCAAAGCTACCTCGGCGCAGGACCACCGAACCCAACTGTTGCATACGGCAAAATCTATTCAACCGGATACGATGGCATTTACTGCTATGACCAAGAAACAGGAAACTTAGACTGGGCTTTCTCGGTGCCCTCAGGGTTTGAAACACCATACGGAAACTATCCCTTCTACGGAGGCGTCACAGTCGCAGACAACAAGGTATTTGCGACCACCAATGACCACAGTCCTGATTCCCCAATGTGGCGCGGCGGAGCAATGTATGTACTTGACGCATTTACAGGAAAAATGCTGTGGAACATATCAGGTTGGTATGCAGCTTCAGCAGTAGCCGACGGATACGTAGTTGCATATAACAACTATGACAGCCAAATCTACTGCTACGGCAAAGGTCAAACAGCCACCACAGTTTCAGCACCGACTATAGCTGCCTCTTTTGGTCAACCAGTCCTTATACAAGGAACAATCACTGACCAATCGCCCGGAAAAACATGCATAGGTGTTCCTGCAGCTGGCACACCCGCAGTTTCTGACGATTGCATGAGTGCTTGGATGGAGTACCTTTACATGCAGAAGCCAAAACCAACTGACGCAACCGGTGTTTCCGTACATCTGACTGCTATCGACTCCAACGGTAACACACAGGACTTAGGCAACGTAACCAGCGACATACTAGGAAACTATGCAACCTCATGGACGCCGCCAGTTCCAGGACTCTACAAAGTAACCGCTACTTTTGAAGGCTCCAGTTCATACTACAGCAGCAAAGCAGGAACCGCATTCATAGTTTCAGAAACAGCCGCCCCCGCCCCCATCACCACACCAACCGCCACCGAAACCGCAACTCCAACAGCACCAACGCCTACACCCATGCAGTCTGTATCGCCTTCACCCAGCGAAGCTCCCCAACCTACCAGCCCAATGCCAACCACGACCTACCTCGCCATCGGTGCAGCAGTCGTAATCATAGTTGCAGCCGCAGCAGCACTGTTTCTGCGTAAAAAAAGATGACCACAAACACCATTTTCCCTTTTTTCAAAAGGCAGAACGCTAAAAAGTGAAATGAGGGGCTGTATGGGCTTTGGGGGATTGTGACGCGATGGCTATGTTGGTCATTGAGTTGAATTCTTTCTCTCCTATGTTCAGTTCCAGAGCTCCAGTAAACCCTCTTTTCGCTTCGCATTTTTTGCGTGCATACGGTTTAAAGCCCAATTACTGTAGATTTGCCTTCGGCGTTAAATGATAATTTCGAGTTTGAAGTATTTCTCAATGAGGTGTTGAAGTCTTCGAGAACTATCCACCTATCGCCTATGCAGCCTATGCCTGAGCCTAAAAATCGGTGCTTTCAAAACGGCTGTTCGATTCATGACGCCACAGTTTTTCTCGGTATCAAGCTAAACTTTGCTGAAGAAGGGTAAATTAGCCGAATTCTTCCGCGTAATCGGTGTTTGTTTAATCTTTTTGTTGGGGGCTCCTTTTTTCTGCCATTTTTAGGTCTTTGCAAGACCGACAAGACGTTAAGTAGCATATCAAGGTATGTTGTTTTTCACAAAAATTGGAGACAAACAGAAAAACACGGTGAAAAAATGAACAAAGAATCAATAACAAAAAAAATTGGACTGCTTGCCTTAGCGTTGCTTCTGCTTTCCTCTGTTTTCGTGGTTTTCCCCAGTTCTACACCAACTGCAGCCGCCCAAACCGCATCTGCCGTTCCTAATGACATGCTTCAATATGAATGGACAATGGCTTCTTCTGATAATTCTCTTTCATATTCAAGTGCTGGACCAGCACCTAGCTCGTTTAACATTGCATGGAAGGCAAAGATACCTGGCGTTACTGGTGCCCCCATAGCTTTTGGCGGTTTAGTGTTCGTGCAATCCGCCTCGAGGACGTACGCTCTCAATGGCGCCAACGGAGATATTGTCTGGGACATTGCTGGAACTGGTTCCTTAGCAAAAATCGACAACACCTACATGATGAAAGGATCCGATTGCATAAGAATAGCTGACGGCTCAACCGTATGGACAGGACCCGCAGGTTTAACTTGGAATTACTATGCGCCTGACCTGAAAATGCTGATTTGCTCAAAATTTGGCTGGAGCCTTCCTGACCCCTCGCAACCGCCGACGTTAGCGTGGAACCGCACAAATGACGCTTACTATGGTATTGAAGGAGAAAGACTTCCATATGCTGACGGAAAACTTTTCGTTGGAACAATGAATAACTTTGTGGAGTGCATTGATGCAAAAACTGGTACCACTCTTTGGGTTACCCCAGCTACATCTCAATTCTGGTATCGAGGAACCTACTGTGACGGAAAAGTAATTTTCGGTGGCCTTGACAACAACATGTACGCTTGGGATGCAAACACAGGAAATCTTGAATGGACTTATAATCCTGGCACTTGGTATGGTCAATGGGCTTCCGCAGCAGCTTCTGCTTATGGGCTAGTATTTGAACATAATCAGGACACGTATCTTTACGCCATAAACGCTTCAACTGGCGAATTAGTCTGGAAAGCAAAAGGACCCGGCGTCGGATATTCAGGTCTTCTTACCGTCGGGGGAGGTAAAGTGTATTCTCTGATGGGTGAATACCAATATCGTGACTTTGAAACCGGTGAATATGCCCACTCCGAATATAACTGCTATGATGCTCTCACTGGAGAACTCATATGGTCAGCTCCAATCGAGACAGGCGGTGGACCAAGCATTCATGAATGCATTGCTTACGGTAACTTGTACATTATTCCAATACCAGGGTCGCCCCAGAAACCAGGTATTTGGGAGTACAGCAGCTCAACCCTTGACGAAGTATGGTGCATTAGCAGCGAAACAAAGGACTGGTCCATGCTCCTCAGCGATACTGCACACACTGGTGAAGGTGCAGGTCCAACAGATTTAGCTCTCAAATGGAAATTCACTGCTGACAGTTCAATTCAATCTTCGGCAGCTGTAGTTGATGGCACCGCGTACTTTGCCTCAATGGCTGGCACCATATATGCAGTGGACTCTGAAACAGGCAATGCAAAGTGGCAATATCCAATTGGTTCTCCAATGAAGTCTTCAGTAGCGGTAGCAAACGGAAAAGTCTTCACAGGCTCTGATGATGGCAACGTATACTGTTTAGATGCCGCTACAGGCAACAAGCTGTGGCAAGCAGATGTAGGTGGCGTAAAAATCAACCCAATCGCGGACCCCCGTGGTCTTAGCTCAGCGAGTGATGTACGAGCCTCACCAATTGCTTACGGCAACAAAGTGTATGTAGGTGCGCTTGATGGGAACCTGTACTGTTTGGATATGACTACAGGGGCAATATCTTGGAAATACCAAACAGGTGGACCTATAATTGCTGCGGCAACCATAGCTGACAATGCAGTCTTTGTTCCTTCGTGTACTCAACGTCCTGATGGTACCCTCTATAAACTTGACCTCAACGGCAACCTCGTCTGGAAGATAGCTATCCCGTATGTATTGAATGCAACTGCAGGCGCAGGATACTGGCTTTGTACAGCACCAACCTATGCAGATGGTATGGTGTTCTTGCGAAACGCATTCAGATTGAATTACGGCATAGATGCAGCAACCGGTGAAATACTCTGGACTTATGACGGACAATACAACCCAGGCACACCCTCACAACTCGGTGGTGTACTCCAAATAAACGCTATGCTTTACAGCTACGGAAAACTGTACTTCAACGACTTCTATGGCATAACCTGCCTTAACGCTAAAAATGGCAGTGTTATCTGGACAACTTGGCTATCACGTGAAAACTTGGCTCAAGGCTTGGCATACTCATACGGCAGAATTTACACTGTAAACGAGCTAGGCGCCCTGTATGTACTTGATGCATTAACCGGAGACAAAATTTCAGTAAATACAGATTTTGGCTCAAGCCAGATGCGTTCAGCACCCTCTTTGTACACTGGCAATCTCTACGTGGGCGCTAACGATTGGAATCTACGTTGCTTTGGCGAGGCCCGAACTATGAACACTGCTGCATCTGCCTCTCCGGTATCGCCATCTCCCATGCCTTCTGCAACTCCAGAAGCCACCCCCGTGATAAGTGAAGCTTCGCCAATACCCACAACGTCTTCTGTACCTACAAATGCTCCAACAGCACCAGCAGCGGCTAATACGCCAGCTGCTCCTGCAGTCACCGATGTGCCCTCAACTTCCCAAGAAAGCACCGACTCGACAACAACAATATACATCGTCATCACTGTAGTCGTCATTGTCGCCGTTATAGCTGCAGCAATTCTGTTGACAAAACGTAAGTAACCAAAAACAAACCAACCCCTTTTTCTTTTTTAAAGACAACGGACAAGAAGCCGCTTGGAAGGGGCTGTGTGGGCTTTGGAAATTGTAACACGATGACTATATTGTCATTGGGTTGAACTCTTTCCCCCTCTCCTCCTTTCCGTTCCGAAGCCCCAGCAAACCCTTTTCCAATGATTCATTTTCTTTTTTTAGCTTATTCTGAAAATCCTTCTGAATAGGAAAGAAATAGATTTGGTTTTTCTTAAACTTCTCAAGTTCGTGTCGGTCTTGTCATGACCGCCCAAGTTTCATAAGTTTTGGTCGGTGAAGTTACGCTCTGGCAAGCAAATGGGGAGAGAAGTAATGGAAATTATACATGAAGATATAGAAACTTTAACTTGGTTGGGGCTCACTGAAAGGCAAGCAAGGGTTTACCTTGCACTTCTTCAAATAGGCTCGTCGGGGGCAGAAGCAATTGCAAGATTTTCATCAGTTCACAGGCAGGAAGTTTATCGCGTAGCTGCGCGCCTACAAGAAATGGGTTTAGTCGAAACAACTCTGACTTCTCCTACTCTCTTTAGCGCCGTTCCTGTTGAAAACGCCCTCGAAGTAATGGTGAACCAGAAGAACAAAGAATTTGACGAGGTTCGACTGCGCACTAAACGTATAATCAAAAAATTTAATCAAACTGACCTGCAACTTTTAAAACCCGCAGACAAACCTTATTTCACCGTTGTTTCTGGAACTGATTGTTTTAGGAAAATGCAGAACGCACTTGATGGTTCTCGTGTGATTATTAATCTCTTGGTAACTTTCAAACGTTTTTGCCAAAGTTTTTCTATTCAAGAAGATTTGATAAAGCATGCTTTAGAGAATAATGTGCGTATTCAGGTTGTAACCGAAAGACCAAACCCCAGCTCAATTCCAAAATGGGTAGTTAAGGCATTGTTGGAAAAACCTGAGCGTTTCGAACTTCGGACACTGCCGGGCAATGTTAAGACTACAGTGGTGATTTATGACAATGTTAGACTCTGTATAGCTGTTGATGTGCTGTCTGATATCGCGCGTGGTTCTCAATTATGGTCGAACTGTGAAAGCTTAGTTACTTTGAGCAGTGAATATTTTAAAAATAAGTGGCTGCAGTCGGAGAGGTTTTCGTTGAAACATTATGTTTAACTTTGACCTGTGTAGATGCCGTATTTTTGAGTTGAAATAGTAATTCATATTTTGCAATGTATCCATGTTGTGCTACATTTTTTAGCGGTTTTGGCGAGACCGACAAGATGTTAAGTACGAACAACTGCAACTCAGCTTTCACAATTTAATCGGAGAAAATGAAATGTTTAGAACACTTTGCGACAAACTGGTAAATCTGCGAAAAAAAGCGGGCACGTATGCTATGCTGAGACCAAGGAACAACGCATCAACCAATAAAACTGCTACCCTTGCCATACTTGTGATTTGCACGCTATTACTTTCCTCGTTTGCTTTGCCAACTGTGTCTTCACAAGTTTCAGGGACAAGAAAAACCTACGCTTTCATAGGTGCTAATCCTAACCCCGTAAGCGTCAACAACCAAGTTGCGATTCATTTTGGTATAACCCATGAAGTAGGAACTGCAACATCTGGATGGGCAGGACTAACAGTTACAGTTACAGCACCTGATAACACTGTTGAAACGCTGGGGCCATTCAAAACTGACTCCACAGGTGGATCAGCCAGTGTTTATACTCCTACAATGGTTGGCATCTACTACTTGCAGACGCACTTTCCAGAGCAAACTATGCCTTCAACTTCAGCAGGCACATCTGAAGGTACAACAATGTTAGCTAGTGACAGTGAGATTCTGGCACTTGTAGTCCAAAGCGACCCAATTACATACTGGCCTGGTTTATCGCCCCCAACTGAGTACTGGTCAAGACCAATAAATTCCCAGCTTTGGGAATGGAATCCAATCGCAGGTAACTGGCTGGAGCCCAGAGCCTATTTCGTTAGCACTTATGCGCCCTACAATTTAGATGCTCCCGAAAGTGCTCATTTGCTTTGGACAAAAACACTTGTGGGCGGAGGTCTTGCAGGTGGTATGAGTGAACCATATCAGTACGAGGCTGGAGGCGCATACGAAGACAAATTTAAAAACTCTTTGATTATCGCAGGCGTACTTTACTACAACAGATTTGAGAGTCGAGGTGGCACTAACATTGAGCAAGATGTTGTCGCTGTTGATTTGCATACTGGAGAAGAACTATGGGTTGAAAACTGGAATAACAGTAGATTAGCGTTTGGTCAAGCATTCAACTGGAACTCGTATAATTATCAAGGCGTTTTTGGGTACTTATGGTCAACAACAGGCTCTACATGGGACGCTTACGACCCTACCACTGGGAGGTGGGTCTACGAGATGACGAACGTTCCTTCGGGCACAAACATCTACGGTCCAATGGGCGAAATATACCGATTCACTGTCAACACTGCAGAGGGCTGGATGACGCTTTGGAATTCAAGTAGAGTTGTGAGTGATGCTGGTAGCTGGCGACCACATGGACAAATCTTTAACTGTTCTTGGGATGCACCACGGCACGGCGGCTACGAATGGAACATAACAATACCCAACAACCTGCCAGGAAGTGCTCAGGCATTTGCGCTTGGCGACAAAGTATTCGGTGGACTAGTGAACGGCACGGGAGTTTATTCGTGGGCTTTAAGCTTGAAGCCGGGAGAGGAAGGCACGCTTCTGTATACAAAAACTTGGGCTGCACCAGCAGAGTGGATTGAGGGTGCCCGCACCAATTCCGCGCGTTTCAGTGAAGTGAGCTTAGACGACCAAGTTTTCACAGTGGTGTACGTAGATACCCGACAACATTGGGGCTTTAGCACGGAAACAGGCGAATACATTTGGGGGCCAACTGAACCACAAAACTATCTTGAAGTTTACCAAGAGGCAATGGCAATTATCGCGGACGGCAGATATTTATGCGGCACCACTAGCGGAACAATTTACTCATACGACGTTGCCACAGGAGAACTTCAATGGACATACAACGCCACTGACCCCTTCCATACAAACCCCGTTGGTATAAACTTTCCTTTACGTGCCCCCGCAGCACTTGTTGTTGACGGCAAACTCTACGGTGGATACGGCGAGCACTCCCCCAACAATCCGCAACCCCGCGGCACCACCTTCTTCTGCCTTGACCTAGAGACTGGAAAGGAAATCTGGTCTCAATACATGAACGTCGCTAGCTACTCATATACGCCTCTCATCGGAGACAGCATAATTGCAACTTTGGACAGCCACGACAACCGCATATACGCTATCGGCAAAGGTCCAACTGCCACTGTGGTTAGTGCGTCACCAAAAACTTCTGTACAAGGCGATAGCGTGCTGGTGGAAGGTAGAGTCACCGATATTTCGCCTGGCACAGAAGAATATGCACTGACCGCTCGTTTTCCAGATGGTGTCCCTGCAGTATCTGACGCAAGCATGAGCGAATGGATGCGGTATGTGTATAACCAATTCCCTCGTCCAACAAATGCAACCGGCGTTGAAGTTGTGATATCAGTGCTTGACCCCAACAACAACTCCTACGAAGTTGGCAGAACTACAAGCGATGCGAGCGGATTCTTCAAAGTGGCATTCACTCCACCAGTTCCAGGAGAATACACCGTTACCGCTTCATTCGCAGGCTCAAACTCCTATTGGCCTTCGCAGACAGAAACCGCAATAGCCGTCTCAGAAGAACCCGCCGCAAAACCCGTTGCAACATCAACCCCGCCACCAACTCAGTCAGTCACACCATTTACACCCACACCGGTACCATCGCAGCCTGTTTTGCCTTCTCCACGTGAAGTTCCCCAACCATCTACCAGCGCCACGCCAACAACTACTTACCTGGTCATAAGCGTTGCTGTTATCGTAGTCATAGCCGTTGCAGCAGTAACTGTGCTAAGAAGACGCAAATAATGGGGCTGAATTCACCCAATTTCCTTTTTTTATTAGAACAGAAAAACATTGAAGAGCAAATGAGCGGCTGAGTGGGCTTTAGGGAAGCTGATTCCAACTTGCTCGTTGGTTTTCGTTTTCTCTCCTGCGAATCCCGTCCCAGAGCCCCAGCAAACCTTTTTCACTTCAAGACGACCATTTTTTAGGTTGGACCCAAAGACTTTGCATAGTTTGAGTTGGCCTCCTTATCGCAGTTCCATATGAAACTTTTGTAGCCACACGTCTCTATCCGTCTCGTGTTTTCATGATCGGAAACCCGTTTTCCTTTTTGTGGGTTTTGATACAACCAACAATGTATTAAGTATCTAAAGATACAACTTTTATTCAAGCATTTTGGAGGGATGAAAGAAAATGTCTAAAAAATCTATTAAACATACTGGGAGTCTAAAAAGAAAGCTGTCTGTGATGGCTCTGATTCTGACACTAATTATTTCCGCTTTGATGGTTACCCTACCAAGTGCAAATGCCACGGACCATGACGTCTATGCTTTTCTTAGTGTAGCCCCCAGCCCCATAGGCGTTGGTCAACCTGCTATAGCTGTCATGTGGCTAGACATGTTGCCCCCGCTCAATCCTGACGGCTCCCAGACTGCATGGGAACAGCTAACCGTTACCATCAATACTCCCAGCGGCGAAACAGAAACTAAGGGACCCTTTAATTCTGACGCAGTTGCATCAGCATACTTTGACTACACACCTACAGAGGTTGGAACGTATGTTTTCCAGTTTATATTCCCCGGACAACAAACAGTGGATGGAAATTACTACCGCCCAACTACAAGCCCCGAAGTCTCGTTAGTTGTACAAGCCGAACCAATTGAAGGGTGGACACCCAATCCGTCACCCGCAGACACAGAATACTGGAACCGTCCAATATATGGAGAAAATAGAGAATGGGCGTCAATTGGTGGAAACTGGTTTGGCGTTCGACTAACGTATGGAACTGGCTGCACTTCTTCAGGCGCTTTTAATCCCTACACAACAGCTCCTGAATCCGCACACGTAGTGTGGACCAAAGAGCTTGCTTGGGGCGGTATCGTCGGAGGCGACCTAGGTAATGGTGACGTTTCATACTACACAGGCTTATCCTACGAAAGCAAATATGGACCCCCCGTAATCATGCAAGGTAAACTCTTCTGCACTCTACCCCTGTCCAACCGAGCAAACGCGGGCGGAACTATCTGCTTAGACCTGCGAACTGGGGGCCAACTCTGGTGGCAGAACATAACCATAGATGTAGGCCAAATCTACGACTACGAATCCCCCAACCAACACGGCGCCCTTCCATACCTGTGGCAAACTAGTGCATCATACAACATGTTTGATCCCTATACTGGTGAGTTGCTTTTGACATTGGCTAATGCATCGAGAGGTCGCGTAACAATGTCGCCGAGTGGAGACCTGCTGGTCTACGTACTCGACGGACAAAACAATTGGATAGCCATGTGGAATTCAAGCTACGCACCATACATGTATCCAGGAACAGTTGGAACCAGCGCATGGCAATGGCGACCGCCAATTGGCACAACGCAGGATTGGCTCGCAGGCGTACAGTGGAACGTTACCGTCCCAGATGTGCCTGGAACCCAAAGCATAGCCTGTATAGGCGAAGGCGTTATTATTGCCGCCTCTCAAGCTGATGACACAACAATCAAAGCTATAGGATACGACGCTACGACTGGCGCCCAGAAATGGACAACCGACATCACAAGCAACGCTGCTTTTAGACCAACCTACTTCATAGTCCCTGTCAGCAACGGCGTTTTTGTCTTTTTCAGACAAGAAACCATGGAGTTCTACGGTTACAGCATAGAAACTGGCAATTTGGTGTGGGGTCCAACATTGCCCTATGACAATGCTTGGGGCATTTACACTTCAAGCACGGTCGGTCTTGGAGCCTCCAATCCACTCATTGCCTATGATACTCTCTACTCTGTTGCTTACGACGGAAAGCTCCATGCTTACAGTGCCATAACTGGCGACCACCTCTTCGACTTCGACACTGGAAGCGCCGGGTTTGAAACACCCTACGGTACATACCCCTTGGGAAGTGGAACTTTCGCCATAGCTGACGGAAAAGTTTACGCTGCCACTGGCGAACACAGTCCCAACTCTCCCATGTGGCGAGGTGGGAGAATCTACTGTGTTGACGCCTACCACGGAACCGGCATCTGGAACCTTACTGGCTGGTGGCAAACCCCCGCAATAGCCGACGGTTACCTTACCGCCTTCAACAACTACGACTGCAAAATATACTGCATAGGAAGAGGCCAAACGGAAACCACCATTACAGCACCCGCAACTGCCGTTCCACGAGGAGCACCCGTTTTGATTCAGGGAACAATACTTGACCAGTCCCCAGGTGCATGCGGCACCCCAGCGATCTCCGACGAATACATGACCCAATGGATGGAGTACTTGTACATGCAGCATCAAAAACCAGAAAACGCACGAGGCGTAGAACTCCATCTAGTCGCTATTGACTCCAACTGCAATACACACGAAATCGGAACCTTAACAAGTGACATATTGGGTAACTACGCAACAGAATGGACTCCGCCAGTTTCAGGACTCTACACGGTAATCGCAACATTCGAAGGCTCCAAATCCTACTTCAGCAGCCAGGCAGGAACATTCTTTGTGGTGTCTGATGAAGCATCGCCAATTGTTGGAACACCTACAACGTCAACATCGCAGGCAACTTCTCCTTCGCCGAGCATGGCGGTTCAGCCATCGGTTGGTGGAGATGCAACAACGACCTATGTGGTGGTAGCCTCCGTGGTTATCATCATAATTGTAGCTGTAGCCGCTGTATTACTCCGAAGACGCAAATAACCTAACACATACCTCCCCTTTCCTTTTTTATGGGAAAACCCTAAGAACGCTCGGGCTGAGCGGGCTTTGAAATTTATTGACAACTTGATTGTTGGTTCCTTTTTTTCACTATCAATTTCAGTCCGGAGACCAACAGACCCGTTTTTCTAATTTCTATTTATTTCTGGCGAGTTTGGTGTTCGAGAGGATTACTGTATAGTGCTTTTCCCTTTGTCCTTTGCGTTTAGCCTTTTGTATTTTTAATATTTAGTGTTTTATTGGTTCTTTTAACAGTCATGATTTGCCCGTTTAATTTGCGATAACTTGAAGAGTTTATGCTAAATCGGTTAATACGCATTTTATGTATTCTGTTTTACATCTCTGAAGCAATATGGCTTCAGAGGGGGGTTGAGGCTGAAAGGGCTTTAAGGATGAAGAATGCAGACTTGATGGCTTCAGGTCTTTACGCTAATTCTTCCTCTTTTCTCCTTTACAGTTTACACGGAGCCTCGGCAAACTCAGCCCTCCTGTCTATCCTGATGGTTTGAAGAGTTCAAAAACGGCGACATGGTGGCAGTCGGTTTTTTCTCTTTTGACTTAGTTTAAACCCGTTAAGTGGAGCTTCACGGCTGCCCGTTTTTATTTAACTCCTGATTGGTCTTAAATGGTAGCTAAAATTTTAAATATCAATTTCGCATTTTCTGCTTTACCTAAAATTAGGCAGATGGTGAGTTGGGGCTGAATGGGCTCGAGGATTAAGAAATGACCACGATGGCTTAAGGGTCATTGCGTTTTATTCTTTCTCCTATTCTCCTTTCTAGTAACATGAGCCTCAGCAAACCCAACTTGTCCTCTTCTTTATGGGTAGAATCTGCGTGTAGTCCGAGGGAAGGGAATAGCATCAATTATGTTGTCAAGGTCAAGCATCCAAACCAGCAGGCGCTCCACCCCCATACCAAAACCTGCGTGCGGCACCGTGCCGTAGCGGCGCAAGTCAAGGTACCACTCATAATCCTCAGGATTTAACCCCTGCTCTTTCATGCGTTCAATAAGGGCGTCTTTTTGTTCTTCGCGTTGTCCGCCTGTGCTGATTTCGCCGATGCGCGGCACCATCATGTCTACTGACAGGGCAACGTCTGGGCGGTCACTGTAAGTCTTGCAGTAAAATGCCTTAATCACCTTGGGGTAATCATAAACAAAGAATGGCTTACCAAACTCCTCCGCAAGCACCTTTTCATCTTCATAACCCAAGTCGTCGCCCCACTTCAACGCCGAATTCTTCGCCTGCAGCCTCTCTATTGCTTCCGCGTAGGTTATCCTTGGGAACGGCGTTTTCACTTGGGCAAGCTTGTTGATGTCGGCGCCCAGTTCAGCGAATTCTTTTTGACAGTTCTCTGCGACGCGTTTGCAGATGTGTTCCATGAGGTCTTCTTCGAATTTCATGAGGTCGTTCATGTCTGCGTAGGGCCATTCGGCTTCCATGTGCCAGTACTCGGTTAGGTGCCGTATGGTGCGGCTTTTTTCAGCGCGGAACGAAGGTGCAATACAGTAAACCTGCTCTAAACTGTAAATGAGAATTTCCAGATACAGCTGGCTGCTCTGGGTCAAATACAGGTTCTGGTCAAAATATTTTAATCCGAACAGGGTGGAGCCGCCTTCCACCGCGGCGGAAATGAACATGGGCGGAGAAACCTCTGTGAAATCCGTTTTCTGGAAGTATTCTCGTGCGTATTCCAAAACTTTGGCGCGGACTTTCATGACCAAACTCATTTTACGGCTGCGTAGCCACAGGTGCCTCATGTCACGGATGAATTCTTCGCTTTTGTCTTTGGCTATGGGGAAAACTTCCGCCAGCCCAATTATGGCGACTGCTTCGGCGGCTATTTCATAGCCTCCAGGTGCGCGGGAGTCAGGTTTTGCTGTGCCGTCCAGTGTGAGGGCGGATTCGATGGTTAGTTTTTCGGCTTCTGCCCATGCGGCGGCGTTCACTTTTTTCACAGTGCATTGTATGACTCCGGTTGAGTCTCGGATTACTATGAATATGAGTTCTTTTCCTTGGCGTTTACGGTAAACCCAGCCCCGCACAGACACCGGTTTGTCGGTGCAGTTACCGTCTAAGATTTCGCGGATTTTCACCAGAACCATTTAGCATCAACTGTCCTTGGTAATTTCTGCTTTCAAACGTAAATGCCTATCTATTTTAAACTTCCTAAACCGCCGAGTCACCCGCCAAATCCTTCAGTTCTTGGTCTGCAACCTTGTAGCGTGTCCACTCATCCATCGCCACCGCGCCAAGTCGCTGGTAAAATGCAATAGACGGGGCATTCCATTTCAGAACCGCCCACTCCAAACGCTCACAGTTGCGCTCCAACGCAAGCTTTGCCAAAAACGCAAACAGTGCCTTGCCTAAACCTTTGCCGCGCATTTCGGGTTTAACGTAGAGGTCTTCGATGTAGATGCCGGGGCGACCTGCGAAGCTGGAGAAGTTGTAGAAGAATAGGGCAAAGCCTACGGGGGTGGCTTGTTTTTCTGCAATTACCGCTTGGGCGAATTTTTGGTGAAAAAGCGCCTCCCGTATGAGTTGTTCGTTTGCTTTTAGCTTGTCTAGCAGGTTTTCGTATTCCGCTAACTCTTTGACCATGCTAAAAATGGCGTTGCTGTCTTCTTCTTTGGCGAATCTGATGGTGAATTCTTGTTTTCGGGTGTTACCTTGCATTCCTGCTCATCCCCCGGTTTAATTCATTTTTATGGTTGCCAAAAGCTAAAACTGTTCGCCCACAACACTATGCTTGTTATGTCAACAAGAGAGATTGGCTGCTGCGGCGCATACTGCAAAACCTGCATGGAGCAGCAGCGGCAGAAATACCCCACTGAGCGGGGATGCGCTGGCTGCAAGTTAGGCTACGACTCAGGTAAACGAGACTTAAGCAAAGCAAAATGCAAAATCAAAGTCTGCTGCTTCAAAGAAAAACAGCTTGAAACCTGCGCCGACTGCCCAACTTACCCCTGCCCGATTCTGCTGGAGTTTTGGAGCAAGAATGGCCAAAAGTACTTGCAGTACAAGCGGCAGCTTGAATTCATCAAACAAAACGGCTATGACAAGTTTTTGAAAAGGGCAGAAAAATGGAGTGGACCCCGCGGAAAACTGTAATCCCCTTCACTTGTCTGCTTCAAAGTTTTCGTCGTCAAAAGAAAAAATGTCCTCAATGGGAGTTTTGAGGACGCGGGAAATCCTGTATGCCAGCCGAAGGGAGGGGTTGTATTTGCCTTTTTCCAAGAAGAGTATGGTTTGTCGGGTGGCGTCTACTTTTTCGGCTAGGGCTTCTTGGGTGATGCCACATTTCTCTCTGTACTCTTTTAATCTTGTTTTCACTGGTTTTATTCCCCTTTTGTATCATAGTAATAGTATGAGAGCCCAAAGACGCCGGTTCCTAGAGCTAAAGCGGCTATAAACAGGCTTATGGGTGTGGGGTCGAATGTTTTTGATAGCCCAACATACGCAATTAGTGCTGATGCAATAATTGTGTCGTAGGCAAAGGCGTTTTTGCATGAGTGGTCAATGTTTCTGTTGATTCGTTCGTCGTTGCCTTTTCCTTTGAGCATGGCAAAAAAGCCGAAGAACCCGAAAAAGCCAAAGAGTCCATTGTTGCCTGTTATGCCGAGTAAGCCAATTAGACCCAAAATGCCTATGTATCCAAGTTTGTTTTTTCTCATTATTTCCACCTATTGTCATATATTTCTAACGTTAGAATTATGTTACGTAAGAAATATTTAACTTTTACTCCAAATGCCCAACAACAGCCTCCAAAATCCCGAAAAAACACATTAACCAGCTAACAAAAAAATAAAACAAAACTCACTTAAACTCTGCACAAAAAAAGAAAAGAAGGGAAATTGTTTTTAGCAAAGGTCGATTTTTGCCAACAACGCGAAGTCGTTGAGGCTGTTTAGTTGTACTCGGCTTTGGCTGAAAGTGTAGAGTACGTCATCTATGTAGAGGGCGCGGTTAATCATGTGGTTATAGTCTCTCCACGCGTAGCCGCTTTTTATTGGCAACGTGGGGTCAGCGGCTAATGCACCTAAGTCATCCATCTGAGTGATTGCGCCTTGTAGTGTGAACCCGCTTGAGGTGTCAACACTGAAGATGTAGGCGCCTTGCCAGTAGTCAATTTTGCCTGTTGTAGTTTCCTCATCGCCTGTTGGACGCAACGGCATGATAATTGGCATATCGTTCACTGACACGGGGATAACCAGCATCTGGCGCTGGGGGTCATACAGGAACGCGTGAGGCTCATAAAGTGCCGTCGAATCAGAGTACTTAGCGTCAACAATGTATTTGGCGACTTCGATTGGGGCGTTAACGTTTGAAACGTCAAAGAGCGAAAGTTTCAGTGTGCTGTTTTCTTTGCCTAAGCCGATAACGTGGTTTTCATCCATCGGGTACAGGAACGTGGAGTAGCCTGGAATTTCAAGCTCTCCTGCAACTCGGGGAGCCGCTGGGTTGCTCATGTCAATGATGAAGAAGGGGTCAATCTGTTTGAAGGTTACAACGTAGCATTTGTCGCCTGCAAACCGCACTGAGTAAAGGTTTTCATCCATCTTGAATCGCTCCAGTTTACCAACAACCTGCATGTCCATGTCAAGCACGTAGATGCTGTTTACCTGTCGGCTAACTTTGAAGACTACGCCGTCGCTTGTGGTTGCGTTGTCCTGTATCCATGTGGTTGTTGCGATGCGGAAGTACCCGTTGTATTCGTCCATGGCGTACTGGTTAATTGGTGAACCAAACACGGCGCCTTGAGCCTGTGCGGTTACCGTGTCTTCTTGTATGTTTATGCGGTAGATGCTGGTGGTGTCACTTGAGCTGCTGTAGTTGGGTGTGGTGATGTAGATGTTGTCTGCTGAGACATACATTTGGCTGCTTCCATCCATAATCACTGTTGTTTCTGTGGGTGCCTTGGCGTCGTCCATGATGTTAATGGCGACCACTGTGGTGTAGGTGTTAACGTTGTATGGGGAGGGTACGTAGAGGATGTTGGTTGCTGCTACATTGGAGGCTTGGGTTCCTCTGAAAACTATAGGCACATTAAAGGTGTCATCTTTTTCCAAGTAAACGTTCTCGTTGATTATCACGTAGACGTAGTCGCCAATCATGCGGGAGTTAAAGTAGTTGCCGCTCATGGTAAAGTTTCTTGTCAGAATGGGATTAGATGGTTTAGACACGTCGTAGACATACGCAAAAGTTGTGGAGCCACTCCAGTAAGAAGTTGCAATGAAGGTATCTTCATTGTCGACTTCAGGGTAAGGCATGTACTTGTTGCCCAAAACTGCTAGTTTACTTCCGTCTTCGCTTAGGTAGATTCCAGACAAGTAACTGCTGCTCTTGTCGTCACCGAATATTTTGGCGGCAACTGTGGCTTGGCTTGGGTCAACGGCTGCAGCGTTTATTATGTAGACGGTGTTGTTGGCGATGAGGTAGATGTAGTTGCCGTCGGTTTTCACGGTGTCTGCTTCGTCAACGCCTGCTACTTGTATGTTAGTTTGGGAGTAACTGCCATCGAGTCCTTTTCCTGACTCTTGACTTGCAGCATAAGTAGCTATGGGTGTGCTTGTAGGGGCAGGTGCTGGCATGGGGACGCCTTCACCAAGTGTTTGGTCTGCTACCCGTAGCCAGTAAGTGTTGGTGTTGCTGTTGTTTTCCAAAAACGTTTGGAGTTCCGTATAAGACATAAAGTTGTGAATCGGCGTCACATTTTGGTTAGGGGTAGGCAAAGCAGCAGTTAAATCGCTTGGGTTGGGGGACGATGTTGATGAAGGCGAGGGATTTGGTGTGGTGTTTAACATCGGCGAAGGGCTTGGGGTGAGGGCAGGCGCACTGTAGCTGTAAATCATGGCGACTAGAATAATGGCTGTGAGGATGCCGACTACGCCGTAAATTGGCGTTTTTCTTGTGATTTGTTTTTGAACCATCTTTTTCACCTGTTTATACCATTATTGTGAGTTTATTTTATGCTAAGCCTGAGTACAGTTTGTTCCATCAGTTAGTACGGGCGCATGGACCAAACTCTGACGGCTTCATACCAGAAGATTACGCAGACCACGGCACCAAACGTTATTCCGAAAAGGGTGTCTTGAGTGAAACTTTGCACAAAAAGCAACAAGTAAGCCAGATAAAACGTCGTGGAGAACGCCGCGTAAAAGAAGTACCGTGGGAACAGCAGTTTACCAAGCTTCACGTAATGCCGTAACACGCCGATTTTTACGTCGCCAACCAAGAAGTAGTGTCCGCCCAATTCCTGCTTCTCAACTAGGCCTAGCTCGCGGAGTTGTTCAAGGTGATGGTTTGCAACGCTGGGGCTGCTAAAGTGAAGGGCCCGCTGCACTTCGCGCACGCTTTGGGGGGTGCCGCTCTTGAGGAGGTACCAGTAGACTTTCCATGCTTTGCCGCGTAAGGCATATTCCAACTCGTTCTCGTTTTCCAAGTTCAACTTTTACAACTCCGCTACCGTATTTAGAGCCCCAACCATATAAGCCCAATTCTTAGAACAACATGTTCCCCCAAAGCCTCTTGGCTGCAGAAAACTGCATTTTGGCTCAAAAGGGTGTTCTAAATTTTTTGTTAATGCGATATGGCAAGTTGCTGGGAGTTGAATGCAGCTTTCGGCAAAACTTATACAACCCCCTGAATAAGCTAAGTATCAACTGGAGCGTATGGTTGTGAAGAAGAACCAGTTTGAGCAAGGGGGCTTAGCGGAGATGGAGCAGATTCTCAGCCGTGCAGAAGTCGGCAGACTTGCACTCAGCGACGGCAAAACCCCCTACATTATCCCCCTCAACTTTGCTTATCTCAACGGAAAAATTGGGTTCCACTGTGCATGGCAAGGCAAAAAACTTGACCTACTTGCTTTGAATCCTCGATGCTGCTTTGAAGTAGACCAACACATGGGCGAAGTCAGCTACCACTACGATGCGCTTTGCCACCTGGACTACGACAGCGTAATCGCCACTGGAGTGGCACGTGTTGAAAAGGACGAGGACGCCATTTGGCAGTTCTTCCAAGCCCTGCACGCTAAGTACAAGGAGATTTACCGTAAACCCGTCGAGGAAGGCGGCAAACTTTGGGACCGCAAACGCCTCCGCGAATGCTGCTGTGTCGTCATGTATGTTGAGGAGTTGACTGGACGCAGGGAACGCACCGTTGATGGTAAACGCAGCAAAGTGATGTGGCAACACAAATTCTGACAACCCCTTCTTTGTGTATAACATCCGCGTAAAGGGTCACTTCACCGAAGAGTGGCGAACGATTATCGTGCCTCAGATGGATATCCCACCCCCTCAGATTCAGAATACACCGTGCTAAACTTTTTTCTACCACTGGCGATGATTTTTACGGAATCTTTAATGCGCATATAGAGGCTCCTCTTGGAGGGCAAGTTGATTTTCAAGTGGTAGCAATGAACGGGGGGATTACAAAGAACCTTACCCAAGGGCCTCTTGGCTCCATGTATTTCTATGGCGAAACAAGTGCCTGGAGTGATACCCAAACCTTCACCATAAGCTATGGCGCGTCCACAGAAAACTCCCCTACAACACCACATCCCTCGTCATCAACCCCAACCCCCACATCTCCAATAGACCCCACAGGGACGCCTGAACTTTCGCCTACTCCAACATTCCCAGAAACAAATCTTGCAGTTGCAGTTTTAGTAATAGCAACCGTAACCGTTGGGTGCATAGTGGTTTTTAGAAGAAAATCAGCTCTTACGTCCAAATGTAGCCTATCTTAAATGATTAAACGGGGCAAAAAGAAGGTAGGAGGACAAAAAAGAAAGGGTAGAACTGTTTAGGTTCTGGTTTTTCCTTCTGTAGAGCCAGTTGGCATGCCTGCGGGCAAGTCGGGGAAGTTCGCGTTGACTCTCTGCTCTGCGACGGTGGCTGCTTCAGCGAGGATTTTGGCTGCGTCATCGTTGACACTGTTGAAATTAAGGGTTGTTCCGTAGCCTGACCCTGCTTCCACCATTAAGCCGCTGAGCATGTCGCCTATGTTGCCGAGCTCGTTTTCTGCTTCGGGTAGTACGCTGCCTATGCCGACGTTGACGCTTCGTAGAACGCCGATGGCTGGGCCTAGGGTGGTTATTATGTCTCCAAATTCTCTTACTGTCTTGATTCTGAGGGAAACTTGGTCTAAAGCTAAACGTGCATTCATGGTTAGTTTTGCCATTTTGCGGACTTCTGCAAGTTCGTTGGCGTATATGTTGGCGCGTGCTTGGTCATGTTTTGTGTATGCATCAACCAGCTTGGCAAAGAGAGCTTTGTCTTTTTGGCTGAATTTATCGTTGGCTAAATCTAACCGGCTTATTTGCATGTCCAGTTTTTTTACGGCGGCGTCTAAACGAGGCTTAAGTGGCTGTGCATCCCGCAGCGCATCACCGTAAGTTCTTCCTTCATCTTTTTTGTTTTCCCATTTTTTGGCAAATCGTTCAGACATGTTAATCTCCTCAAATTAAATGATTCACCACTTTCATGTACTTATGCATTGTTAACATCCATCAATCATGGAGGTATATATGTACGGGGTGTTGAGTTGGATGATTGTGCACGTTTTAACTTAATTCGCTTAAAAATGCTTCTGGGTTTGCCGCGAATCTGTTTGTATCTACAGTGCAACTTTTCGTGTTTCTTCTGCCGTTCTCCTATCCGAGTTTATTAACTCGTCCGTTGCTGCTTTTTAGCAACAAAAACCGTTAACACGGTTACACCGACGGCTGCCCCCGCTATTGCCCACATAGGCATCTCCGGGACTACCACAGCGTTTGGAAGCGGATGATTGTCCACATTTGCTTCGTCAATTATGTACGGTCCCGTTATTGCCTGAGTATTTGGCTGCGTGGAGTTGGGAAAGTAAGTCGCCCAATGGTTGCCTTCTTCACCGTTATCCCACACAACACCGCTAAAATCTACATGAACCGGAAAATCATGTTGAACCACAACGTTTTGCCAGTTGTAAAAGTTGTTGTTGTAAACCACGTTACCCGACCCCAAAGTGGCGGTCTCTGTGTAGGATGAATAATCCAAGATAACGCCGACTTTGTTGAGTTCGATGTTGTTATGATGAACTGTTACGTTGTTTGTGCTATACGTGAATTTTATACCGAACTCCAGGTTGTCTGTTATGTTGTTGCCAACGATGTTAAATGAGTCACCATCGCCTAGAATTATCCCCGCTATGTTGTCTGAAATAAAGTTGTTTTGAACAGTTGTGTTTCCTTTGAGAACCCAGACGCCGTCTCCGAAGTAGCTGGAATAGGTAGGGTATCCAGTGCCCGTTATATTGTTGTCTTTTATGATGTTGTTTGACCACGCTTGTACTCCCCAGTTTTGGTTTTCGGTTATGTTGTTGCCCACTATTTCAGCTTGCCCGCGGCTTAAGATTCCGCTGTCAAAGTTATGTTCGATGTTATTGCCCGTTATCTTGCAGCCTGTGCAGTTCTCGGCTATAGTTATTCCGTTCCAACTTTGAGTTATGTTAAATCCTGACACGATTACATTGTTTGCCTGTACAGAAACAGCAGGTGGCGTGTTGGTGCCTCCAAAGTATGGTCCAATTATAACTGTTTGCTGGTTATCTTCGCCTATCAACGAAAGCGGTTTGTCTACGATTACCGTTTGGTTGTAAATGCCTTTTTTTACAAAGATGGTGTCTCCCGCAGAGGCGTTTCCTATTGCCGTCCGAATTGTGGCGTAGTCGTCTGGCACCGTGATGGTTTTAGAGGCAGCTTTGATTGGCTGAACAAGTGTCACGCATATTGTCGTGAGGCTGAAAATAATTAAGAGGCATAATAGCGGTTTGCGCATGGTGTCCATCTGTGACTATGCAGAAAGAGGCTTTTAAGAGTTCGCCCACAGGGCAAACTGAAAGGTGAGAAGCTAAACCGGGGGCTATTTTATAACGCCAAAAAGGTACGCAAGCAGCCCAAACATGAACAGCAGCAGAACTACGTTTTTGATTTTTTTTGCTTTTTCCCGTGAATGGTCCAAAAGCAGAATCGTTGAGCAGACTCCCAGCCCAATGTCCGTCACCAAAACGAAGGGGATAAACCAGACGCCGACCAAACCCAGAAACCACGTGACTGGCGTCAACGCAACTGCTGAGATGAAAAACAGCACGGCAGTTACGGCTGCGCTCTTCTCGCCAAACCGCACTGCCAAGGTTTTCACGCCTTCGGCACTGTCACCCTTCACGTCCACAATACCTTTGGTGATTTCCCTGCCTGTGTTGGAAAGAAATGCCATCGACGCAAACAGAACCACGTTTAGGCTGATGGTTCCGATTACGGTGATGCTGCCGTAGATGAAGGGGATGGCAACACAGGCGCTAACCAAAAAGTTTCCGGGCAATCCGCTGCGTTTGCCTACAGTAAGGTAGGTAGCCGTTAAAGCTAAAGAGGCGGCTGCAACCAGAAAACAAAGTGGGCTAACTAAAAGCGCAAAAACAAAACCCACCGCTACCAGCATCGCCATGAAGGCTAATGCTTCTTTGGGTTTGATCAAGCCGCTTGGGATGGGTCGCTGGGGTTCATTGATGGCGTCTATTTTGCGGTCGTAGTAGTCGTTGATGACCATTGCAGCAGCGCAAAACGTGAATCCCGTCAAAAAGCCAAATAAGACGTGAAACCAATTCAACGTCGAAAAGTTAGAGTTAGCTAAAACCGCGCCGACCAGCACGGCAAATCCCATCATTAAGCAGTTGACTGGCCGCATTAGCCGAACAAAACCACTGAGTTTGTTCATGTCCTCTCTAACCTCTCTAACCTTCTGCTGTACCCTTTAAGGTTTAACAGCATGGTTATAAAATTCACCATAAGAACCCTTCTGAAGGGTCAACCAAAACCTTATAAGAACTCACAGAAAGACTATGCATGGTGCTGTTTTTGCTCAAGCTAAAGCGGGTGTATGACCCGCCTACCCGTGAAGACGGTTTTCGTCTTCTTGTTGACCGTTTGTGGCCACGCGGCATGTCTAAAGAGCGAGCCAAACTTGACCTGTGGCTGAAAGAGGTTGCACCCAGCGAAGAGTTGCGGCGGTGGTTCAGTCAGGAACCCCACCGGTGGGCGGAATTTAAAAAGAAATACCAAGAGGAGCTTGCTTCAAAACGGGCTTTGCTTATCCAAATTAAGCAGCTTGAGGCGGAAAAAGGAATTGTGACCTTAGTTTATTCCTCCCGAGACCTTAAGCATAATAACGCGGTGGTTCTGAAAGCGGTTTTGGATAAACTTAGGCTCGCGTAGTATGTTTGAATGTAGTTTTGTGTTGTTTTGATGTTCAAAAAGGTTATTACATTCAAAATCAGATTACTACCAATATATAGGGTGAACTATTTTGTCGGATAACTATGCCCCTCTCTTAGGAGACAGCTACGACCCAGAAAGAGTTCGTGTCATCATTCCAGTGGGCGGAAAAGCTACCCGTTTGCTTCCTCTTACGTCAGAGACCAGCAAAGCCTGCATACGCCTATTGAACAGACCACTGGTAGAGTTTTCTTTGCTGTCCCTTGCTAATCAGGGTATACGACACTTCATATTCGGCGTAAAAGGATACACTAACTACCGCGACCTATACGATTACTTTGAGTCAGGGTATGGTTTCTCGGTCCGATACAACATCAAACCCCGCATTCACATAAAATATCAACCCAACGTTGACGACATCGGAAGCGCCGACTCAGCCCGAATAAACATGGACTACTACGACGTTAACACCCCCGTGTTTGCCGTGCAAGGCGACAACATATTTGACATAAACGTCAAAGACATCATGCAGTTTCACCGTGACAAAGGCGCCATCATGACCATTGTTCTTCGGGAAGTTGACAATGTTGAAGGTTTAGGTATTGCAGACATCGATAAGAACAGCCGCATACGCCGTTTTGTTGAGAAACCCTTGCCCAAAGATGCCCCAAGCAACCTTGCTAACACTGGTTTGTATGTGGTTTCGCCTGAAATCAAGAAGGTTTTCAAGGAAAAAGCCCTAAAAGATGTAACACGCACCAAAAACCGCCTAGATTTTGGCTACGACTTCATCCCTTACCTCACTCAGACAGAACGCCCCGTTTACGGCTACACGCTAAAAGGCAGCTGGTTTGACGTGGGTACCCCAAAAAACTATTTGGACGCCATGAAAAACCTGTTGCACGGCGGCTTTAAGATGCTTACAGACTTTGGCGGGAGGATAAGCCCCGACAAACAGATTTGGGTACAAGGCGAAAGCAACGATGCCGCAATACGCAGACAGGAAATTGTGCGTAAAATTAAGCAGGGAAAAATCGAAATCGAAGGCGCCGTTCTTATCGGTCGGCACTGCCAGATTGAGGATGGCGTGCGAATCGTGAACTCTTGTATCGACAACTTTACTCGCATTGGAAAAGGGGTTGTGGTGGAGAATTCTGCAATAATGGACCGCGCCACAATTGGTGACCATGTGGAAATTCGTGACAGCATAATCGGTAGACACACCACAGTGTCCTCAAGTTCGCATCATCCGACCAAGATTTCGGATATCGCCGTAATTGCCGACGATGTTGTCATTGAGGAAGGTAGCAGTGTGACCAAGTCAAAAATCTACCCCCATCAACACGCCCGCGGCGACTTCAATAACCAAACTTTGACGGCAAATTAGCCGTCTGTATTTATTTTATGCTTTGAACCACTTGAAAATCAGGTACTTTACTTCTTTGGTGTCGGCTTCAGGGACGGCGATGATGAAGCGTTTGCGTACCGTTGTCGCTAAGCGTCCTGCTTTGACGATTTCGGTGGCGGATATGTCTGCGTTTGCCGTTTTCACTGACACCATGTACGGGGCGTGTTCAACGCCTGGACCGTACTTGTAGACGGCGAAGTCGCAGCCGAACTTTATGCCTGGCGTGACAATTAACCCGCTTTCCCTGAGGTTGCGGTAAACGGTGTATTTTTCGTCAAATTCCTCGTAAAGCTGCTTTGCCTTCTGCTTGAGCTTTGTTAACCCAACCTTGCGTTTGGTGGGTCCCTCAAAAATTGTAACTGTGCCTTTGTCGGCTAAGTACATGCCTTCCATTAAATCCAAAATGAGGGGCACGTTGAATTCGGGGATTTTGGGTTTTGCAATGCCTAACGGTTTGCCGTAGTAGCCGTTTTTGTAGAGTTGTGAGCCTTCCTCGGGGTTCCAAACGACCAAAAAGTTTTCTAGCAATTCAACTTTGATTTTCTCAGGCTCAGACTTCTTTAGCATGCTAACCGCCTTCAGGTCACATTATGAAGGATAACAGTCTGACTGCGTCCGCAGCATCCTCAGCTTTGTCTGCTGAATTCTCCAAAAGCTGCAAGACATCCCGCAGTATGAACAACGCGGGCAAATCTAGGTTGCTGCTTAAAACTTTAATGGATAATGTGCGGTAGTATTCATCTACGATGCGTTCTGCGATTTCCACGTCTTTGGCTTTCTCCAGCGTTTTGGTTGAGCCGTAGCTGAGAACCATCATGGTTTCCCGTAGTTTAAGCACCGTTTCCAAAACGGCGTCAGAAAGCTTTTGCAGGTCTTGGCGGACGTCAGCGGGAACATTCCAGTTGTGCTCCATGAGTTGAACAAGGTAAAAGGCGATGCCTTCGGAGAAGTCGGCGATTTCGCTGGTTAAATTGGTGAACCGCAAGAAGTCTTCTCTGGCTAAAAGGATGGCGCCTATTTCGGCAAGTTCTTGGCTGACCAGTTGCCTGGCTTTGATGACTTCTTCTTCGCCTTGTTTGATTTGGCTAAAAAGCTGGTTTGCGCTTGCTTTGTCGCCGCTGGCGAAGTGTTCTGCCATTTGGGGGATTTTTCGAGTTACCTCCAGCACCTTGCGTAAGTTGTCTTGGCAGGCTGTTAAGGCTCGACGTTTCACACGCTCTTCTGTTTCAGCTGGAAGTACCACTTTCATTTCCCGTCCATATTCAACACTGATTTTTCTAAACCATAGTGCGTGGGTACATTAAAAAAGATAGCTCTCAGCATTCCAGTAAAACGCCTAATTCTTCAAATTTTGTTTTTCCCTGGAAATAGTGTTGAAGTAGCTGGGGTAAATTTTTGATTTCGCTGCGGACTTGTTGCCACGAGTCGCGGTCACGTATCGTCACTGTGCCTTCACTGAGCGTTTCGTAGTCTATGGTTATGCCTAACTGGATGCCAGCTTCGTCGGCGCGTGCGTAACGTCGACCGATGGAGCCTGCTTCGTCAAACTCCACCATGAAACCTGCTTGCACCAGTTGCTTTTGGATTTCTTGAGCTTTTTCCGCTAAGCCGTCTTTGCTCATCAAAGGATAAACTCCGATTTGCAAAGGTGCTATGCTTTTGGGGAAACCCATGACTACGCGGTCCTCTTTTAGTCCATAGGCGTATTCTAATGCAACGTAGAAGAGGCGGTCGGAGCCGAAACTCGGTTCCACCACATGCGGAATGAACCGTTTGCCGCGCACAACCTCTTTCTGCTTGGCTATTTGCACATGTTCTGGAAGCACCTTAAAGCCGTCAGTGATGAAGAAGCCGTCTTTTTCCAGCGCCGCGGAAACTGCTTCGGGGTCGGCTTTGGAGAGGAGCTCGCAGACTTTGGCGGCGTCTTTCTTGAATGCAGGACCCATCTTCGCCATTACCGGTTTAACCACGCACTTTTCGGTTTCCATGGGGGTGGGATATTCTTTGAAGACCTGCAGGTCTACGCCGCTGGCTTTCATGTGGCAGCCTAAGTCAAAGTCCGTGCGGTAAGCGTGCCCTGAAACTTCTGTCCAGCCGTAGCGGTCTAAAAGCACTTCTTGGTCAAAGCTTTGGCTGCTGTAGTGGGCTTTTTCCCAGGGCAGTTTCTCAATGAACCTTTGCCGCTCGGCGGGAACCCCAATTTCCGTAAGCAAACGCTTTGCCAACGCCATGAAGAAGGCTTGCCATTCGCTACGGATGATGCCTTTGTCAAGGGCTTCTCTGACGGTGAAGTTGGTTACGTCTTCGCAGTTTTTTTCTCGTTTATCACAAACCAGAATGGGCAAAACCTCTTTTTCCACATCCTTTAGCGGGCGGCAGCAGGGTTCTTCAGGGTCAAAGAAGAACTCCAAGTCGCAGATGGTGAATTCCCGCAGCCTAAGCAGGCCTTGTCTTGGGGATATTTCGTTGCGTAGTGCATGGCCGATTTGGATGACGCCGAAGGGGAGTTTTTCGCGTGCCGCGGAGTAGAGGCGGTTAAACTCTACAAATATGCCTTGTGCGGCTTCGGGTCTGCCGTACCCGGTGGCGCCTGAGTAGGGGCCGATGGTGGTTTCGAACATTGTGAGGAACTGTTTGGGTGGTCCAAAGCTTCCGCCGCAGTCGGGGCAGGTTATGCCGTTTTGCTCCAGCGCCGCTTGCACTTCGTCCAGCGTCATTTTTTCGGCTTGCACCGAAGTGATTTGGGTGTTTTCCTCTAGTAGGTGGTCGGCGCGGAAGCGTTTGTTGCATTTGAGGCATTCCACCATGGGTTCTTTGAAGTGGTCTACGTGTCCTGAGGCTTCGAACACTTTGCCGGGGGTGATTACGCTGGACTCCATTTCTAGGATGCCTGTTTGTTTGACGAAGAGTTCGCGGAGTTTGTTTTCGATGTTTTGCTTAAGGCGGGTGCCCAATGGGCCGTAGGTGACGAATCCGCCTGCTCCGCCGTAAATCTCGTAACTGTTCCAGTAAAAGCCGCGTCTGCGGGCTAACTCGTTGATGGCTGTGAACTTGTCACAGACTGTTTTGTCGCATTTGACGTTGTCGCTCAATTTCAGCCAACCTTTTCATTGCTTAACCGCGAGTCGGAAATTAAAGTTTACTAGTGCTTTTGTCGTTGATTTTGTCCTGATTGGTCGGTTGTTGAGGTAGGTCAGCTACGTTTCTGGTAGACCCCTTCCCCTCCCGTTTTTCCTGCCGAAGCCTCCGCCTCGACCTACCCCTCTATAGGTTCTGCAATGAATTGTTATTTGGATGCTAATAGGCGGCAAATAGGTTCATGTTTTTGTTGCAGACAGAACGTTTGGGTGTGCAGGTTTTTGACACAAGAAACTTTTACAAACAGGCTTTTAGGTTAATCCTAACTTTATAGAAAGCATGAGCACTTGGGTAAGAATAATCGCATCAGTGCTTGTAACAATCTTTGTCATGGGACTTTATTCATCCGTGGCTAATGCCCAAGTAACCCATTTCTACGGAAGAGGATACTATGGAACGAATTCTAGTCTGAACTACTGCTCCTTCTACATAACAATGAACAGTCCCAATGACAAAACAGGTTACATTGATACACTGCCTCTAAACTTCAACATAACCTGGACAGAGTATCCAAGATTCCCCTTCTTCGATATCCCTCGAGCATTGAATGGATACTACGCTTACAGCATAGACGATGGACCATTCGTAGAAGTTACGCCCAATCAATCGGCTACTGACGTCTTTTATCAAAGACCCGAAAACAATTTTACCATTAATCCATCCTTTTCATATTCAGTGAACATTTCCCACTTGGAGAAGGGTTATCACGAAATCACAATAAACGCAAGCTTATACCATTCAACTGTGTATCCTCCCGACCACCTGTTCTTCAACATAACAACATCTCCCTACACCTTCATAGTTGAAGAATCAACCACCACCCCAACCCAACAATCAGCAATAGAACCTAACTCTTCACCTACGATTCCAGAATTCCCTCAAACGGCCCTCACAGCAGTATTCCTTGCCATACCCATCTTGCTTGGCGCTATACTTTCACGAGAAAGCAGAGGTTCCAGCATCAAAACTGAAAAGACCTAGTTTTAAGACTTAACCATGGGGGTAGCCTACCTTTCTCCCAAACCCCTGTCTACGTGTTTTTTGGGTGGTTCGTTTTAGCTTAGGTATTTTGTGTTGATGCGTGGAATTTGTGCAAGCTCGGGTTTAGCTAAGCATTCTAGAAATCGGAAGCCTTCGGTGGGGTGGAAGAGTTGGGCTGAAGGGCAGTTTCTTGTTATCCACGCGGTGTCCAAACCTATTTCTGTGCCTGCGCACGCCAAAACCCTCTTTTGCTCCGGTATTATCCCTGCGTCAGTTGCCATCAGCACCGTTTCCAAACAAACAAGCGTTCCCGTGGAAATCAGCTCCAGCGTCTTTGCCATCACATCCAATGCCGTTGTCTTTTGCAGGTGCATTCTCATGGAGAAGCTGGGGCCAAAAAGCGGGATGGTTCCTTGGACAATCTGCACGCCAAGTTGCTGCAGTTTAATTTTGTTCTCGGGCGTCAAGTACATGGGGACCTTTTCCAACCCTTTCCTTATCCATTCGTCCCGTTGGTCTTTTAGCTCGGGAATTTCCGCAAACAAATCCTCTCTCATTTCTTTGACTTGCCAGTACATGCCTTGCGGGCAAGTGACGCAGACTACTTCTTTGCCCTTAATTTTCTGGGCAACTTTTAGGACGCTGCTTCCTGTGATGGACGCCACCACGATGCAGTCAACCCTCCCCGCAGCGGCTGCCGCGATTTCTGCAACCGCATCGGTGTTGACTGGTCCAGGTTTTTTGAAAACCTTCATTTCAGTTTCCCCACCTTGAGAAAGTATGCGTGTGCAAGTATATAACAAACTTTGTTAGCAGTAAACTCTTGAACCCTGATTAATTTTGGTTTTTGCGTCGCAACGCTGAGATTACTGCAGCCAGCACGATGGCGGTGAATATGGCGGCGATTACGTAGTAGATTGGGTCTGGGGCATCTGATTCTGACGGTTGGGGTGTAGCTGTGGGGGTTGGCGTGGTTGAATCTGTTATTTGTCCATCTACTTCTGTGGGAATTGCTGCGTTCACCGTTAAAGCAGCCACAAAAAGCGTTGAGAGGCACAGCAGGCATGTGACTATTATTGCGGTTTTCTGCTTCATCTTTTTTCGCCTTAACGTCTTTCCTTAAGAAGGTTTTAGCCTGTTATAAATAGTTTCAACCAAACTTGTTCAGATTTAACCCTAACCTTCCCTGTGAACTGCGCGTCTGCCCGTTCTTTTGCTCGGAGTTTTGCAGCGTAGCCTTTTATAGGCAAACGTGAATAAGAAAACCCCGAAGGTGGCGAAGAATGCCCAAAACTAAAGTTGCATTAATCGGCGTAGGAAACTGCGCTTCAGCCTTAATCCAAGGACTCCAATATTACAGCAAAACAGGCATGAATGGGCTGCGAAACCCCAGCTTAGGCGGCTTAACACCAACCGACATAGAAGTCGTCGCGGCATTTGACGTAGACGAACGCAAAGTCGGCAAAGACCTCGCCCAAGCCCTGTTTGCCCCACCAAACAACACCCCCAAAGCAGCCGAAGTCCCCTCCACGGGCGTAACCGTGCAGAAAGGTCCCCTGTTGGACGGCGTGGGCGACTCAGCCAAAACAGTCGTCGAATTAAGCAGCGCCCCCGACTGCGATGTTGCCTCCGTTTTGAAGCAAGCAGGCGCAGAAATCGCGGTTAACCTGCTGCCCAGCGGCGCAGCCAAAGCCTCCGAATTCTACGCTGAGCAAGCTATCGCGGCAGGATGCGGCTTCATAAACGTCACCCCCAACTTCATCGCCAGCAACTCCTCGTGGGCTAACCGGTTTGAGGAGGCGGGTTTGCCCCTTGTGGGCGACGACCTTGTGGACCAAGTGGGCTCCACCGCCTTGCACAAGACCCTGCTGCAGTTGCTGAGCAAAAACGGCGTAAAAATCGACGAAACCTACCAGTTAGATGTGGGCGGCGGAACCGAATCCCTTGACACCATGGAACGCACACGCGACGTGAAACGCAACATCAAAACTGAAGCCGTTGCTTCTTCGTTGCCCTACAAGACTGAGGTTGTGGCTGGCAGCACGGACTACGTGGATTTCTTGCAGAACAAACGGGACAGTTACTTCTGGATAAGCGGGTCATACTTCTGCGGTGCCCCCATGCGCATAGACCTCAAATTCAGCACCGTTGACGCCCCCAACGCTGGCAGCGTCCTCTTGGATGTTGTCCGAGCAGTCAAGCTGGCGTTGAACAAGAAACAGAAAGGCCCTGTGGAAGCGGTCTGCGCTTATGGGTTTAAGCATCCGCCCAAGCTTTTGGCGTTGGAAGCTGCTGAAGAAGTCTTCCAGCAATTCATCGCTCAAAACGCTTAACTGCTAAAGCAGCAGCATCAAAAGAAAGAACCCGCCCGTGTAAGACAAGGGCACCGCAGCCAGCAACACAAACGCGGCTGTCCTCAATTTTTTGTTTCCGAAAATAACACCTGTTTCTGTTTTTGTCCGCAGATACTTCCCCGCGGAAGCATACATTAGTAGGCTGGGGGCAAGAATCAAGCCGAAGTATAGCCAGAAAAACGGTTCGCCTCTTCCAACGCTTAACCCTATGCCTGAACCAAAAAACACCGCCAAATAAGCGGCGTATGCCAAGCTGACGCTGACAAATGCCAAAAGAGGCAAAAGGTAACTTTCGATTTTTCTTTTAGGCGCCGAAGACTGCACCAGCCCCAGAACAACGCTTGCTAATCCCCAGACGCCGACTATGGGTGCAAAAAGCCACCCCACCCCGAAGTAGTCTACATCTCTGGGTTGAGCCTGAAGGGGAATCCGCGTTGGAAACAAAACAACCGCTATTGCGACAAGTGCAATTCCTAAATACAGAAACAAGCGGGAACTCGAAATGTGACTCCCACGCATGGTTTCCATCCAACTCACATTTCTATTCACGCTTCAGCGGTTAAGCTTTTCCAAAGCCTAAACCTGCGGCTGCGGCGACTATTTTGCGAACTTTTCCAGTTCCTGAAGGATTTTTTGTTTTACGCCGTTTTGCTCGATTTTTTCCTTCATCACCGTAACCGTGTCCACTGGAGTGGGATCCACGTTGCGAAGCATAGCAAGGTAGATGCTGGTGAAGTCACCCACCAGAATGGTGCTGAGCATCTTGGCAAGGCAGCTTTCTCCCTGCGCCCAAACCTCAAACATCTTCTGCATCGAAGGCTGCATCAAAGCTTTGGTGGTTTCGATGCGGCTAGTAATCTCAACTGGCTCGGCTTTGTCACGCAGAAAAACCACCCCAAAGTTTTTGGCGAGTTCTTTGGCGCCTTCCCAACCCATAGTCTCGTTGTGATTTAGTTCGCTAAAGCTTTCACATTTGGCGGGCATCTTAGCATTTTCGTTAATTTGCTGTTTGTAGCGTAACGATGCGCCACGATAGATGCCAAACCCATAAACCACTGGGGTGACGCCATTCAGGTTCAATGCCAATGTCTTGGCAAAGTTGTTGCTGGCGGGTTTGCTTGGTTCATTCTCGGCACTTATTTTTTCCAAAAGCGATACGGTCTCTGTGAACTCTGCAGAAAAATCGGGTATCATACCCAGCTTTTCCATGCATGACAGCAGAGGCATGAACATGTGAGGCATAGCGGAACGCGGCGGCATATCTGCACGCACCTGCAGATGGGGCACGTTAAGTTTCTGGGCGTATTTGATGAGTTTGCCGCCTGAACTCACACAGAAAACCATGCATCCCCGGCGGAGGGCATCCACAAAGCTGCTGAGCGTTTCCTCGGTGTCGCCCGAGTAACTCGCCAAAACCACGAGGCTTTTCTCGTCTGCATACGCGGGCAGGTGATATTCACGGCTGATTTCTATAGGCACCTTGATGGTGGCGCGCGTGTAATCTTTGAGCAGTTCGCCGCCTATTGCGGAGCCGCCCATACCCGCCAAAATCACGTTTTCAGGCGTTGGATAATCCGGTTTTATTTTTGCTGCGTTCGCGGCTGATTCCCTGTAGTGGCTGGCGGCTTTAACGTAGAAGTCGACCGCGTTTTGTTTGTCGATCTTCTGCATACCTGCCAAATCGTCAAGAATCGAACTTGTCAACGGTATCTCCACGAACACAATCTCTGTAGATTTATATTTGGTTTTTGAATCTATAATCTGGACGTCTGCTTCGCTCAGATGTACGTGATAAACATGGCAAAGCATCGGTTGGCTGTAGCAATTCCCGCCTCATTTATAGCCGACACACCGCACCTGCGCGAAAAAACCTCCAAAATCGGCTTCATCGGACGCGCCGCCGCGATATTCCGCGTGGACGAAATCATCGTTTACGTTGACGACCTCAAAGCCAATCAGAGCCGTGACTTGGACCTGATTGCGCTTTTGCTGCGTTACATGGAGACGCCCCAGTATCTGCGCAAGCGCCTTTTTGGGTTGCAACCTGAATTGCAGTACGCGGGGATTTTGCCGCCTTTACGTACGCCGCATCATCCGCTACAAAGTAAGCTTCGTGATTTGCGGATGGGTGAGTTTCGTGAAGGCGTGGCTGTTTCCAAATCAAAAGCGGGCACCTTGGTGGACATCGGCGTGGAAAAACTGGTTTTGCTTCCAAACGTGCAGGCTGCCCTTGACAAACGTTTAACTGTGCAGGTCATCAAAACGGTTGCTCCCGTGGAGGTTCAAGTTGCTGACCGTGAAGCAGCGCCTGACTACTGGGGTTACACAGTTTCAGTGGTGAAGGGTGGTCTTGTTGAGTTACTTAAACGAAGAAAATTCGACCTAACTCTGGGCACCTCCAAGTTTGCAACTCGGCTTCAAGACGCCGCCGCGCGGCTTCATGTGAGTTGGAAAAAAGCCCAAAGCATCCTTGTTCTGTTCGGAGCCCCCTCAAAGGGGCTGCATGAAATTGCGCGTGATGAAGGCGTAAACTTGAATGACTTGGTGAATTATGTTTTAAACACGGTGCCTGGGCAGGGAACCGAAACGGTGCGGACTGAAGAAGCATTTTTGGCGACGTTGGCTGTGCTGAATGTGCAGTTTGTAGAATCTGCATGATTTTGGCTGTTTTGGAGAGCTAGTTTGATTGTGCTTTTGTTCAATGCATGAGGTTTTTTGTTGAACAGGATGATAACCTTTAAGTTTGCCGCGTCTTCTCTGCTGGGATGATAATTGAAATAATTGCTTTTCAATTACCTGTCAATTTAATCGAGGTGAAAAGATGTCGCAGAAAACAATGTTTGAAGCAAAATGCACTGACTGTGGAAAAATTGCGTTGGTTCCATTCAAGCCGACTGAAGGCAAGCCTGTTTACTGTAAGGAATGTTTCTCTAAGCACAGCAAGAAACCCGCAAACACGAACCGTCCGCCACGCAAGAACGATTCAGCTCCCGCTCCAACTCCAATTGTCATCGGCAAAGAAGGTTGGGCAAGGCGACGGGATACCGGGTTTGCACGTAAAGAGGCTGAGTCCGCTGGGGCTTTCCACAAGTTTACTCCAGCACCATAAAAAAGGGTGTTTCTTCGCTGATGCATCATGTCCCAGGTGGGGTCTATCGGTCTCAGAGAGGGGTTTTGTGTTTGTGATGCCATCAGCGGTAATTCCCTTTTTCGCTGATTGCCTGAATGTGCGAAGGTTTTTTGGCTGATATTTTCTCAAAAATAATTCTGAAGCGGTTTTAGGTTTACTCTTGCTTTATCTTTGCTTGGAACGGCTCAAATTCTATAGAACATCTGTTCAGCTGTATGGATAAGTTTAAACCTGAGCTTGCACGTATTGGGTTGTGCAAAAAAATAAGTTTGCACCAAACGTAACAGGAAGTGAAAAAGTAATGTCATATCCAAGAGAGATGCACAAGGCGACTTGTTCTGACTGTGGGAAGGAATGTGAGGTTCCTTTTAAGCCTGATGGTAGTAGGCCAGTTTACTGTCGTGAGTGCTACGCTAAACGAAGACCACCACGGAGATATTAAGCTAATTAGCTAACATCTTACTTCGTTAATCCTCTATTTCGTCTTTATTTTTTACATTTCTGCATCGTGTTGACATGTCAATGTGTTTTTGATTTGAGTAAGGATTAAATGTCTGTTGGCGAGTTTGACTTCTATGAACTTTGATATCTTAATGCCCACAATACTGTTCATAGTAACATTTGTAGCCATGACCCTTGGAAGCAAAGCAGAAAAGAAGCTGAAAGCCACCGTTGAAGAACGCGAATTTAAAAACAGTGACTCTGCTTTGCTTGTCATAATGATTGGTGTTGCCGTCTCTATCATGGTGTTTATACCTAGCATGGCTATTTTAGCGCTTTTCCTGTTCAGCTACAGTTCACTCTTGTTCATGGTCACCTACGCCTTCTCCGACTTAAGACCGCATTTTACGGCGCTTTACTGTTTAGGCTTTGTCGTCGCCAGCGTTTTAGCAATCGTCGCAGCTTTTCTGGGCGTGATGCCTGCAGACCTGAAATTCTTTGGCATCCTCGCGTTCACCTGTTTGGCTGCAACTGCACTTTTTGCTTTAATATACTCCCGAATTTCCCCCAGTAAAGGTCAACGTTGGTATCTGGCTGCACTGCCGCCGGTGCTGTTTCTGATGCTTTTTGCCTTCTTCAGCTCCACTAGTTTGTGGTTCCCTTACTTGCTGGATGTTTACGGCATAACCTTCGCTATACTCATCGTGATTTACCTAAGCAGCCTGTTCAACTGGAAAACCACCTTCATTTTTGCAGGTCTTCTCACAGGCATGGATATCATTCTAGTCTGGGTCACCCAAACCATGGTGGTTGCAGCCCAGCACATCTCAGGGCTTGGTCTCCCCGTTTTGGTGGCGTTTCCCACAATTCCCCTTGTATTCTTAGAGGGAGGCATCCGAATTACCCAGTTAGGTTTAGGCGACTTCTTTTTCGCGGGGGTACTGGCTAGTCAGACGATGAAGAAGTACAACAGAAAAACCGCAGTCATTTCGCTGTTACTAATGGCGTTTTCTTTTGGCTTGTTTGAGCTTATACTGCTCAATCCAGAGTTAACTGCTGCTCTTCCTGTTCCCGCGTTACCCGCGACGTTGCCTATTCTGCTGGGCTGGTTGCCCGTAGTTTTAGTAAAGATGGCTCTTGAGCGAGGCAAAACTCCAAAAATCGAACCCGCTGCGCCTGTGCCCGAGCCTCAACCAGCACAACCAGAAAACTCCTCTATCCCACCAACTGCCTAAATTTCCTTTTTTACGCCACTTCCCCTTTTTAGTTGCCAGTTTGTAACTGAGTTCAGGTTTTGCTGTTTGTCTGCTTTTCACCTGTGTACATTGAAAAATGTGGCTGTTACTGAAAAATTAAGCCTACTGCTGACCACTTCAAGAACCTTTTTTGATTAACGAAAATAACTAATTTTCTTGGGTGTGAAAAAGAAATTTAAAAATGGAAAGGTTGGCGTTTAACCGAATAGAGCGCCTAATCCTTCAAGTGCTGCTTCTTCTTTGGCTTTCTCGTCTTCAGCTTTCTTCTTCTCTTCCTTTGGAGCGGCTGGTTTTGATTCTGCTGCTGGTGCTGCTGCAACTGGAGCCGCGGCCATCATGGTTGGTGCTGCTTTGATTGCCTCGTCAATGTTAACCTCAGAGAGTGAAGCAACAAGGGCTTTAACTTGGACTGCGTCAATGGTGACGCCTGCGGCGTTTAGAACTGCAGTAACGGTTTCTTCGTTTATTTCTTTACCTGCCTTATGAAGGAGCATTGCTGCGTATATGTTTTCCATATCTTTTCACCTCTCTATTCGAGTATTTTAACCTTTTCAGTTCGCACAAACCGCCTATTTCCAGAATAAGGCATGTCTTATGCTTAACTGTGAATTGGATGCTGTTGCCGTTAGGAGAAAGACCTATTCACTTAAGAACCTTTCGACCCAACTGAAAAAATGCGCAAGGTTTCCAAATAAAAGTGGGTTATGGAGGGTTTTTCCAAACAGGCGTGATTTCCCAAGACCCCAAAACGCCTTCGTGGAATATGTTGACCCTCACATTAACTTCCTCTGCAGTACCCACCATTGAAAGCTGCACTGAGCTGCTCTCGCCTGGACCACTGCCAAACGTGCCCGAGAACGGAACGGTCATGTTAATCGCTAACTCCCCCGCCACGGTATATGCAACCACTGCAAACCTGCATCGTACGCCATTCCGCCACCCGTGTTTATGACCGAACCAGATATGTAGAGGTGATGCGGTGTTGAATTCAAAATCTCATTAGCCCCCAAAGCCGTAACTATATTTGCCGACCTTAACCGGGTAATTTGACCGCCCAGATTTGAAACTTGGCTATTCAAGTTGTTCACTTCATCAGCCAAACTTCGAATTTGACTGTTTAAGCCGTCAATATATCTGTCTTTGTTTGCCATCTCTGAGTCTCTTTGGGCTGCTTGGTTTTTCAGATCTTCAATCACTCCGTTAAGACGCACGATTTCGCTGTTTAGTGCAGAGACCTCGTTTTGCAAGGTTTCCTTTTGGTTTTGAAGGTCCGAAATCTGGGACTGTGTCGAGATTGCTTGCATGTTCAAGGAGGAAATTTGAGACTCTTTGTCTGCAACCAGTGGGTTATAGTATGCGATGCTTGCTACGTTGGCTATCACCAAAACGGCACATACTCCTACAAGCGCTAAGGCTTGTATGTTTTTGGTCATGTTTTCGCCTTCTGATTGTACTGATAGTTTTATCATTTTCACATATAAGACTTAAGCAGCAATCTTACACTCCCTGAAATAAAGTAGCTTATCCTTCATCCAAACACTTCTCCTCAGGGGATTTTTTAAACACAAACGGCAAACTCAAAATTAAATCAGGACGGTTTTTTCAGAAAAAGCTATAGGGGCTGAGGTGAACGTTTAGCTGAAACTGGGGTTGTAACTAGTGAAGCTTTGGCACTCATTAAAGCCTGAAGAAGCGATGGAAGAACTCAAAACCGGCGAAAACGGTTTAGATTCAACCGAAGCCCAAACCCGCCTATCCACATACGGCCTTAACGAGTTAAAAAAAGCAAAAGGCAAATCCCCAATCAAACTGTTCTTAGGCCAATTCACCGATGTGCTGATGATAATTCTGCTTGTCGCCACCGGGCTCTCAATAGTCATCGGCGAAACCGTCGACGCAATCATCATCTTAATCATAGTCATAGCCAGCGCAACTCTGGGCTTCACACAAGAATACCGCAGCGAAAAAGCCGTGGAAGCCCTAAAGAAAATGACTGCCCCAACGGCTCTTGTCATAAGAGGAGGCAAAGAAGTCAAAATTCCCGCCAACCAGCTTGTCCCCGGCGACATTTTGCTGCTCTATACGGGAGACAAAATCCCTGCGGATTCACGATTAATCGAAGCACATAACCTCAAGGTGGAAGAAGCAGCATTAACCGGCGAATCTGCCGCAGTCGATAAATCGGTGGCGCCTCTTCCCGAAAACGCACAACTCAACGACCGCCGCAACATGGTCTACACTGGAACCATCGTCGCTTTTGGCAGAGCCAAAGCCGTCGTCACCTCGACAGGCATGGATACTGAATTTGGCAAAATCGCCCAGATGGTTCAAACAACCACAACCGAGCAGACACCGCTGGAGCGTCGCTTGGCTTCAGTGGGTAAATGGATCGGCATCCTTGCCATCACCGTCTGTGTAGGTGTTGCTACAGTTGGCATTGTGGTTGAGCAACGCCCTGTGTTGGACATGGTTTTGTGGGCGGTCAGCCTCGCCGTAGCCGCAGTGCCCGAAGCGCTGCCCGCCATCGTGACGGGAGCCTTAGCCATTGGCATGTACCGCATGGCGAAAGTCAACACCGTCGTAAAGCGGTTGCCCGCTGTAGAAACCTTAGGCTGTACCAGCGTCATCTGCAGCGACAAAACTGGTACCATGACTAAAGGCGAAATGACCGTCCAACGCATTTACACTAACAACACCGCCGTCAAAGTCACTGGCATCGGGTATGCACCGGAAGGCACTTTTGAAATCGAAAACAAACAAGTAACCCCCGACGTACAACTCAAAAAACTCCTAAAAATCGCCACCCTCTGCAACGACTCTGCCCTTGAAAAAGATGAGCAAACCCCGAAATGGACCGTGAAAGGCGATCCCACTGAAGGTGCCCTCATCGTTACCGCTGCAAAAGCTGGTTTATCTAAGCAGGAACTTGACCAGCAAGAACCCCGCATCGCAGAAGTTCCCTTCAGCAGCGAACGCAAACGCATGACCACCATCCACACGGCAGGAAACCAAAAATTCGCCTACATGAAGGGCGCACCTGAAATTGTGCTGGATAAATGCACCCAGATTCTGCTAGATGGTAAAGTCGTCAAACTAACCGAAGAGCAACGTGCCGACCTGCGAAAAGTCACTGAAGCTATGGCGCTTCAGGCATTGCGAAACTTGGGTTTTGCCTACAAAGAGCTGCCAAAAGGCGCGGCTGAATTTGATGAATCCATCGAGCAAGGCTTCATCTTTGTGGGGATTATGGGTATGATTGACCCGCCCCGCAACGAAGTCAAAGACGCCATCGCCATCTGCAGAAAAGCAGGCATCCGAGTAGTCATGATAACAGGCGACCATAAACTAACCGCCACAGCAGTCGCCAAAGAACTCAACCTACTGGGTGAAGGCAGCACTGAAGGCAAAGTCCTCACCGGCACCGAACTTGAAAAAATGAGCGACCAACAACTCTTCGACGTAGTCGAAAACGTGGTTATCTATGCTCGGGTTGCGCCTGAACATAAAATGCGCATCGTCCAAGCATGGAAGCAACGGGACCAAGTTGTGGCTATGACTGGTGATGGCGTTAATGATGCTCCGGCGCTTAAGAAAGCAGACATTGGCATTGCTATGGGTATCACTGGTACGGAAGTTAGCAAGGAGGCTGCTTCTATGGTTTTGGCGGATGATAATTTTGCTAGCATCGTCAAAGCAGTCAAGGAGGGTAGGGAAATTTATGATAACATCAAAAAATACCTCACTTACTTGCTGCAGTGCAACATCATGGAAATCCTAGTCATGTTCATCGCCGTCGTCCTGGTTCCAACCCTGGCCGCAACGTTTACTCCAGGCTCTGACCCTGCCACAGTCAGCAGTGCCGCTATAGCGTTAACTGCAGTGCAGCTGCTTTGGATGAACCTAGTCACCGACGGCTTACCCGCCATCGCATTAGGCGTAGACCCCGGCGACCCCGACCTCATGGAACGCAAACCCCGCAAACCCAAAGAAAGCATATTCACACGCGACATCAAAACCTTCCTAGTCGCATCCCCAGCACTCACCTCAACACTACTCCTCTTAGCGTACTTTATGCATCAACCCTGGGTCAGCGAATACAACCTCCTAGAAGCCCGCACCCAACTCCTAACCGCCATGATCCTAATCGAACTCGCCATCGCACTCTCCTCACGTTCCTACAAATACCCCGTCTTCAAAGTCGGCATATTCAAAAACAAATACCTCTGGTACGCAATACTCTCCTCCTTCGCCCTACAACTATTCATACTCTACACCCCAGGCAT